>CAYGUR010000494.1:0-1512 GCA_964353035.1 uncultured Comamonadaceae bacterium | reverse complement strand
TGGATTGGCACCGTTGATGGCTACGTTGGGAGCTTCTGGGTAGAATCCGGTGGCTTGGGTGATGTTCGGAAGTCTGAACAGAGCCCGAGTGATGTCACGTCCTTCCAGCGGGATTTCGTTGATTTCTTTGGCGGTCAACTCACTTGAAACTTCGGCATTTCGGGTGTTGATTTCCGTTGCAATGCTTTGTCCGGCAGCCACTTCGGCTTCAGCCAGCGCAACATTCTTTTGTTCGTAAACCAAGATTGAAACAGAAGCATCTTCGTTGGAACGGATGTCGACCGTGGCCCCTTCGACCAAAATCCATTTCTCATTTTCTTTGATTGAAATGGAATAGGTTCCGGTAGTATTCAAGCGAATTCGTGCCTTTCCTTTGGAATCAGAAATTCCTTCTTTGGCGATGGTGGTATTGTCATTGGTGACAACGATGGTAATTCCTTCAACGACGTCGAGTGATCCAAGGTCATAAACTTGGACAAGCACATCGCTTTGAGCTTGCACTGCGAGGAATACGAACGCAGATGCAACCGTGAGTAACAGTTGTTTCATGGTAAAAATAAAGTGGCGTTTTGCCGATTAAGGTAAAGTGAACTTGATTTGAGTCAGCTTAGGCTACGTTCACCATCGGCGGGGCCCGCATAAGCTTGCGGTGCACAAAAAGTTGTTCTTGACTTGCTTCTTGTTCTGCACTTCTTTGATAGAAGTGGTGCAAGGCGTCAATGAAATGGAAAAAGAGGTAGGTCGAAGAATTGAGTGAATAATCAGACGATAGCAGTTGCTTGAACGCATTCAAATCTGCGGTGGTATTCACATCTTTTTTGGTCGAAAGTAAGATGCTGTTTTCTGTTCCGAAGTAGTTTATGAGTTCGGCAAACAATGTTTTCTTTTGCCATGAAAACTGTGTAAAATCTGTTAGGGCGAAGGTCTGGTAGTTCAGTCCTATGACCCATGTTCCACCGCGCATATCTGGACCTAAAACAGTCTTGTTATGTTGGACGAAAAAGGCTGCTTCGATTAAATCGTCGACGTTCAGTCCAAGACAATCATTCCCGATGAGCAGACAATTTTCATAGCCTTGGTCGAAAGCATATTGAAACGCCGAATGAATGCGTTCACCAAAGGTTTTCCCCGTTTGCTGCGCGCCGTTCACAAGCAGCACGGGCAATCCTGTACTTTGCGCCAGTTGACAGGTTGCATTGGTCATGAAACGCAGCAACTCAAGGTTCGCGCGCTCATTCAACTCAGGTAAGAGCCGTTTGGAGCGCGCTTCAGACTTGGTAGTGTCTGCAAAAACAACAATAGCGGTGGTCTTCATCAAGGTGGGCAAGTTAGTGGATTTGTAACTAGAGAGATATCACAAAAGGATTGAAAATGAGGGAATCGAAATCGAGATGGTGAATTGAGCGTTACTTGCAGGGGCGGGACACCTCCCGCCCGTTGGGGAAACGAATTCCATCCGTAGTTCGACTTAACCGAACAGGTACAAGCTCAACCTTTTTGCGTGAGAAGGTC
>CAYGUR010000493.1:0-1515 GCA_964353035.1 uncultured Comamonadaceae bacterium | reverse complement strand
TCAACTATCGCCACACAGCAGAAGTACATTTTCAACTTGAGCAGTGCACCGAAAGGCCTTTACTTGGCCATTCTTCAGTTCGAGGATGGAAGCGAAAAACGGGTGAAACTGCTGAACTTCTGACGAAACGTTTACTACTGTCTTTAATACTTTTTGAAGAGTAAGGTCTTACTTTTTCCGCTTGCGCGAAGGAAAATCTGTGTTACAATCAAAACAATGACATTCCTTGATCATGAACAGAAAAGGGATGCCTATCAGCAGAATCGAAAGCGCAAAAGCTCGTTTCGAAAAGGTAGGTTTCGAAATTTCAGCTGAACCGCAATTCGGACAAACCCCAGTGTTTTCCATACTTTTGATTGATCACTTCACCAAGGTTAAAACGGTAATAACAACCACGAGGATGATAAAACCAATCAGCACGAACCTCAATCGATGCTGTGTTTGAGGATTCGACAACCGTTTCTCTAAAAGCGAAGGCTTTACTTTTCCTTCAGGATACCCCAATGATTCTAACAACTCATTCGCGCGTTCATAATCTTCTGGACGAACCTGTAGTTTTACACCACCAACGGCATTGGACAGAAAGTTGTAGGTCTGAACAGTAAGTTCATCTGCCACGTGATATTCAATGCCTGCTTCCTCTACTTTTAAGCGCACAATTGCAAGGTCTGTTGGAAGGTCGAAGGATCGAAGGGTTACAAATTTGTTCATTGAATTGGGTTTGTACTTCAATTTATTCTAAATCTTCAAGAAAAGACAATTACGTTCTTTTTTTCGTCAAGATTCGACCTACCGTAATAAAGAGCGTGGATAGCACTATAAAAGTAACAATCAATATTCCAACGTTCATGAGAGTATTCGTCCATCCTAAGTCCAAAAGTTTGTTTCCATTTTCTATTTGTGCCTTTTGGTCGTAAAATCAACCACCTCTTCCCCTTCAAAGCGATACAGTCTTCCATACGTACCGCCAAACCACATATTCCCGTCTGCGTCTTTGGTAACGAAGAGCATGCCTTCAAATGTTTGGCCTTGTTTCGATGTAAAGACTGAAAACGACGTACCATCGAACAAGCATAAAGATCCTCTGCTGCTAGCAAGCCAGAGACGACCGCTGTTGTCTTCACAAATTCCACGGATGTTGTTATTCGGTAATCCACTCATCGCATTAAAATGTTGAAATGTTGTGCCATTGTACTTCAACAATCCTTCTTCCCTGTTCCCCAAGGATCCAAACCATATATTCCCTTTGCTGTCTTCAAATGAGCAAGTGAACATATCGTCTAACAATCCATTCTCAGTGGTGAAATGGGACATGGAGTCTCCGTCAAATTGACTGATTCCACCATGTGTCATGGACGTGAACCATTGATCTCCGTGGGAGTCAATCAAGATGCTTTGAATCACGTTTTGGTGTTTTCCATTGTCTTGTAGTCTTCCTTCTTTCGCTAAATAAGAAGTGAATTCAGATCCATCGTAGCGATAAGCGCCACCACCCCACGTGCCAAACCACAGATA
>CAYGUR010000492.1:0-1534 GCA_964353035.1 uncultured Comamonadaceae bacterium | reverse complement strand
CCTAAAATGAATTTTCGAATTGCTGCCTGCGAAATCTACACCCCACTATACCTGTAATTGAGCCAATTTCGCTTCGAGGTAACGTCGTTCACTCACATTGTTCACCAATTCCAAGGCTTTGCCTAACGCCAAAACAGCTTGCGACACCTCGCCAAGCAAGAGATGATACTCAGCGATGGTTGCTTGAAGCAAGTAAGCGCGTTGCTCCAAGGTGTTTGACGAAAGGGTATCCAGCAAAGATTTAGCTTCCGTTGTGCGTTGAAGTTGCAACAACACAATGGCTTTGTTCAAGGTGGTCAATGGCTGCGGATGCAATTGTTCAAGCGCTTCGTACCAAGACAAAATGGCTTCCCAATTCGTTTCTTCGAATGACGAGGACTGAACATGTTCAGACGCTATCGCCGCTTCAAAGTGGAAACTACTTCGTCCTTCATACTGCATGGCTTTCTGCATGGCGCTATTCCCCATTTGAATGAGCGGAACATGCCATGTTGAGCGATCTTGGTCGCGCAAGTTAATCAGCTCATTGCGTTCATTTACTCTTCCCGGTAACCTAGCTGAATGGTAACACAATAAGGCGAACAGCGCATAACCTTCGCCTGATCGGGTGAGTTCTTTTTTCAAGATCAGCTGACACAGCCGAAGGGCTTCGCCGCACAAATCCTCACGAATGAGTTGGTTTTTGTTTGCGCTATGAAACCCCTCGTTGAAGGTTAAATAGATCACTTCGTGTACTCTTTGTAAACGAAGGGGAAGTTCAATCGCCGAGGGGATTTCGAAGGCCAGCTGTTTCTCTGTAATGGTTTTCCGCGCTCTGCTCAGTCTTTTTTTCACCGTTTCTTCCTTGAGCAACAAAGCAGCAGCAATTTCTCTGGTGCCAAATCCTGCAATGGTTTTTAGGGCGAAGGACAACTGATCCTGAGCTTGCAATTCAGGATGGCAAGCGGTGAAGACCATGCGGAGTTGACTGTCTTCGATTTCGTGATCGAGGAAGAGTTCATTCAACAAGATGGCACCCGGCCCCGATTCGTATTGTTCATGTCGGTTTTTAATGGCCTTTGTTTGTCGCAACAAATCAATGGCCCTGTTCTTCGCCGCTTTGGTGAGCCACGCTTCCGGATTTTCGGGCATACCTTTTCGGAACACCTGGGTTGCTTGCGCGAAGGTGTCCTGAATGGCATCTTCAACCAGTTCCAGGTTAGAGAGGCCGAAAAGGCGGGTAAGAATGGCGACCATCTTTCCGTACTGATGTCGGAAAAGATGGTCTACCATTTTCTGTTCATTCATGGGAAAGGCTCATCGGTCAAAGACCATCACTTCTCTGATTTCCACCCCACCATCGAGGTCGTAATCTGGATAGTCTTCTGCAATTTTAAGCACCTCATCGATACTTTCAACCTCAACGGTGTAGTATCCTCCAATGATTTCTTTGCTTTCGGCAAACGGACCATCAGACACAGTGCGATTTGGTCCGACTACTTTTTTGGCCGTTGAGTGCAACGCTTCGCCCCCTCTGAGCACACCAGCTTCTTGC
>CAYGUR010000491.1:0-1582 GCA_964353035.1 uncultured Comamonadaceae bacterium | reverse complement strand
GCTTCCTGCTTTCGAAACCCACCAACAAGCTCTGCAATCGGGTAAACTGAATCGAACTGAGGTTCTACGACACCAACAAGGTGGTCAATGGATTCAAATAGAAAACCCCATTTTTCACCCGAACGGAAAAAACAGTAGCCCCCTTTATTCTCCAATTCGTCATAGAGAAACTCAATCTCTTCAGACACGCCCGGAATGAAAATGCCATATTTGTCTTCTTGCGAAGCAACAAAGGCTGGGAGTACTCGAAATTCATTTCTAATCTGGTAAATCGTATCACATTGGTTCAGAATGAGAACCTGTCCTTCGGTATCAACCAATCCAAAATGGCCACTTCGTTTGGTAATAAATTGGGCGAAAGAAGTAGAAGTTGAAAGCATCACTAAAAGCAATGTTATCAGTGTGAGATGTAGTCGTTTCATTTGAAATAGGGTGGTCTGAAAGTTGTTGGTACGATTTTACGCAAAAAAACCAATAAAGTTTTCGACTTCAGTCACTTCGCCTACAGACATGCTTCCCAAATGGATGGATCCGATGCGCACACGAACAAGTCGTAAAGTTGGAAATCCAACGGCAGCTGTCATCTTTCGAACTTGTCTGAACTTGCCTTCATTGAGTGTGATTGAAACCCAAGAAGTTGGACCATGACGGTCATCCCGGACGGGTTTGCTTCGAACCGGAAAAGGCGGAGAAGGTTCTAAAAGCTTGGCTTTACACGGTTTGGTCACATACTTTTCACTGAAAACACCAATCTCAACGCCTTTTTGAAGCTGCCCAATGGCTTCGGCTGTAATCAACCCATCTACTTGGGCGAAATACTCCTTTTCTATGGTGTTGTCTCGAACTTGCTCACTCACCATTCCGTCTGTTGTGAGTAGGAGCAATCCTTCAGAATTCTCATCCAAGCGTCCTATACACATGGTGCCTTCAGGGAAATCAAATAACTCTCCCAACATGCGTTTCTTGCTCGTTCCTTTCGTTTGATTTGTGATGAATTGAGAAAGGTAACCGTAGGGTTTGTGAAGGATGAAGTGGCGGTGTTGCATAAAGCGAAGATCAAAAAAAACAGTTCCTTTATTGTCATCTGGACTTTTAAAGAACTGTTTTACGAATAGGCTACGACAATGGTTTATTTAACAAATGGCAATAAGGCACTCAAATTTCTGCGACGTAAACCAATGCTCAACCACACCAGACAACCGAATACTACCGGTGCAAGTGTCAGTGACAGCGGATCTGAATGAATGACGTGTGTTGCCACAGCACCACCGAGCCAGCCTGTTAGAAGAATGGCGCCTAACACATTGGTTTTAGGAAGGGCAAAAAGCACAATGGTTATGAGCAGAATCACACCTAAAGAACGGACGTTGCCTTCGGTATAGCCCATTTGAACTGCCCCTGTTACGGCTGTTTCAGTCATTAAAAGATTCATAATAGCGCCCATAGAGAACATTACAATTAAGATGCCTTGTAGAATGTAAGAAGTCCAAAGTCGCGCTTTTGAAGTGGGTGTTTCGGTGTTCATAGTTGAAGGATTTAGACGATTTTTAGGATTGAAGAGATGCTAAGACGTCATCTAGAC
>CAYGUR010000490.1:0-1607 GCA_964353035.1 uncultured Comamonadaceae bacterium | reverse complement strand
ACTATTACCAACCCGAAGCCTACCTCCCTTCGTCCAATACCTACATTGAAAAAGACCTAAGCATCAATGACGAAATCGAAAAACTTCGACTCAGCGCCACCTCGTCACTCCTAAGCGGAAGAAGAGACGTCATTGTTGTTGCCAGCATCAGCTGTATATACGGTATCGGAAACCCAGTGGAATTCCATAAAAGCGTCATCCCACTTGAAGTTGGACAGAAAATTTCGCGAAACAAATTCTTGCTGAACCTTGTAGAAAGTCTCTACAGCAGGTCGCGAGCCGATTTCCAACGTGGCAATTTCAGAGTGCAAGGAGACACTGTAGACATCTTTCTAGCTTATGCTGACCACGCCCTGCGGGTTTCATTTTGGGGAGACGAAATTGAGTCGCTTGAAACAATTGAACCTTCTACGGGAAAACAATTGTACGCACTTGAAGAAGTGAATATTTACCCTGCCAACCTCTTTGTCACTGGCAAAGACACCATGAACGATGCCATCTGGGAAATCCAACAAGACATGGTCAAGCAAGTAGACATCTTTAAAAGTGAAGGGAAATATTTGGAGGCGAAGCGACTTGAAGAACGAACAATCTACGACATTGAAATGATGAAAGAACTGGGTTATTGTTCTGGTATCGAAAACTACTCCCGTTACTTCGACCGACGACAGCCCGGCGAACGTCCATTCTGTTTGATGGATTACTTTCCAGACGATTTCCTCTTCGTCATAGATGAAAGTCACGTGACCGTTTCACAAATTGGCGCTATGTACGGTGGTGACCGCGCACGAAAAATCAACCTTGTTGACTATGGATTCCGCATTCCTGCAGCCATGGACAACCGTCCCCTCAAATTTGAGGAGGTCGAAGGCCTCATCAATCAGGTCATCTTCGTTAGTGCCACACCTGCTGATTTCGAGCTTGAGCGTTCGGGAGGAGTTGTGGTGGAACAATTGATTCGTCCAACCGGTTTGCTTGACCCACCAATTGAAATTCGTCCAACCGCCAATCAGATTGATGACCTCATAGGAGAAATTAGAGCAACACTTGATGCTGGTGACCGCGTTCTGGTGACCACCTTGACCAAGCGAATGGCCGAAGAAATGGCCAAATACCTTGAGAAGCTCAACATCAAATGCGCCTACATGCACAGCGAAGTAAAAACGCTGGACCGGGTAGAAATCATCAAACAGCTGCGAAAAGGAATTATTGATGTACTAGTGGGTGTGAATCTGCTGCGCGAAGGGTTGGATATCCCAGAGGTTTCACTGGTAGCCATCATGGATGCCGACAAAGAAGGCTTTCTAAGAAGCAATCGCTCCCTTACCCAAACGGCGGGTAGGGCTGCAAGGAACTTGAACGGACGCGTGATCATGTACGCTGACAATGTAACAGGCAGCATGCAACAAACAATTGATGAAACTAGCAGGAGAAGAGAACGCCAAATTGAGTACAACGAAAAGCACGGAATTACCCCGACGCAGATTAAAAAGGGAACCAACACCCTCTTCGAACAATCAGGACTCATCGATGACCGAAATAAAGTTTACCCCGATGTGGAGGCTGCTGACGGACCAAATCTCGCTGCTGATCCAGTGATTAAATAC
>CAYGUR010000489.1:0-1617 GCA_964353035.1 uncultured Comamonadaceae bacterium | reverse complement strand
AACCACTGTGGCAAGAACAGACGTTAAGCCGCAGCTTTGCCACACCTTGGCCTGTTCAACGAGGTCCCGAAATTCACTTGTTAAACTCATTGACCGCAATCTAGAATGGCGCTTTGTTTTTGCTAAACGGCTGATGATAAACCCTTTCCCCTTTCGCACGATACATCGCATTCGCTAAAGCGCCAATCACGGGAGGTAAAGGTGGTTCACCCAATCCTGTTGGATCAATGTCGTTTTGAACGAAATGCACTTCTTGACTCTTTGGTGCATTCATGTGACGAATCAATTGGTAGCGGTCAAAATTAGATGCTTCGGGAACCCCTTCGTTAAAGGTCATTTCGCTAAACATGGCGTGACCAATTCCGTCAATCACCCCGCCTTGTACCATGTTGATGGCCGCATCTGGATTCACAACAATTCCGCAATCAACCACGCTGGTTACTTTCTTGATCTCAGGTGCATCTGTTCCTTTCGACATCTGCACTGCCTGCGCTACGTAAGAATTGTGACAGTAATACGCCGCAATGCCGTTCACCGTGTTTCCTTCTTTTCCTATGGTGTACACTTTTTCTTTTAGCACCTTTAGCACCTCGGCATAACGAACGGGGTCGTAGTCGTTGTTTTCTCCAACCGGATTCGTTCGGCTCCGTTCAAGAAGCTCTAGTCGAATGTCAATGGGATCTTTGCCGTCGATTTCGGCTAGTTCATCTAAAAATGATTGTTCCGCGCCCGCTGCGAAATTCGATCCCGGTGCGCGCCAAGCTCCCGTTGAGATGTTGGTTCCTGTACCTACAACTTCTGCCATGTAATTGTCAATGGCACCGGCAGGGAAACGATTGGGGTAGATCGCTTCGCTAGGGATGCCACCTCCTTTTACATGCAGCGCTGTGAGCTTGTTTTGTTCATCAAACGCAGCTCTGTATTTCAAAACATGCATGGGGCGGTACACGCCAGAAGTCATGTCGTCTTCACGGGAATAGATCAATTTGATGGGGCGCTTCATCTTCTGCGAAATGACGGCTGCTTCAATCACAAAATGGCCGTACAACCTTCGTCCAAAACCACCTCCCATGCGTGTCATCTGGACATCAATTTTTTCAACGGGCAAACCCAATCTCGACGAAAGCGTTAGCTCAGCATACTCAGGGGTTTGAATGGGGCCAATCACTGTTGCTTGTTCTGCAGTCACGTCCGCATAAAAATTCATCGGCTCCAGGGTGTTGTGCGCCAAGAACGGACAAGAATAAGTGCGTTCGATGGTTTTTGCAGCGTTTTTAAATGCTTCGTCAGGATCACCATCTTTTCGCATGGTTTGTCCTTCTTGTTCAAACAGTTGAGCTAGTCTTTCAGCGTGCAGTTGGGAGCTTTCAAGGCCTTTTGGGTATTCAACTTCCCAACTCTGATCCTTTTCACCAAACGTTTGGAGAACTGTCTCTGCTTCTTTCCACTCAACTTTTAAGGCCTTTTTTGCCTGCATAAGTTGCCAGGTCGATGCGCCAACAATAGCCACTTTTTTCGAAAAGGCATCCGTGTCAGACCATTGTCGCACGGTGGAATCGGTATAGGTGTCGAAAACAAATACATCGGTGATGCCCGGCATGGATTTCACTTCTGATG
>CAYGUR010000488.1:0-1617 GCA_964353035.1 uncultured Comamonadaceae bacterium | reverse complement strand
CCGTAAGAAACGATACCATCAATTTCAGAAACCACTGCTGGGTTAGAAGGATTACGTGCTTCGAAGAGCTCAGTCACACGTGGTAGACCTCCGGTGATATCACCAGATTTACCAGCCACACGTGGAATCTTCGCAAGGATTGCTCCAGGACCTACTTTCTTGCCTGCGCTTACACTAATGTGTGCACCTACAGGAAGTGAGTATGTACGAAGTACTTCGTCGCCTTTTACAACTTCAATAGCAGGGTTCTTCTTCTTGTCTTTCGTCTCAACGATTACCATTTCCTGGTAGCCCGTCTGCTCATCTTGCTCAACGCGGTAGGTAACACCTTCTTCGATAAATTCGAATTTGATTTCACCATCCACTTCGTTGATGATAACGTTGTTATATGGATCCCAGTCACAGATTACGTCACCTTTCTTCACTGTATCACCATCCTTTACATAGAGATTTGCTCCATAAGGAAGGTTACCAGTAAACAATGCAACACCTGTTTTAGGGTCAACAATTTTTATTTCAGTAGAACGTGATACAACTACGTCTTGCATTTTTCCTTCAGCACTCATTTGCTGAACGACACGCAATTCGTCCATTTCAATCTTACCGTTCTGCTTCGCTGTCAAGTTGCTTTCATCAGAAATCTTCGATGCCGCACCCCCGATGTGGAATGTACGAAGTGTCAACTGTGTACCTGGCTCTCCAATTGACTGGGCAGCGATTACACCTACAGCTTCACCTACCTGAACCATTCGGCTCGTAGAAAGGCTTCTTCCGTAACACTTAGAACAAACTCCCGTTTTCGACTCACAAGTCAATACAGAGCGAATTTCTACTTCATCAATTCCTGCTGCAACGATTGCTTTCGCTTGGTCTTCGCGAATTTCTTCGCCAGACTCAACGATTACATCTTCGGTACCAGGCATCAGCACATCGTGTACTGAAACACGTCCGAGGATACGATCTCCGATAGACTCAACAATTTCGTCACTCTTCTTCAAAGGAACAGCGATTAATCCGCGGAGTGTACCACAATCGTGCTCAGAGATGATCACATCTTGTGCAACGTCTACAAGACGACGAGTAAGGTAACCCGCATCGGCAGTTTTAAGGGCCGTATCTGCAAGTCCTTTACGTGCACCGTGAGTAGAAATAAAGTACTCAAGGATTGAAAGTCCTTCTTTGAAGTTTGAAAGAATTGGGTTTTCGATGATGTCCTGACCTCCAGTAGCTGAAGATTTTTGCGGTTTCGCCATCAACCCTCTCATTCCAGACAACTGACGAATTTGCTCTTTCGATCCACGAGCACCTGAATGGTACATCATGTAGATAGAGTTAAATCCTTCCTTGTGTGTTTCCAAACGGTCCATAAGGATGTTTGTCAGACGAGAGTTGGTATGCGTCCAGACATCAATGATTTGGTTGTAGCGTTCGTTGTTGGTAATGAGACCCATGTTATAGTTGTCCATTACCTCACCAACTTTCTTGTTCGCTTCGGCAACCAATACATCCTTTTCTGGTGGAATGATAATGTCATTCAAGTTGAACGAAAGTCCACCTTTGAAGGCCATTTCATACCCCATTGTTTTGATGTCGTCCAAGAACTGAACAGTTCTAGGT
>CAYGUR010000487.1:0-1624 GCA_964353035.1 uncultured Comamonadaceae bacterium | reverse complement strand
GTAACTTGATAGGTAGGAGCTTCGAAATGCCCTACGTTTCTTATTGCCAACCGTTGTGATTAGTTCAAAAACCGAATGGCAGTAACCTACGACAAATACTATCAGTCAGAAAACTTATTCGGAAAACCTTATCCCGAATTGATTGCGTTTTTTGCTGAATATTTAAGGAAAGGAAAAGTTCTTGACTTAGGTTGCGGACAAGGTAGAGATGCAATTGCTTTAGCTCGACTTGGATATGCTGTAACAGGAATTGATAACTCAAAAGTCGGAATTGAACAAATGAACCTAATCGGGCAAGACGAAAATTTGAATTTGGTCGGACAAGTTGAAGACATTTACGCTTTCGACCATTTCAACGCTTTTGACATTGTACTTATGGATAGTATGTTTCATTTTGCCAAGAAAGACAAGGACAAAGAAATTGGACTGATTAAGAAGATTGTTTCGGATATAAGTAAAGGAAGTATTGTGGTCGTTTGTATTCAAGACACGGGTAACAAAGTCCGAACCCTCAACAAGGCAATTGACTATGAAAGAAAACATAAACGCTTAGCTGACAAAGAATTCAAATACGTATTTGAAGACACAGACAGCGGACATAAATCTGAAACAAATTATCGCCTCATAGTAATTGAGAAATAAAAAAGACTAAGAACAACGCGCATACGCATGACTCGTTGGAAAATAGCTCATAACCAAAAGGCTATCAACATCTCCACCGAAAAGTATACAGCCAATTAAGCCACCCCTAACCCTTCCTGAAGCAATTTTATGTGCCAACAATTCAAAAGTTGGATTCGAATCAATCCTCATCGCCTTTCCTATATCTCACTTTCAAACTCAACCCGGCCGTCAACAAATGATTCGATTCAATGTGGATTAAATCACTCTTTGCGATGTGTTGATTCATATAGCCAATGGCTAGCGAACTATTCGCTGTTGTTTTATAGCTAAACCCAGCGCCCCACCAATTCTGATCAAAGAAATGGTTCTTCGTGCCATTGCCGAAATTCACAAAAATTTCGTCAAACAATGAAAAGAACAGCTTTGGAACTTCAGTCTTTTTCGCAAGAGGAATTTTTACTTTCAGTCGATAACGTCCGCGGTACCTTAATTCATAAGCTGATTGCGTGAATTCACCTTCCTCATTTGCAGATTTGCGCTGAAGAAAGCGCTCTTCCAATCGGCACCGATGACTAATGCGAAGGCGTTCGATTCTGTTGTTCAAGATGGCTTGCTGAAAGATGCGGTGTTCAAAAAACGGATATTCAATGGGACGTTTTCCGTACCGAAAGGTTTCGACCCAATCATACCCTATACTGAACTTGGAACCTGAAGCATGGGTATAGTCTAAACTCACTCTCAGAAGCGACTGTTGCCAGGATTTACCGAAACCTTCTCTTCGCCAATCGTAAAACGTTGTTGCGCTGAATTTTTCGGAAAATTGATGCGAGATGGAAACATGGTACCAACTCAGTTGCTGATGGTCAACGACTTGAGCAGAACCGTGTTTTGGAACCATCGCAATGGCCATGCAAAAGCTCAACCCAAACATCCACCGCTTAAACAAAGAGGCAACTAACATGTCCACAAAAGTACTAAATGGCGGAGAAGGCCTTTGATG
>CAYGUR010000486.1:0-1625 GCA_964353035.1 uncultured Comamonadaceae bacterium | reverse complement strand
TGTTAGACAAAATTTGGGAAAAGCTTCCGGGTCAAAATCAAACAACCGATTTCATTCGCGTTGATTTCCATGCATGGAAGTATCAAGATACTCCAGCAAGTTGGGCATACTTGTTTCAATCCTTCTCAGACGAATATTTTAGTTCTAGTAGTTCATGCATACTGAGAGTTATTGGCCAAGAGTATTGTAAGCGATTTAAGGTTAATAAAAAAAACATTGGGCTTTGGCCAATAGTGGCTGGCGTTTTCATTTTTATTGGGTTTGGTATTGTTATATTTCTCAATGACGGAGTGATTCAAGAGCTTCTTTATTGGATATTCGGTGGCTCGGTTCTTTATGCAGTGAGCTTGTTCAAAAGAACCTACTTAAAATTCAAGTCAACTGCCAAGGAGCTATTTAATTCTTATTTTGGAAAAAAGACATTTGGTCATCTTCTTGGAATGCAAGCTGAGATACAGGAAGAATTGAGCAAACTTCTTCAAGCCTGGATTCCTTCAAAGGTTAAAAAAGAAACGAAACGGAAGAAAATATTTTTGGTTGTCGATGATCTGGATAGATGCTCCGAAGAGATGATTATGGCGGTAATCGATTCCCTTCGGGTTATGCTGGAACATCCAGAGATAATAAAAAGAGTCATTGTAATTGTGGCTGTAGACGAAAGAATATTGAAACGTGCCATAAACTTTAAATACTCCAATTTAATTGAAGTTGATGGGAACCTTGAGAATCAGCAAAAATCAAAAATTCTCAATGCATTGGTGTCTGAATACATGGACAAACTATTCTTAGCTGGTGTCAGTTTAGGTGATCTTACAGAATTTGAGCGAATGGAGGTTTTCCGCGGACTTGTAGATGGGAAATACCAGAGAGATGACAAACAATATTCTGAAGAGACTATGAAAATAATTTCAGAACCGCTCGGTTCTCCACCAACTGAAAAAGACCCTGAGATTACCAGAACAGAAAGAGGTGAATCACGTAAAGTGGGGAGTCATGGATTATCAGAACAGTATGAATTGGATCAAGATGAAGTAAGTAGTTTAGAAAAAGCTATAGCAAGCTATAGTGGCGCCACACCTCGCCAAATTCGTATCTTCTATTATCGTTACACCTTGGCGAGGGTGTTGCTTATTAAAGAGATTTCTCTACTACCAGATTCATCAGAAGAATACACGCAAGTAAAACTTGAACTTCCATCAATACTTCTGGCACTACAAGTACATCACACTGTTGATTCGCGCGCGGAATTGAGACGAGATTTAGTAGAAAAGGAAGATGGTTTTTATGAATTAAATTTGAATAGTGGGGAAGAACCTAGGCAGATTACCATAAATACCAATGTCTTTGCTAAAGTTGTAAAAGTTGCTGAGATAGTAATCGCTTATTGACAGGATTAAACGAGCGATTTTTTTTCTGCCCCAATTCATAGTCCATATAACCATTCGAACTTTGAGCTGAAAAAGTGTAATTGATGGTAGTGGTTATGTACAGGTTAAA
The DNA here is from genome assembly GCA_964353035.1 of uncultured Comamonadaceae bacterium. Taxonomy (GTDB): domain Bacteria; phylum Bacteroidota; class Bacteroidia; order Flavobacteriales_D; family Sanyastnellaceae; genus JAQWQB01. The sequence continues at coordinate 128 of CAYGUR010000486.1, read as the reverse complement.
AGTGTCAATTTAGTTTACCCCCCTTCTATTTATGGGGCGCTTTCATTACCGAGAACCCTCTGAAAGAGGAACTCAAAAAAAGCAGCCACCCCAAGGCAGCCGCTCTTTTCTAAACACAATCTCTCCCA
>CAYGUR010000485.1:0-1630 GCA_964353035.1 uncultured Comamonadaceae bacterium | reverse complement strand
GATGTATGCTCAGAAAGTTCTAATTTAGGAATGCACTAAAAATGGGATGGGGACAGAATATCGTTACCGAAACTTTGAGCAACCGGTATTCATTGGGTTTCACCAGGCTGGCAATGGGTTGAGAATGTTGGTTTCTGCTATCGGACTGAAACAAGTTGATCAGCTGCGAAAACCGTTGTGAGAAGTGGGGGTGTTGGCGATTGAGTATGTGTTCACGATGTGCCAATCGATGTAGACTGTACCTTGAATAAAGCGGAACTTGTTCCAGTCTTTATCGAACGGGTTTTGCAGGGGTATAGTCTATGATCTGGACTTGCGTTTTTTTTCGTTTTCAATTCCTTCTATTATCCAGCAAATGTGTTCTATCATTTCCAATGCTCTATTGATCTTTTCCTCCGGATTGAAATCTGTACTAAAGGAAGTAAATATTCTACATGTCCCATTGCCTGACGAGCAACTAAAAGTGTTGTTCAAAGGGTAGTCGTCTGCAATAAACCAATCTTCAAATCCTCTCATTCCTTTCAAATGATGACTAAGGTCACTCGAACTTGATTTCACAGAAACTCCGTTTCTATTTGTCAATCTGTTAATCCATGAATCCTTGCCGACCGAGAATTCATAGCCTTCACTAAGGCCATGGCGCGAGGCGTTAATCGTCCAGAGATATACACTTGAAAATGGATTCCCACCAATTTTATTTGACCTAACAAATTCGGAAACCCTCCATTCGCTATTCAACTTAATCGTCCAGCCCTCATGTTCATAGTCGATTTCATACGTATGAAGTGGGAAATATCCGTTACCATTGAACCAAGTGGAACTTTCCTTTCTGAGATCAACCTGTCGCTGCTCTGCTATCTTTCTGACTATTTCCTCCATCCGGAATTACACATAACATTTAGTGTATGGTGAGTATCCCGAAAGGTATTCACTATACACCTTGTGTGTGCCCAGCATGGGCATCTTATACTACCTAAAACTAGTTCAATAATCTAGCGTGTGCAAGTCCCTTATGGGCAGGGGTAACGGCTTGAACCATTTTTAAGCGTAAGGTGGCTACTTATGAGGGTAGGACTGAAGGGGGCAGAGCGTGAAGAAATGTCTGGGGGATATTTTTAGCGAATGAGCCAGCCTGGAGGAGGAGCGAATACAAAATCTGGTACCGACGAACAGTACCAAGCCCAGCGACATCACGAACACCAAAAAAGATAGAATATCCAAATATGTTTTATCATTGGGCATTAGGTGATCAGTTAACCTGAGCTACTGACTGTATAACAAGAGCCGTATGAATTGAGAGGTTCACGCACGGTTCTGTGAGAGGTTTAGGGGTGAGATTCCCCTTTACCTACTCGACTATGCTTTCGCCTTTATTTTCTATGCATTCAACTTGTCAACCATTATTTGATATAGTTTCAGAAATTCATCTTCATTACCATCATCCCAAGTTAATTTTAATTCATCATAGGTTAGACTTGGATAATGCTTTTCGGCAACACCTTTACCTCCAAGACTTGCTCTAATTTGTGAGTTTGGATGACTCTTGCAAAGATTTTTTGCGTGGTCAAAATCACCGTAATTCAAATTACTTCCAGGTACAAGTCGTTCTAAAGCTGTTGGGTGAATGTAG
>CAYGUR010000484.1:0-1665 GCA_964353035.1 uncultured Comamonadaceae bacterium | reverse complement strand
TGTAGGGTCAATGACACCTGCTTCAAATAAGTTCTCATATACTTCAGTTCGGGCGTTGTATCCGAAATCACCTTCTCCTTCGCGCACCTTCTGAACAATTACAGCTCCTTCACCGCCAGCATTGGCAATGATTTGGCGCAATGGTTCTTCAATTGCTCTACGAACGATAGAAATACCTGTGGTCTCATCGTAGTTTTCACCTTTCAGAGTTTCCAAGGCCTTGCTAGCGCGAATGTAGGCTACACCTCCACCTGGAACGATTCCTTCTTCAACCGCGGCACGTGTTGCATGCAATGCATCATCAACGCGATCTTTCTTTTCTTTCATTTCTACTTCAGTAGCTGCTCCTACGTAAAGTACAGCAACACCTCCGGCTAATTTCGCCAAACGCTCTTGAAGTTTTTCTCTGTCGTAATCAGAAGTAGTAGACTCAATCTGAGCTTTGATTTGCTGAACACGTGATGCAATTTCCTTTGCATCTCCAGATCCATTCACTACGATTGTGTTGTCTTTGTCAATGGTGATTTTCTCAGCCTGACCAAGGTCATCAATGGTAGTTGCGTCAAGTTTCAAACCTGTTTCTTCTGAAATCACGGTTCCTCCAGTCAAAACGGCAATGTCTTGAAGCATTGCTTTTCTTCGATCTCCGAAACCTGGCGCCTTCACAGCAGCCACTTTCAGCGCTCCTCTAATCTTATTTACAACCAATGTAGCAAGTGCTTCACCATCTACATCTTCAGCAATGATCAACAATGGTCTTCCAGTTTGAGCTGTTTTCTCAAGAACTGGAAGCAGGTCTTTCATGTTCGAAACCTTCTTGTCATAGATCAAGATGTATGGATTCTCAAGGCTCGCTTCCATCTTCTCTGTGTCTGTCACAAAGTATGGAGAAAGGTAACCACGGTCAAACTGCATACCTTCTACAGTCTTCACTTCTGTTTCGGTCCCCTTGGCTTCTTCAACAGTGATCACTCCTTCGTTCCCCACTTTCGCCATAGCGTCAGCAATGAGTTTCCCGATGGTATTGTCATTGTTTGCTGAGATCGAAGCCACTTGTTCAATCTTGCTGTTATCGCTTCCAACTTCACGAGAAATCTCACGCAGTCCGCTTACCACTGAAGTCACAGCTTTGTCGATACCTCTTTTCAAATCCATCGGATTCGCTCCAGAAGCAACGTTTTTCAATCCGGCAGTCACAATTGCTTGTGCCAAAACGGTTGCAGTAGTTGTTCCATCACCAGCAATATCTGCTGTTTTAGAAGCAACTTCCTTTACCATTTGAGCGCCCATGTTTTGAACAGGGTCTTTCAATTCAATTTCTTTGGCAACGGTCACCCCATCTTTTGTGACAATAGGAGGTCCGAATTTTTTGTCGATTACAACGTTTCGTCCTTTAGGACCCAATGTTACTTTAACGGCATTTGCCAACGCATCTACCCCTTCTTTCAGGGCATTTCGCGCATCTGTATTGAAACTAATTTCCTTAGCCATAGCTAGTCAATTTTTAATATCCAGTTTAACTTATACAATTGCGAAAATGTCTGATTCTCGCATGATCAGGTAATCGCCACCGTCAATGTTGATCTCCGTACCAGAGTACTTTCCGTACAATACAGTGTCACCTACAACAACGGTCATCGGTTCATCTACTTTCCCGGTTCCAAC
>CAYGUR010000483.1:0-1703 GCA_964353035.1 uncultured Comamonadaceae bacterium | reverse complement strand
AAGTCTTTACACCTGTCGTTCCGCTACTAGTGAAAACCTGCTCTGGAACAAAAGAACCTGTTTTTACCTCATGGAATTTGAATGCTTCGATGGGCAAGCAGGGTATTTCAGACACAACTTGTATCTTAGACGGACTGCAATTCAGGTGACCGAGGTAAGTTGAATAGACCTCACACTGCTCAGCTTGGTAGCGAAATAATTCAATGGCAGCCTCGTTAAACTCTTGGGAGTTTCGAATGTTAAGAGGATTAAAGTTGAAGTTCGCCATATTTGCAGAATCGAATGCAAAGTAAAGACACACAACGGATGAAGCAAAGAACGTTATTCGGATTTATGGCCATCATATTAACAGTTGGGCTGTTTAGTTGCCTTGATGAGGCACAATATCCTGACGAGCCAGTGATTTGTTTCATTAGTCTAGAAACGGCAGGACAGTCAGGCACAATGACCATTGGGTTTACAGATGGTGATGGGAACATTGGCCTAGCGCAATCAGATACATTAGCTCCATTCTGTCCAGATACCTGCACCTACTATTACAATCTATTTTTAGAGTACTATGAGCGTCAAAACGGAGTATGGACACACATTCCTTTGGACCCAGAGTTGGGACAAATCCCGTTTTATTACCGCGTAGCAGAAGTAACCCCTACAGGTCAGAATAAGGCTTTGAATGGGGAAATTGAAATCGACATGCCTGTATATTATTTGATTTCGGATTTCGACACCTGCAGATTTGAGATTCAGCTCGTGGACCGTTCGTTCAATGAATCGAATATTGTTCGGTCATCAGTTTTTGTCAAGCCTTAAAACTCAGCTGAGAATCCTTCAGAAATAGACACAACGTGGTCTGCAATTTCTTCCATTGCCGTAAAAGTGTCGCTGTAAAAGATTCCACTTTCTAGGGAATAACGACCTTTTGCGACATCACGCAGGTGCTTCCGCTTAAGATCATTTCGCAATTCGTTGATTTCCTTTTCTTTTTCTTGCGCAAGGATGACGTTGGGCTCAGAATCTTCGTGGGTTAAATTGGCGTACATGATGTCGAAAGCCTCTTTGAGGAGGTCCAGCATGTCTTTCAAATTCTGGCGTTGTTTCGGCACGAAATAGACTTTCTTCAAGTTTTTGCTTTCAAGATTGACTGCAATTTGCAAGTAGAGATCGCCTATGCGTTCGAGGTCGTTTGTAGCGCCCATTAGTCCGCGCACTCTTACGCTGGTAGCGGGTGACATCTCTTCTTTCGACAAATCAGTGAGGTAATTTGCCACCTCCATTTCGTATTTGTCTGTGATCTCTTCTGTTTCACGAATTTCATCTAGAAGTAGCTTTTTCTCTACCGGATCAGACACATCCAACAGGCGCGAAATCATTTGATTCATAGAAGCTGTTATGCGGGCATATCTGCGCATCTCTTTGTGAGCTTCAAGCAATGCCAACTCAGGTGTACCTACAACACCTGCCCCGATGTATTCCAATTTAAATGCATCTCCTCCGACCTTATTTCGAACCAATCTTCCAGCAAGTTTCAAGATGCCATTGGTAAATCCGATGAGCAAAATCATGTTCAGTAGGTTGAAAGTAGTATGAAACAAAGCTACAAGGACACGGTTCGAGTCCGTCCCAAACACATTGACATCAGCAAACATCTTTTTGTAGATGAACGAGAGTCCGTCTAGGAAATAGTGTAACAGAGGCAGCATCCA
>CAYGUR010000482.1:0-1714 GCA_964353035.1 uncultured Comamonadaceae bacterium | reverse complement strand
GATGGGACACTTTAAGAAGAACGGATTGACTCCGATGAAGAAGCTTGTTGAATTCAAGAACTTCGGAAGAGAACTCAATGTGGGCGACGAAGTGAAAGTTGACGAAGTGTTCAACGAAGGAGATTACGCGTTCGTAGTTGGCCGAAGTAAAGGAAAAGGATTTCAGGGTGTTGTAAAGCGCCATGGATTCGGAGGGGTTGGACAAGCAACTCACGGTCAGCACAACAGGTTACGTGCACCAGGATCAATTGGTGCAGCTTCTTACCCAGCACGTGTTTTCAAAGGAATGCGCATGGCAGGTCAGACAGGTAACAAACGCGTTACAATTGAAAACTTGGAAGTTCTTAAAGTGATGCCGGAAGAAGGATTGATCATCGTAAAAGGTGCAGTTCCCGGACACAAAGGTGCAACCGTATTAATTCGTAAGTAAGATGGAATTGGCGGTATACAACATAGAGGGTAACAAGACCTCAAAGAAAATTACACTTGATAGTGATGTTTTTGGTATCGAACCAAATGATCACGCGATCTACTTAGATGTGAAGCGCTATTTGGCTGCTCAACGTCAAGGTACTCACAAGAGTAAAGAGCGTTCTGATGTTAAGGGTAGTACTCGTAAGATCAAGCGTCAAAAAGGAACAGGTACAGCACGTGCCGGAGATATCAAGAACCCTCTTTTCAGAGGTGGAGGTACAATTTTCGGCCCACGTCCTCACAAGTATGTTCTTAAAGTGAACATCAAAGTGAAGCGTCTCGCTAGAAAATCTGCTTTAACATACAAAGCGAAAGAGAATGGGATTCTATTCTTGGATGCTTTGGAAATGAAAGAAGCAAAAACCAAATCATACTTGAACGTTCTTAAGAACCTGAAAGTAGAAGACAAGAAGACTTTGCTCGTGTTGCCTAACCTCAATGAGAGTATTTATAAGTCTTCTCGTAATCTCAAAGGACACTCAGTTCGTGTTGCGGGTGATTTGAATACATACGATATCTTGAATTGTAAGAACCTAATCTTCGTAGGCAATGCCCACGAGATTGTTCAAGACATGCTTAAATAATTACGACGATGAGCAACGTATTGATAAAACCCCTCATTACTGAGAAGCTTACAGCTGATTCGGAGAAGTACAATCGTTACGGATTCGTGGTAGCTAAAGGAGCTAACAAGGTTGAGATTAAGAAGGCAGTAGAGGCCTCATATGGAGTGAAAGTGGAGCAAGTTCGCACATTGAATGTGGACGGCAAGACAAGATCACGCTATACGAAGACAGGTCTGGTTACTGGAAGAACTAACGGATACAAGAAGGCGATCGTTCAGCTAGCTGAAGGAGAAGTGATCGACTTCTATGATAACATTTAATAGGAGGAGTAAGTCATGGCATTAAGAAAGCTAAACCCAATCACTCCAGGTCAGCGTCACAAAATTATTAGTGAGTTCGATGACATTACGACTGACAAGCCGTATAAGCCTCTCTTGGTAGCTATCAAGAAGTCTGGTGGTCGTAACAACAATGGAAAAATGACGATGCGCTACCGTGGAGGTGGTCACAAGCGTCGCTACAGATTGATTGATTTTAAACGTGACAAGCACGGCGTTGCAGCCACGGTTGAAACTATCGAATATGATCCAAACCGTTCAGCGCGTATTGCGTTGGTTGCTTATGCAGACGGAGAGAAGCGCTACATCATTGCCCCTGAAGGCTTGAAGGTAGGT
>CAYGUR010000481.1:0-1722 GCA_964353035.1 uncultured Comamonadaceae bacterium | reverse complement strand
TTCCGTCATGTGTTGAATGATTCAGCAGCAATCAAAAACTTCAAATTAGAAGAGCGTGGAGATACCTTGGTTTGGAGTGTTGCAGGTCAGGAAATGACGAAGTTCGTTCCCGGAAAAAAACGAAAAAAAGGAGTGGCAGTAGATGCTGAACGGTTGTACAAATACCTCCTTTACAAGCATGAAATCCACCCCTACATCGCGAAGCAAATAGCAGCAACGAAAAGATGTCCTGATTTTCTCGAATACCATTATTTCAATATCGGACAAAAGGTAACAAAGAGGTTAAAGCTAAAAACCAAACGCGCTTCAAGCTTGATGACTCTTCCTGAACTAGCAAGTTTGACCTTCAAACAACAAACCGGGGGCACGAAGTGGGATCAAAAACTCAATCAGTTAAATGCAGATTTATTGTCCAACCGTGCGGAGCGAGTAGATTCTGCTTCTACAGTTGCTGCTTTCAATCGACTCAAAGCTGAGGGACACAACTTGAGTGCCTTGTTAGCTGTGTTTGACCTTTTATTTTCTTCGGGCATCCAATTGGCAGATCAAATTTCTGAGGCGGTGCCTCTGGCAACAGAAGACCAATTGCTCTCAGAATTCTTGGCTGTCTTGGCCTCTCCCAATTCAAAAGAAGAAGCAGAAGCGCAGCTTGCCGTCTTAAATCAACTCATCAGTCAAGTAGATGAGTATGCCTATGTGATGAATGTTTTTGCCGCCAATAAAATGCAGATTGCAGATGTCAACAGGGCCTTGAACTACTTTGAACTAGCGCTATCAGAGAACAGAACTTTAGCAGGAGTTTACCTTGATGTGGGAAATGTATTTTGTTCGAAGTACAATTTCAACTTGGGTTGGAAATGTTACCTCGCTGCAGAAATGTTAGCGCCAGAGCATCCAATGGGGGTTGAAATTGAACGAAAAAGAAAGAATTTGGAGCAAATTCTTCCAGACTACTTCTAGACTACCAGTGATGAGAATCGTCATCGAACCACTTGCCCTGAACTTTCAAGGTCTGCTCAATCACATCTCTTACACATCCGCGTCCGCCGTCTTTGGAAGAGATGTAGCTTGAAATTTCTCTGATTTCTGGCGCGGCATCGTTCGGACAAACAGGTAGTCCTACCATGTTCATGACTCGGTAATCAGGGATGTCATCTCCCATGTACATAACCGTGTCAAGGTCAATTCCTTTTTTGTGAATGTATTCCTCTAGAACAGCCACTTTGTTGCTGCTTCCAAGAAAGACATCTGTGACGCCTAGTCCGGCAAATCGCTTGCGCACGGCCTCGTTGTTTCCGCCAGAAATAACAGCCACATGGTATCCTTTTTTAACGGCGAATTGAACTGCATAACCGTCGCGAACATTCGCTGTTCTCAGCTGCTCACCATTGTTGTCTATGATGACAATTCCGTCTGTAAAAACACCGTCAATGTCAAAGATGAAGGTGTTAATACGCTTTAATATGGTCTTGTAATTTTCAATCATGGTGTCTTAAAATGCTTTCAGTGAGCAAGGCATAAATTTCTTGAATTTCCGGGTGTTCGCCCAACATACTCAAATGTTCATTGATGGTGTGAACATCCTTGCGCTTTGCTGGTCCGGTTTGCGCGGCGTAAGCCGACATACTCTCTAGTTTTCCAGCTGTTTCAGCAATCAATGGTTTGAGCAAATCCAATTCCATGTTGCTTGATTTCAATAGCTCCTCAGCTAGAAGGTAAAGG
>CAYGUR010000480.1:0-1725 GCA_964353035.1 uncultured Comamonadaceae bacterium | reverse complement strand
TGGACCGCGTATTTATAAAACAGAAATCGCCCTTCCTGGCGGTGAAGATGCATGTGAAAGGCGATTTCCCCAACAACCTCGTCGCACTGCACAACTTTGAAGGGGGCTACTGTGGGGTGTCGAAAGTGGAAAACGATGCCATCAATCTGTGTTACATCACTGATTATGACGCATTCAAAGCCTACAAAGACATCGATGCCTTTCAAGAACAAGTGCTGTTTAAAAACACACGGCTGAAGGCCATCTTCGAACAAACTACACCGCTCTTCGACCAGCCGCTCACCATTAGCCAAATTTCGTTCTCCAGCAAAAGTCCCGTTGAAGAGCACATCCTGATGTGTGGCGATACGGCCGGTATGATTCACCCTTTGTGTGGAAATGGAATGAGTATGGCGATTCGCAGTGCACAACTGGCTTCGCTCTTAATTATTGACTACCTTGATGGCGAGATTTCGTCGCGACAAGCTTTTGAAAAAGCGTATGAACAGGCTTGGAACAACGAGTTCCGTTCTCGGTTAAAAGCAGGACACATCGTGGCGAACCTCTTCAGCAAGAACACGCTGGCTGAAGTGGGCATGTCGGTCATCAAACGCATCCCTGCCCTCGTGCCGCAAATCATCAAACGCACCCACGGAAAACCAATGGTCGTCAAATGAGCTTTCCCATCAACACCCAACAGCGAACAGATGCCATTGAATTGATGGATGATTTTTCCATCAACGGTCCACAACTCCATTCGACCCTAGACACCTTAGCGAATATCAATAAATGGCTTGGAGGCAACAACGTCACGCTAGATGGGTTAAAACAAGTGATCAAAAACCATCCAAAAAGTGAGCCGCTCACCATTGTTGATTTAGGCTGTGGAGGAGGTGACTTGTTGCGAAAAGCAGCACTCTTCGCCCGAAAGAAGGGATATCAGGTAAAATTGATCGGCATTGATGCGAATGCAGACGCCATGAAGTATGCCGCGGAACTGTCAACCGACTTCCCCGAAATAAGCTTCATTGCGTGTGATATCTTTTCACCGGAATTTTACAACTTGGAATACGATGTGGTGCTCACAACCTTGTTCCTGCACCATTTCAAAGAAGACCAAATCATCAACATCCTCGCTTCGGCCCAAAAGAAAGCCAAACTAGGGATTGTGGTGAACGATTTACACCGAAATTCAGCCGCCTATTACTTGTTTAAACTGGTGTGCTTAACCATTCAAAACCGCATGATCATTGAAGACGGACTCACTTCGATTTTAAGAGGATTTAAACGCAAAGAGCTGGAACGCTTTTCGAATGAATTGCGCGTACAGCCTCAAATTAAGTGGAAGTGGGCGTTTCGTTACCAATGGATCATACAGAACTTATGAGCGTAAAAATCAAATCGGTTGCCAAGCAACTCCCCCCCTATACGCGGTCTACAGCCGATATCCTGCCCTACCTAGACCTCTGGTTGTCTGGGCAAGACGAACGCTTCAAACGAAAGGTGACCAAACTATTCGAAAATGCCGGCGTTGACCGTCGCTACTCCATCATGGATGCGGAAGAGGTTTTTTCAGACATGTCGTTTGAAGAGCGCAACGACATCTACGTGCGCGAAGTCATCAAACTGGCTGAAAAGTCCTTACTTAAATCGTTGGAAAAGGCCAACCTCAAGCCAGAAGACATCGACTACATCATTACGGTCAGCTGCACGGGCATCATGATTCCGTCATTGGATGCCTACTTG
>CAYGUR010000479.1:0-1731 GCA_964353035.1 uncultured Comamonadaceae bacterium | reverse complement strand
AAACAGAAACGTGCAAATCTTCCCAAGTATCATTGTCAGCATCAATCCACAACCCGGACCAGCTATGATCAAAAACTTGCACTCCTGCTGATGCAGCGATGTCCGTGAAAAAATCAGCGTTTGAATCATAGGAGAACAAGGAATTACCTGTTGGGTTATTTGAAATGTACAGTTCATAATCTCCGTCATGATCAATGTCGGAAATGGAATTGTTCATGGAAAAAATGTATTGCTCTAACCCAATCAGTGTTGTTTTGTCGGAAAATATGCCTCCATTATTTTTGAAGAATGAGTTGGACCAAGGCAATCGGTCATTAATGACGAATAAATCTTGATATCCATCTTGATTGTAGTCAAAGAAGAGCGATTGAAAGGAAGCTTTCGAGCCGTCAGACACACCTGAAGATTCCGAGATGTCAGTAAATGTCCCATCTCCGTTGTTCTGGTAGAAGAAATTGTGAGGACCTGTGTAGTCATAAACCGGAATGTAAACATCCAAGTCACCATCGTTGTCATAATCTCCCCAAGATGAACCGCCACCTTGTAGAAAGAAGTCTGTAAATAGTCCAGCCTCTTCAGTAACATCTTCTAAGTCGAAAATCGAACCGTTGTTGCGATGGAGTGTCCACTTTCCAAAATAGCGCGTGAGGAATAAGTCCGAGTCACCGTCGTTGTCGTAATCGACCCAAAGACATTGCTTGAATTCAGCAACTTCTTCAATCAGGTGCACAGGGGGTTGAAAAACGCCTTCTAAATTTTGGTAAAAAAGAATCCCATTTCCGTTTGTACAAAACGTTAGGTCATCCCAACCATTGTCATCGGCGTCAAAAAAGCTAGCCCCTCCTCCATATTCTCCACCTTGATAAGAGTAATTAATACCCAAATCCTGGCTAACTTCAGTAAACAACTGAGAGCTTACTGTTCCTGTGACGATGCACAAAAAGAGCATTAAAGTTAGTTTCATTACAATTAGTTAAAGTCACATAAAGGTAATGAAAAGATAAATTCAATCGACAGAGTTGAGTTTTAATTCTCTGAAACTTAGACTATCAGGCACAAAGATATACTGTGGCCGGTATGAACCATGAACATAGGAATCAGCTTGGTCCATGAAGTGATCTGAACGCCAAACGCCTGACTGTCCAGTAGGCGTGATGCTGATGGAGTTGTTCACATCTGAAAGGTCAACGATGATTCGCATTTGGGCGCCAAAACGAGCGTTTGTCTTGATCTCTGTACTAGGTGTGAACCCGCTTTGACTAATGGTCTCATTGCTTCCACTTATCGGAGCCTTCTCAGCACTCAACCAACCGCCTAGAAATGGAATATCCTTGAGCAAATGTTGCGGCTGCCAAGTATGCACAGCACCCCATTTCCATTCGGTCAGTTTTGATCCCAGTTCACTCGATAGGTCGCTGCACAGTTGTTTGAATACGGGAAGTAGGTGGTGCGACATGTCTTCAACAGGTTCTGTGGTAGATACATCCCAAACAGGATGATGCTGGTCTCTTAAAGCCAAATGAAGCAACCTCCTGAACCAATGAGTTTCTGTGAAACGACTGAATTGTTCCTCAGTCATTTCGTCCATCAACCCCGCTTTTAATAAACGTACTTGTAAAGGTTGGAATAGAACTGGTGATGGACTGTCAAGTTCGTAGCTTCCATCCCATGCAAGTAATGCAGCACATTCCTTTTCGAACTCAGAAAGTTGCTGCCAATTGGTTTCCTCAT
>CAYGUR010000478.1:0-1735 GCA_964353035.1 uncultured Comamonadaceae bacterium | reverse complement strand
TTCATTTCTGGTGCGGAAGACAAGTGGCGAACTATGAACGGATTGACCATGTTCCTCCCTCACGGTTACGAAGGGATGGGATCAGAGCACTCCAGCGGAAGAATGGAACGTTTCCTTCAGCAATGCGCTGAGTTGAACATGCAAGTGTGCAATCCAACAACGCCGGCCAACCATTTCCACTTGTTGAGAAGACAAGTAAAACGTGGATTTAGAAAGCCATTGATCGTGTTCACGCCGAAAAAACTCTTGCGTTACCCGAAAGCGGTGAGCAAGATGGATGAACTAGCGAAAGGACGTTTCCAAGAAATCCTTGACGATAGCAGTGTGAAGGCGAAAGAGGTGGAGACCGTGGCGCTTTGTTCAGGGAAGATCTACTATGATTTGTTGGAACACAAAGAAGAAATCAAAGGTGGAAACGACATTGCCTTGGTGCGAATGGAGCAGTTGTATCCACTGCCACAAAAGCAATTGGAGGCGCTGATCAAGAAATATGGAGAAAACAAACGCTACATCTGGGTTCAAGAAGAACCAGAGAACATGGGCGCTTGGACCTACATTTTGACTTCGTTCAGAACAGCAAAACTGCCGATAAACATTGACGTCATTGCAAGACATGCCAGTGGCAGTCCTGCAGCTGGTTCACCTGTGATCCACAAACAACGTCATCAACTCATTTTAGAAAAGTTGTTCTCCTATAGCAAGGTGAACGCATAATCACTACAAAACACCCATTCCATGTCAGTATTGGAAATGAAAGTCCCAAGTCCGGGCGAATCTATATCAGAAGTTGAAATTGCTGCTTGGTTAGTAGCAGATGGAGACTGGGTAGACAAAGATCAAACCATTGCAGAAGTAGATTCTGACAAGGCAACACTTGAATTGCCAGCTGAAGCGGCAGGTGTGATAACGCTCAAGGCCGAAGAAGGCGATACTGTGGCGGTAGGACAAGTGGTGTGTTTGATTGATACCTCTGCTGAAAAGCCAGAAGGCGCGGGCGAAGCACCTAAAAAGGAAGCTCCGAAAGAAGAGAAGAAAGCTGAATCAAAGCCAGAGCCGAAGGCGGAAAGCAAAGCAGCTCCGGCGGCAGCTCCAGCAGCTGAGAAGTCAGATTCATACGCTAGCGGACATCCTTCGCCATCAGCCAAAAAGCTCATGGATGAAAACGGAGTGTCTGCCAATCAAGTGCAGGGAACAGGCAAAGACGGACGCATCTTAAAACAAGATGTGGTAGCCGCGATGTCTGCTGGATTTGATACCAGCGCTGCGAAAACCTGGGGTGGAAGCAGAGAAGAGCGACGTGAAAAAATGTCGATGCTTCGTCGCAAAGTAGGTGAACGACTCGTGTCAGTTAAGAACGACACCGCCATGTTGACCACCTTCAACGAAGTGAACATGAAACCCATCATGGACATGCGCACGAAGTACAAAGAGGTATTCAAAGAAACACACGGTGTGAACCTTGGGTTTATGTCGTTCTTCACCAAAGCCGTGACCACTGCTTTGAGCATTTATCCGGCCGTGAACGCGCGCATCGAAGAGAAAGAGATTGTGTACCATGATTATGCAGACATCGGCATTGCGGTAAGTTCACCAAAAGGACTGATGGTGCCTGTTGTGCGCAATGCAGAGCAGATGAGCTTGGCAGAAATTGAGGCCGACATCAAACGAATGGCCATCAAAGCACGCGATCGAAAAATTCCCATTGAAGAAATCACAGGTGGAACCTTCACCATCA
>CAYGUR010000477.1:0-1735 GCA_964353035.1 uncultured Comamonadaceae bacterium | reverse complement strand
CCTGATGGCTGAAGTCCGACAAGAAACAGATTATGTTCCGCACCACATCCAAAAGGTAGTGGGCATTTTTTCTGCCATGCGGAACTTTGCGGAACTGCTTCGCGAAGCTGGACATCAAGTGAAGTACAACAAACTGGACGACAAAGAAAACCTGCAAGACTTTGAAAAGTTAATTCATTCGTTGGCCAAAGAGGTAAAGGCAAAACGGTTCGAATACCAAGAACCCGATGAATACCGATTGGATCAAGAATTAAAAGGAATTGCAACATCATTCGATGCATCGGAAATGGTTTCGTCCCAACATTTCCTCACCACCCGAGATCAGCTGGCTCAATTTTTCAAAGGAAAAAAGACCTTCCTCATGGAATCGTTCTACCGCTCTATGCGGAAAGAACACCATGTATTGATGGACGGCGATGAACCCACAACGGGCAAGTGGAATTACGACGCTTCCAACCGAAAGAAACTCCCCAAAGACCACCGTCCGATGGAACCGATGTTGCTCGATAAAGACCTTCGGGACATCGAAGAAATGGTTCGAAAGCAAGATGTGAAAACCATTGGGGAGATCGATGCAGAGCACTTTCTGTGGCCCACCACCCGCAAAGAAGCATTGGAGTTATTCGATTACTTCCTGGAAAACGGACTCCCACACTTTGGCGATTTCCAAGATGCCATGACAACGGAGTATTGGGCGGTCTACCACTCACGCATTTCCTTCGCCCTGAACATCAAACTCATTTCCCCCTTGGAAATCATTCAACAAGCCGAAGCACATTGGAAGAAAAACGAACAAAGCATTTCCATTTCGCAAGTGGAGGGCTACATCCGACAAATCCTCGGCTGGCGCGAATACATGCGGGGTGTGTACTGGGCGAAGATGCCAGAATTCGCTGAATTGAACTTTTTCGACCATGACCGTGAACTCCCTAGCTGGTTTTGGACAGGCGAAACGAAGATGAAGTGCCTGCGCCATTCCATCAAACAATCGTTGGAATACGCCTATGCACATCACATCCAGCGACTGATGGTCACCGGGAACTTTGCGCTGTTGGCAGGCATCCATCCAGATGAGGTAGACCAATGGTACTTGGGAATCTACATTGATGCATTCGAATGGGTTGAAATCACCAATACCCGCGGTATGAGCCAATTTGCTGATGGGGGAATTGTCGGGACAAAGCCCTATGTGAGCAGCGCCAACTACATCCATAAGATGGGGAATTACTGCAGCAACTGCAGTTACAAAAAAGACGTGAGGACGGGCGAAGGCGCTTGTCCGTTCAACTCCCTCTACTGGCATTTCTACGCTCGCAACCGCGAAAAGCTCGAAGGAAATCCGCGCATTGGAATGGCGTATCGAACATGGGATAAAATGGATTCGAAGAAACGAAATGAACTACTGGATCAGGCGGAAGGTTATTTAAAGAACATTGAAGACTTATGACAACACTGTACTGGTTTCGAAACGACCTCCGGCTAAAAGACAATCCGGCATTGGTAAAAGCCATAGCACAAGGCAAGCCCGTTGTTCCTGTGTTTGTGTTTGATACAAAATGGTGGGAAATCGATGCGTGGGGATTCCAGAAAACGGGTGCTTTTCGCACGCAGTTCCTTCTTCAATCAGTGGCAGATCTGCAACGTCAGTTGAAAGCAGTAGGTTCCAACTTGATCATTCGCACTGGTGAAACGGCATCGGTACTCAAGGATGTCATCTCGCAGTACCAATGTGAAT
>CAYGUR010000476.1:0-1752 GCA_964353035.1 uncultured Comamonadaceae bacterium | reverse complement strand
GGACTGCTCATTCTCGTCTTATTCGGCTGTGGATGTTCTTCTTACAACGGACTTATCGGCTATGAAGAAGCCGTAGATGGAGAATGGGCGAATGTAGAAACACAGTACCAACGTCGTTTTGACCTCATCCCAAACCTTGTTGAGGTGGTAAAAGGCTATGCCGACTTTGAAAAATCAACCATTATTGGAGTTACCGAGGCGAGAGCTGCTGCCATGGGAGCCATGCGAGCGGCAGGTGAATCTGGCGATCTAGGTGAATTCCAGGCTGCCAACAAAAACCTTGGTGTTGCCATGGGAAGGTTCTTCGGTTACACAGAAAACTATCCCGATTTGAAAGCGAACCAAAACTTCCTTGAGCTACAATCTCAATTGGAAGGCACAGAAAATAGAATTGCTGTGGCGCGTGAACGCTTCAATGACGCCGTTAAGACGTACAACATGAAAATCAAACAGATACCAGGTAAATTTTTTGCCGGCATGTTAGGATTTGAACAACGCGATTACTTCCAAAGTGCTGAAGGAACCGACGTTGCTCCATCTGTGAATTTTTCAGAGTAATGGCAGTAGACATCTATGACATCTTCAATGATGAAGCCCAAGAAGTAATGGAGGAAGCCATTCGTACTGCTGAGCTCAACACCAGCGGAGAAGTGCGGATTCACATTGACAACAAGTGCAAGGAAGACTTGATGGACCGAGCGGCATTCATCTTCGAAGAATTGGAAATGCATCAAACAGAGCTCCGCAATGGAGTTCTGTTTTACTTCGTCTTGCAGAATAAAAAATTTGCCATCCTCGGTGATGGAGGCATCAATGCCAAAGTGCCAGAAACATTTTGGGACGATATTCGGGATGAAATGGCGGAGCTGTTCAAAGAAGGGAAGTTCGTTGAAGGACTCACCCACGGCGTGAAGCGCGCTGGCGAACAACTTAAAACTTTTTTTCCTTATCAATCAGACGATATAAACGAACTACCAAATGAGATTTCTTTTGGACCGAAATAAGCTTGTATTACGTGGAATTTTTGCACTCGTCTTCGGACTGATTGGCTTCAACTCGTTTGGACAAAACGATGCGTTTTGCGGTCTGGAAAAGAAAAACTTTCAACTCGTTTATGACGCTGGAGAAGTACTTTCAACTAGCGAAGAGACTGCGCTCAACAACAAACTGAACGCGTTCAAAGACAGTACCAGCAACGTGATCATTGTTGTTACCCATGCAGATATGTGCGGTGAGCAGCCTTGGAAATTCGCAACAGACCTTGGACATGCCTGGGGTGTTGGAACGGAAAAAGACAATGGCGTTGTGGTAGCAATTCGTCCGAAACGAGGCAACCAAAGTGGTCAAATGCACATCGCCGTTGGTTACGGATTGGAAGGGGCCATTACAGATGCCCTTTCAAAACGCATTGTGGAAGGAGAATTTATTCCTTCTTTCCGAACGGAAAATTACTTCGCTGGAATTGACGCAGGAACGAACGTCCTCATGCAATTGGCCGCGGGAGAAATCACGGAATATGCCGGTGGTCCTCAAAACCAAAAGTCGGCTAAGAAGAAGGTTCGTTCCATTTTCGTGGTGTTAATGATCCTCCTATTCGTCTTTGGCGGATTGGGAAGTACAGCTGTAAAAACTTATCGTTACTCTAAACTCAACGACATCTCCTTTTGGGCGGCATGGGCGATCATTGCTGCTGCAAGCAGACGACACGGCGGCACCTATGACGATTTCCGCGGAGGTCGAGGTGGCTTCGGT
>CAYGUR010000475.1:1455-1765 GCA_964353035.1 uncultured Comamonadaceae bacterium | reverse complement strand
GTTTCAGAATCACAGTGGTAATGCATTGGGATTTTTTCGGAAGGCTTGCGTTTCGCACCGCCTTTGCTATCCAACATCAATTGTAGAATGCGGGCGCGTTCGTCTTGAATTGCTTTTCGCGCAGCAGCATCTTGTTCCATGCTGTAGTAACACGTTCCATCAATGAAGGTCTGCTCTGCCTTCGCATAGATGCTGAGCGGATGGTCAGTCCAAATCACAAAATCGGCATCTTTTCCTTCCAGCAACGAACCTTGTCGGTCATCCAAATGAAGTAGTTTCGCCGGATTCAGTGTCACAAACTTCAACGCTT
>CAYGUR010000475.1:0-1445 GCA_964353035.1 uncultured Comamonadaceae bacterium | reverse complement strand
CTCTTCCGGCACTCCGCCGTACTTCACTGCTTTTGCAGCCTCCTGATTGAGTCTGCGCGCCATTTCCGCGTCATCACTGTTGAAGGCGGTCGTCACGCCTTGTTCGTACAAAATGGCTCCGTTGTACGGGATGGCATCTTTTACTTCAAATTTATACGCCCACCAATCAGAGAAGCTGGATGCGCCTGCACCGTGTTCTTTCATTTTATCAGCCACTTTGTAGCCTTCTAAAATATGCGTAAACGTGTTTAGAACGAAGCCCATGGAATCTGCTACGTGCATCAACATGTTAATCTCATCTTGTCGGTAGCTGTGACAGGAAACGAAGCGCTCACTTTCTAAGATTTCCAAGAGCGCTTCCATCTCTAAATCCACTCGCGGCATCGCAGGGATCATTCCTTTTCGAAGTTGTCTTCGCGTCAAACTTCCTACCGTTTCATTGTAAGCACTCCAAGCATCACCATACTCTCTGGCGCGAATAAAATGGTCGTAAAATACTTGCTCCACGCCCATTCTCGACTGTGGAAACCGTGAGCGATAATAGTCGCCCCAATTCGATTGCTTCACATTTTCACCTAGGGCGAATTTGATGAAGGGCGTCGCATTTTCCACTTTCATTTCTTCGGGCGAAAGTCCCCAGCGTAGTTTGATGATCCCACTCTGCCCACCAATCGGATTGGCACTTCCGTGCAGCAATTGTGAACAGGTGACGCCCCCACTCAATTGACGATAGATGTTAATGTCTTCTGAATTGACTACTGTGGCAATGCTCACCTCGGCTGAACTGGCTTGTGTGCCTTCGTTCACCCCTCTACTAATAGCAATGTGTGAATGTTCATCAATGATTCCAGGCGTCACATGTTTGCCTTTCGCGTCAATCACTTCGTATGCTGGAATTACTTTTCCGAAAAGACTGGCGAGGTCAATCTTCGCCCCAACAGCCGCAATTTTCCCATCGATCACAAGCATCTGTCCGTTCTCAATCACCCCTTCGTCTTCACAGGTCCAAATGGTCGCATTGGTGATCAACACATTCTTTTGCACTGCCTTTTCGGGTTTTCCAAACGCTATGAACGGATAGAATACGGCGCCTTCCACCTCCAATGAATCGCGCTTGCTTTCTTCTTTTTTCTTCGGAAGCTCTTCGCTTCGCACAGCTGCCCAACTGAACCATTTTCCGCTCGGCGCTTGTCCTTGTCCCTCCCAGATTCTGCTGTCAGCGAAGACATTCCCGGTGAACATGTACACGCCGGTATAGAGGCTGTCTACTGGTCCGAAGGAGAAGTTGACCATTTCGCCCTCTTGCGACATCTTGACTTTGACTGTTGTGGTGTCAGCTCCTTCTTTTGCTTCGCGAATGACTTCGAAACTCCCCTTGTAGGCATCACCTTCTTTCTTCACTTTGAGCGAAACAGATTCTTTTTCGAAGGTCAGTGCATACACAC
>CAYGUR010000474.1:0-1784 GCA_964353035.1 uncultured Comamonadaceae bacterium | reverse complement strand
ACAAGGTAATCATTACTTTTCCTATTATGCTCGTCATGATTCATTTTCAAAAGTTTTGGAGTTTCTGTTCGGAGAATAAAACTACCTTCAACAGAGTGTATAATGCATACCCTGCGGGATACACACCATACACGGAACGTTACCAATAAAAAAAGTACAGAATGAGAATAATGATACTAGTGCTGCTCTCGGCAGTTTGTGGGACACTTGGAGCGCAAACCTATGAGTTTAAACCGAATTGGGAAAAAGGAACTGAAAAGGTTCTCAGCATGGTTCAAGTGGAGCGTGAATACGAAAATGATGAGCTAATCTCTGACACAACGATTTATAATGAAGCTACCGTTCGGGTCATCGATGAATCAATAACAGATTACACACTTGAAGTCATATATGAAAATCAGGCCCTTAGAACTTCTATCGAGCTTTACGACAAAATGGGTGAGGAACTTAAGGATTATAAGGACTTGAAACTTTTGTTTTCGTTAAACAAAGAAACTGCTGAAACAGAATTATTGAATTGGGAAGAGACTCAAGAATTCATGAACGGAAGTTTTGACCAGATCACA
This sequence comes from uncultured Comamonadaceae bacterium, assembly GCA_964353035.1. GTDB lineage: Bacteria > Bacteroidota > Bacteroidia > Flavobacteriales_D > Sanyastnellaceae > JAQWQB01. The sequence continues at coordinate 1,218 of CAYGUR010000474.1, read as the reverse complement.
AGCGTCCTTGAAAAGAAAGTGCCAGAAATGGCTCCAATGGCTGGTTTCATTTTTATGCCCTTGAAGGAAATCTTTGAAAGTAAAGAGAATGTCGAAGCATACATGCTTGACAATATTGGATTCATTCTATTGCCCTTTCAATACGAATTTGAGTTGGGCGAATCCATTACAACAACTGATAGTCAAGAGAACCCCTTCAACCCCATGCAAGAAATCTCTGCAACTACAATAGTGACATTGAAATCAGTTGATGGTGCCTCTGGCGAATGTGTTATCGACCAAGAGGTGCAGCTTGACCTTAGTCAGTTCATAGAAATGATGAAAGGAATGATGAAGAGCATGGCCGAATCTTTTGGAGCAGACGAAGAAACAACAGCTAAAAAGATGGAAGAGATGAACGATTTTGAGATGGATATGACTAATCTTCAGACAGTCTATTTCAACTCAAAAAGCACTTGGGTAGAAAAGGCTATCTCAACAGCCTTAGTTACAGGAACCGACCCAAAGGACGGGACGAAAACGAGAAAAGAGGTAGTAAATACGACTACCTTGAAATGAAAAAGGCTATAACAACAAGTGATAGAAAATGACGCGCACAAAGCCCCGCAAGGCCGAAAAAGATAGGCCTTTGCCACTTTCCAAACTCTTGGTACGTTAGCATCAATAAATAAGAATCATGGCAGTAGTAACAGCTGAAAAAAATGAGCAAATCGCGAAAATGAATTTTGGATCTATTTATCCTCATTACCTGAATCGAATAGAAAGGAACGGCAGAACCAAAGAAGAACTCGACAAGGTTATTTTGTGGTTAACAGGTTATGATCAGGATACATTGGAATCCTTTATTAGCGGTAATGGAACTTTCGGAGATTTTTTTGAAGGAGCTAAAATCCATGAAAATGCAGACATGATCAAAGGTGTAGTATGCGGGTATCGTATAGAAGAAATATCTCAAGAATTTGCCTTGTACCGCGATTGCAGGCGAATGGAGAAGTTGATTGACGAATTGGCTAAAGGTCGTAAAATGGATAAAATTTTGCGTGAAGAAAAAAAATAGAAACTGATGCTAACAACAGTAGTTGATGCACACCCCCTATTTTCACGTCAAATCAACTAAAGTTCTTTAGTCAAATCAGCGTTTAACCTCCCATTGATTCAGAATGACCTCAACTTTGATACACGCGAGAACGCTTATCAACACGGCTTGAGAACGATGTC
>CAYGUR010000473.1:0-1786 GCA_964353035.1 uncultured Comamonadaceae bacterium | reverse complement strand
GTATGAAAACAGGAATCTTAATTATTAACCTCGGCACCCCAGACGCACCAAATCCGGGAGCCGTAGGGAGGTATTTGCGCGAATTTTTAGGTGACGAACGGGTGATTGACATCCCTTGGTTGGGACGAAAAATCCTTGTGAACGGGATCATTGCTCCTACAAGGAAGTACAAATCAGCTAGAGAGTACAAGAAGGTATGGACCGATCAAGGCTCTCCACTTTTGCTGCATGCCATAGCACTGAAGGAGAAGCTGCAAGAACGTTTTAATGACGGAAATACGACGGTAGAGATGGCCATGCGCTACCAAAGTCCGTCAATGAAAAGCGTCCTAGATAAAATGTACAAAGACAATTACGACCGTATTCTCATTGTGCCTCTTTATCCGCAATATGCCTCTGCCTCAACGGGATCAACCATTCAAAAAGCAATGGAGTTGATTTCAAAATGGTATGTGATTCCTGAGATTCAAATTATCAGTCAGTTTTGGGACGAAGAAGGCTATTTAGGCGCGTTCGAAAAGCGCGCGAAGCAATTCGACCTAAAGGCGTACGACAAGATTTTGTTCAGCTACCACGGCCTGCCAGAGCGCCAAGTAGACAAGGTTTACGAAGACAAGCAATGTTCAAATCACGCTTGTGAACGGGAGATCAATGAAGAAAACAAATTCTGCTACAAGGCCACGTGTTACGCTACTACAAGAGCGCTTGCTGAACGACTGAACATTCCTGAAGACCACTACACCGTGTGCTTCCAGTCACGATTGGACAAGAAATGGCTTCGTCCGTTTAGTGACGAAGTGATTGAAGAATTGGGTCAAGCAGGAATGAAAAAATTATTGGTGTTCTCACCTGCCTTTGTGGCTGACTGTTTGGAAACTACCGTTGAAATTGGACGAGAATACTTAGAGCTCTTTGAGGAAAACGGTGGACAAACCTTAGATTTAGTTCCAAGTTTGAACAGTGAAGACTATTGGGTAGATGGATTGGAAGGGATTATTCGGAAGAAATTAAGGATGGAAAAGTGATAAAGGCTCCACGTTTGGAACCTTCATCGAGCTAATCATCTGAAATAAACTCCTGGCTTTCGGTTATCGAATGATTACCAGTGAGAGTCCGCCCACTGCTTACCAATTTATGTACCATAGATAAAACAAACTGACAATTCCTGTGAATCAGGGAATTACGAGCAGTTTCATTCTGGGAATTATCCCATTTTGGGAAAACATTATCATTTTGGGAAACAACACCTTCGTACCAAACCTCGCAAACCTGGGTGACCAAACGGTCATTTATCTGCATGATGGACTACAAGAAAGCAGTTCTCTTTTGGCTATCGGAGCCGTTCGTTCCATTGCATTTAAAAACGCATCTGCAGATAGCCTTGACAACCTCCAACGCTTCATCAACTCTCAGAAAACCTGGCTTTTTGGATGGATAGGATACGATGTGAAAAACGCCATTGAAGCGCTACGAACAGACAAGCCAGACTATTTCAACCTTCCAGACCTTTACTTTTGCGAACCCCGTATTGTGTTCGAAATCAACCGGGGAACTCTTACTGTTTTAAAAGGGAAAGACGAATCAGACCTTGCAACCATTCGACAAGCGCTTTTCGAGTCGCCCGCAAAACACCCATTGCACGAAGGCGAACTCACAGCAAGAACTCCAAAACCAGCCTATCTCAACGCCATTAAAAACTTGCAAACGCACATTCAGCGTGGCGATATCTATGAGATCAATTACAGTCAAGACTTTTACAGAGCGCACCACCCAATTCATCCGATTG
>CAYGUR010000472.1:0-1788 GCA_964353035.1 uncultured Comamonadaceae bacterium | reverse complement strand
GCCATAAAGCGCGCCATTTGCAATCCGTAATTGGTGGCGTACACCTTCGGGATGACTTCTCCAAAGAGGACCAACAGGAAGGTGATTCCAGCAACATTAATGAGTACTTCTGCAAAGGGAGTGAGGCTGCCATCTGGGAAAATGGAGTCAACAACTACTGTAGAAAGTAGAATGATGATGATGTTAATGAAGTTATTGAGTACAAGGATGGTGGCCAGCAAGTTACGCGGACCGCTTTCGATATCAGGTTCTTCAATGAGCTCAAGTAGTTTTCGTGAGGAAGGAGAATCTTCTTCGCGAAGCATAGCCAAATCAGCGGGCCCCAGAGAAAAATAGGCTACTTCAGAGCCTGAAACAAGCGCTGAGCAAACCAATAAAAGGAGCATGGAAATAAAGGGTACTAAAAATGAGGCAGTGAGCAAGTTGCCAAGAACATATGAGAGCACTAGTGGGTCAGGGTCCAAATCAGCGGTGTTCGTTCAACATCAAAAAGGAAGATCATCTGCACTACCTACGTTGTCAGCCTCAGAAGGTTGAGATTGAGAAGATGAATTTGAAGGTTGAGATTGATTTCCATCAGGTCTTCCGAGCAGCTGCATAACGTCGCCAACAATTTCTGTGGCGTAGCGCTTTTGCCCAGACTCATCATCCCAAGACCGAGTTCGAATCTTTCCTTCAATGTACACTTGAGATCCTTTATGTAGGTACTTTTCAGCTGTTTCAGCAAGTTTTCTCCACAGCACTATGTTGTGCCATTCAGTATTGGTGCGTTTTTCACCTGATTGCTTATCTGTATAGGTTTCAGATGTTGCAATAGAAAAGGTGCACACAGCAACTCCAGAAGGTAAATGTCTGATTTCTGGGTCACGACCAAGGTTGCCGAGAAGAATCACTTTGTTTATTCCAGCCATAGTACAAAGGTAAAATATCTATTGGGCTATTCTACGAATTCGTCTAAAGCAGGAATTATTTTTTCCACCAATTTTGGGATAGGCAGGTTTTTAAAGGTGTTGAGCGACATCCATTCGCCATTTTTAATGGTGAGCTTCTGGCTGCTATTTAGCGTTAGAAAGGTGAATTTGGCGTGTATTTTTCTGTGTGAAAGCAGGTGAATGAACTCTTCGCTTTGATAGCTTAGCACAAACGGTTCAGAAATGATTGATTGAAAGTGCTGAATGCGTTGATCGTTGGTTTGGGCTTTCTCTGACTCAAGCAAAGGGAAGTCGTACATGTTTTGCCAGATACCATTTCCAAGGCGTTGCTTCGCGAAAACCTTACCATGATGAATAGGAATAAAGTAATCGAAGTAGACTTGTTTGATCTTGGTCTTTTTAATTTTGACCGGAAGGCCAGCCTGGGTGTTTTCCGCACGGGCGAGGCATTTTGTTTCAAGCGGACAAACAGTGCATTTTGGCGAAGTAGGCGAACAAATGGTTGCTCCTAATTCCATGACGGCCTGATTGAAATCGCCAGGTGCTTCCGCTGGAATCAGTCGGTCCATTTCATTCCAAATAAGCTCGTGGCCTGCCTTTTCGTTTACAGGTTCTGCTGAATTGAGAAGCCTGCTCACTACGCGTTGCACATTTCCATCTACAACGGGAATGCGTTCATTGAAAGAAATGGAAGCAATAGCTGCAGAAGTATAGGGGCCTACTCCGGGTAGTTTTTGAAGTTCTTTGGACGAAGGAGGGAATTGAGACTGGTATTCATCACGAATAATTTGAGCTTCTTTGTGCAAATTTCGAGCACGAGAATAGTAGCCTATTCCTTGCCAAAGTTATAAAACTT
>CAYGUR010000471.1:0-1804 GCA_964353035.1 uncultured Comamonadaceae bacterium | reverse complement strand
GATAGGATCTTCTTCTTCGAGACGATATTTGTTAACACCTACAATAATATCTTGAGCAGAATCAATTTTAGCTTGTTTACGAGCCGCAGCTTCTTCAATCCTTAATTTTGGAATTCCAGCTTCAATAGCTTTTGTCATTCCTCCTAATTCTTCAACTTCTTCTATAAGTGTCCAGGCTTTTTGAGCAATGTCATGCGTTAATTTTTCAACATAATAACTGCCAGCCCAAGGGTCAACAGTTTTTGTGATTCCAGTTTCCTCTAGCAAAAATATTTGAGTATTACGTGCAATTCTGGCTGAAAAATCTGTTGGCAAAGCAATAGCTTCATCTAATGCATTGGTGTGTAAACTTTGCGCACCACCAAAGGCAGCAGCAGCAGCTTCAACGGTTGTACGAGCTACATTGTTAAAAGGGTCTTGTTCAGTTAAACTCCATCCTGAAGTTTGGCAGTGTGTTCGCAGAGCTAGTGATTTTTCATTTTTCGGATGAAACTGACTTACAAGTTTTGCCCATAACATTCGAGCTGCTCGCATTTTTGCAATTTCCATAAAATGATTCATGCCAATAGCCCAGAAAAATGAAAGGCGAGGCGCAAAAGTGTCAATGTCCATGCCTGCTTCAAGACCTTTTCTTATATATTCCAAACCATCAGCTAATGTGTAAGCTAATTCAATATCACAAGTTGCTCCAGCTTCCTGCATGTGGTAACCAGAAATGCTAATACTGTTGAATTTAGGCATGTTCAGACTCGTGTATTCGAAAATGTCTGAAATGATTTTCATAGATGGTGTAGGAGGATAGATGTAAGTGTTTCTTACCATAAACTCCTTAAGAATATCATTTTGAATCGTTCCAGCAAGTTGTTCGGGTTTTACGCCTTGTTCTTCAGCAGCTACAATATAAAATGCCATAATTGGTAATACAGCACCATTCATAGTCATTGAAACCGACATTTTATCTAACGGAATCAAATCGAAGAGAATTTTCATATCCTCAACGCTGTCAATGGCTACGCCAGCTTTACCTACATCACCTACAACACGTTCATGATCGGAATCGTAACCTCTATGCGTTGCTAAATCGAAAGCAACTGATAGCCCTTTTTGTCCTGCAGCAAGGTTGCGTCTGTAAAAAGCGTTGCTGTCTTCGGCAGTTGAAAATCCAGCATATTGTCGAATAGTCCAAGGTCTTCGAACATACATTGTTGAATATGGACCACGTAGGTTAGGAGTGATGCCAGCTACAAAATTTAGATGATCTAAATTTTCAAGGTCTGCTTTTGAATATGTAGATTTGATATCGATGTCTTCAGCAGTATGAAACAAAGATTCAGAAGTAACTGCTTTGTAATTAGACTTTTGACTTAGTTTGATATGTTGAATATTTTTTCTTTTCATTTGAATAGATTTAAATCTCTAGTCATGATTATGTCCAGCATGCGGATCATCTTCTTTACGTTCTGTATTGGTTGGCTCTAGTTGTTTTTTTGATAAATCGACATCAGATAATTTTGAGTAGTACAACTCAAGTGCAACAAAAGTAGCCAGATATTTGTCTGTATTAAGTCTGCTGCTCTTCACTAGAAGCACATCTTTGAGCATTCGCATACTCATACTGTTAGTTGTTAGTAGCGCATTGTATGTTGTTTTTAAGTCTTCGTCTTGAATATTCTCTCCAATACAACTAAAGATCTCATGGTTATAATTTGGAGAAATTTCGTTATCTTTTTTAATCCACAAACCCTCTACATTTTGAAGTGCTTCAAAAACGGCTAAAGAATGTTCGTTAGAAATAGTATTATAA
>CAYGUR010000470.1:0-1816 GCA_964353035.1 uncultured Comamonadaceae bacterium | reverse complement strand
GCGCTACATGGGCCTGAAATCACAAAAGGTCGTCGGGCGTTAAACGGCCACTCTTCTACACTTGAAATCTTCATTCAATAGGTAAAGCACAGAAAGAGCATTGTTGTTCAAAGGTAGGGAGAAGAATAGAAATTTTTAGCCTTCTAATGATGGCGCGTTGAATCGGTAGACGTTCAAGGTAACCCCCGCATCGAATTGCTCTACAAGGGTAAATCCCATTTTCACCATCAGCGCCTTGGAAACGGCATGACCTTCTTCCACCAGGCCGTGAATAGCCGGTAGTTTTCGCTCTTCAATTCCATAGTTTTTAAGTCGATTCATGACTTCGAAACCAAACCCCTCGCCCCAATACATTCTACTTAAATGACATCCAACATGGATGAAGTCTCTGAGGCTGAATTGATTTAAGTTACCTGTCCCGATGAAGTTGTTGGTTGCCTTTTCTCGGATCACCCAAAAACCCACTTCGTTGCTATTTGCTTCGATTTTTCCTTCCAAAAAGGAGCGAAGGAATGTTTCGTCTTTGTCCCTGAGAGGAGCAATGAATTTAGCGGAGTCTGGTTCGTGATACATCGCCAAAATTTCATTGAAATCAGCTTTAGACAATGGAGTTAGAATCGTACGCTCAGTGAAAAGTTGCATCCTTTTTGGGTCGAAGTGTAAATGTAACAGATGTTACGTTTGCTTTGAAAGAAGCAATGCATCTTTGCTCTATAAACAAAGAATATTCAAATTAATTAACATGGCACATACCATACAAGAAATGCTCATAAGTGGAGCGGTTGTAGTAGACGTTCGCACACCAGCTGAGTTTCAGGGCGGACACGTAGTGGGATCATTGAATTTCCCATTGCAGGACATTCAAGGAAAAGTTGATGAGTTGAAACAAATGGGAAAACCATTGGTTTTATGTTGTGCAAGCGGAAACCGAAGTGGAATGGCAGCTTCATTTCTAAAATCGCAAGGAATTACTTGTGAGAACGGCGGAGGCTGGTTAGATGTAAACGCAATTGTATAAAAAGTACGAAGTATGAAACTCAACAACCTAGTTGCACTTTTATCTATTTTCTTGCTCACAGCTTGTGCTACTGAAGCGCAGAGCGAAGTAAAGGCAGATGGTAATCAAGAGCAAAAAATGCAGTACGAAGATGTTTCTGTGGCTGAATTCAAAGAGAAATTGAGCATGGAAGGTCCATTTCAACTTGTAGATGTGCGCACACCCGCTGAATGTGCAACAGGTATGATTGAAAATGCTAAAGCAATGAACATCAATGATGCTGCTTTTGAAGCTGAACTGAATACACTGGATCCAACTATTCCAGTGCTTGTTTATTGCAAGTCAGGCGGACGAAGTGGAAGAGCAATGGACATGATGAAATCCAAAGGATTTGTTGAGGTATATAATTTAGATGGAGGAATCACTGCTTGGAGAGAGGCAGGTGAAGACATTGTGAAATAGAATCTGTCAGGTAAGAGAATTCTTGTGGCTTCGGCCTTCACAATGTCGAGTTTTGGCAAAAGAAAACGGCTTTCAAGCAATTGAAGGCCGTTTTTGTATCTGCAGATTCCAGACTATAGAAAGATAAGGGTGGTCTTCTTTAGATTCGTAACCAAAGTTGATGTTTACCAAGGAAATCAGGACAAAAAAAAGCCGCAGATCAACTGCAGCTTTCACTATCGTGCCCAGAGCGGGACTCGAACCCGCACGCCCTAACGGACACATGGCCCTCAACCATGCCTGTCTACCAATTTCAGCACCTGGGCAGGTGCTGAAATTGGTAGACAGGCATGGTTGAGGGCCATGTGTCCGTTAGGG
>CAYGUR010000469.1:0-1827 GCA_964353035.1 uncultured Comamonadaceae bacterium | reverse complement strand
CTTTTTTTCCAGGTACACGAATGGAATTCTGAAGTCACATCCTTCCTTCCACCTGCTACATCCGTAACTTGATTTCCCTTTCAGGACCGTTCCTTCGTGGCATTTCGGACAAGTGCCTCCAGACTGTTCTGCTGCGACTTTTTTCTTGGCTGGAGCCAAGGTGTTTCCTGCGACCAATCTCGGCATGTTACGTTCCATGCGCACTTCGACGACTAGATCATCTACCATTTTTTTCATATTGGCGATGAACTGTCGTGCGCCGTATTCCCCATCTTCAATTTCCTTCAGCTGTTTTTCCCACATCCCTGTGAGCTCAGCTGATTTTAAAAGTTGGTTCTGAATGGTGTTGATGAGTTGGATGCCCATTTCAGTGGGGAGAACTTGCTTCTTTCTGCGCTGGGTATACTTCCGTTTGAACAGGGTTTCAATGATGTTTGCTCGGGTCGAAGGTCTTCCAATTCCGTTGGCTTTCATCAAGTCGCGAAGTTCATCATCTTCAACCTGCTTTCCTGCAGTTTCCATGGCCCGAAGGAGGGAAGCTTCTGTATAGTAATTGGGTGCTTTGGTGGTTTTTTCAATGAATTGAGGTTCGTGCGGACCGCTTTCGCCCTGCTCAAAAGAAGGGAGCACATTGTCATCATCTTCCTTTTTCTCTTCACTGTCCTCGGAATCCTTCGGCTCTGCCATAAAGAGTACACGCCAACCGGGCTCAAGGATTTCCTTTCCCTTCGCCACAAACTTCACAGATTCAACTTCTGCGTCAACCTGCGTTTTGGAAACTTTACAGTCTGGATAGAACACAGCGAGGAATCTTCTGACAATAATGTCGTACACCCGTTGCTCATCCAATGGAAGTCCCATTTGCTCACCAGTGGGGATGATGGCGTGGTGATCGGTGACTTTATTGTCGTTAAAAACCTTGGTTGATTTCCTGATTTTCTTGCCAATCAGCGGTTCAGTGAACGACGAATAATTCGTGAGTCCTTTCAGAATACCCGGAATTTTCGGGTACATGTCATTCGGCAAGAAGGTCGTATCTACCCTGGGATAAGTCACTACTTTTTTCTCGTACAGTTTCTGAACATGTTTCAAGGTATCTTCAGCTGTGAAGCCGAATTTATTGTTGCAATAGACCTGAATGGCCGTCAGGTCGAACAATTTCGGGGCGTATTCCTTCCCTTCTTTTTGTTCAACTTTGGTGACTGTAAGGTCCTTTCCTTGCACTTCATTCAGCAACTTTTCGCCATCTTCTTTTTTGAAGAATTTCCCTTCCGTATTGGCGAACATGGTATCTCTGTACTTCGTCTGCAGTTCCCAATAGGGCTGGGGGACGAAATTTTCGATTTCATAATGTCTGTTCACCAGCATGGCCAGGGTAGGAGTCTGTACCCTGCCAATCGAAAGTACCTGCTTGAATCCGCCGTACTTCAACGTGTAGAGTCGCGTAGCGTTCATTCCCAGCAGCCAATCGCCAATGGCACGTGAGCTTCCGGCGTAGTAGAGGTTATCGAACTCCTCAGCTGGTTTGAGGTCTTTGAATCCTGCTTTGATAGCCTCACTTGTTAAAGATGAAATCCACAATCGCTGTACCGGACCTTTGTAATTTGCTTTGTTGATGACCCAGCGTTGGATCAGTTCTCCTTCTTGGCCGGCATCCCCGCAGTTGATGACCACTTCGGCATTCTTGAAGAGTCCTTCAATGATTTTGAACTGTTTTTTCACTCCTCCATCGTCCATCACCTTTGTTTCAAAGCGTTCGGGCAGCATAGGGAGTGAGTTCAAATCCCACCGTTTCCAGTGCGGTTTGTAATCTTCAGGCGTGTAGAG
>CAYGUR010000468.1:0-1844 GCA_964353035.1 uncultured Comamonadaceae bacterium | reverse complement strand
AAACGCAATTCAGTGCCATGGTCATTGTAGATGTCTTTGTTGCAAATATTTGGATGGCCTTTCTGCTGATTGGAGCAGGAATGTCTGTTGTTTTGGATCGAAAACTAAAGGCCGACAATAGTGCCATTGAAGCACTTAAAAAGAAGGTTGAGGACTACCAAGCTAGTGTGGCAAAAATCCCAACGTTCAACGATATCTCCATCATTTTGGCGTTTGCATTTGGAGGTGTGGCCATAGCTCACCTCATTGCTGATTGGGCCGGACCTGGATTCCATGATTCGTTTGAGGCTATAAAAGCTTCTGACCCTGAGTCATTTGTGGTGTATCTTGGTTCACTGGAAAAGGAATTTTTCTGGGTGATTATTGTTGCAACCGCTGTTGGAATTTTATTGTCTTTTACAAAAGCTCGAAACTACGAAGGAGCTGGAGCTTCACGGATTGGAAGTATCCTACTTTACGTGTTGGTTGCTACCATTGGCATGCACATGGACATTGTTGAACTCTACCACAATTGGACCAAGTATTGGGCGGTAATTCTCATTGGGATTATCTGGATGCTAGTTCATATCACCATCCTCCTCATTGTTGCAAAAGCGATAAAAGCTCCATTCTTCTTCGTTGCCGTAGGAAGCCAAGCAAATGTTGGGGGCGCAGCGAGCGCTCCAATTGTAGCTTCTGCCTTTTCGCCAGCGCTAGCACCTGTTGGGGTGTTGCTCGCCGTTCTAGGCTATGCCGTAGGAACTGTGGCAGCTATTCTTTGCATGGAGTTGATGCATTCAATTTACATGTAGAAAAAACTGCGTTGGTAAATTCGGAACAACAATTTTTTGAAACTTCGTGTTCCTAGATTGATTCCGTCATGCTCGTATCTATACTTTTCAGTCGTTCCGGAATTTAAGACGAAAGAAGGGAGCCCGTGAGAACAATTTACCTTTGTACGCTGTCATAAGAGGGTTCATGGATTCGAATTTTAAAGTCGCCTTTCACAATTGCTATGCGCATCCGTTGCCTGACGGACATCGTTTTCCGATGTTGAAGTATGAACTTCTACCCGAACAATTGATTCATGAAGGAACGTTGAGCAGTTCTAACTTCTTCGAACCAAAAGCACTAAGCGAAGAGGCCATCCTAGGCACACATGATGCTGCATACTGGGACAAATTAAAGTCTCTTTCGCTCAGCAGAGCAGAAGAACGTAGAACAGGATTCCCTTTGTCTGAAGCACTCGTTTCACGGGAGCGCATCATTATGCAAGGAACGATTGATTGCGCGTTGTTCGCTTTGAAAAATGGTGTTTCGATGAACATCGCAGGCGGAACCCACCATGCTTTCACCAACAGAGGTGAAGGGTTTTGTTTGTTGAACGACATCGCTCTAGCTGCAAATCACTTAATTACGTCAGAGCATTTGAAGCAAATTTTGATTGTAGATTTAGATGTTCACCAAGGAAATGGAACAGCAGAAATTTTTAGAAATCGTCCTGAAGTGTTCACCTTTTCAATGCATGGCGATAAAAACTATCCGATGCACAAGGAACAAAGCGATTTGGATGTGGCGGTTGAAGATGGAATTACGGATGCAGCCTATTTGCAACTACTTGATTTTCATTTAAAGTCTCTGATTGACAAAATTCAACCAGAGTTCGTGTTCTTTCAATGTGGCGTAGATGTTTTAAAAACAGATAAGCTAGGTCGTTTGGGTCTGAGCATAGATGGTTGTAAACGAAGAGATGAGTTGGTTCTAAAAACGTGTCACTCCAATCAAATCCCTGTAGCTGCAGCTATGGGAGGAGGTTACTCAGAAGATAAAAGGCATATTATTGAGGCCCACGCCAACACCTTCAG
>CAYGUR010000467.1:1501-1862 GCA_964353035.1 uncultured Comamonadaceae bacterium | reverse complement strand
GAAAGTCCACGAGCTGGGCTCGCGGCTATTTAAAAATCAACTAGTCGCTCAACCACGAACGGTGTTCGTGGCTACTGTTCTAAAAATTGAGATCGTACTAATTAGATCCTCATCACGAATTCAGTTCGCGTGTCTAGCGGTCAAAAAATGTTGTCTTCAACCAAACAATTAATCCGACGACTTTTGAAAGTGTCGTTTCATCGTGGGTTAGTATTTTTATGAATCAGGAGATATTAGAAGGTAATTCCGACGACAGTAGCCACGAACACCGTTCGTGGTTGAGTGGCCTCAAGAATTTTTAGTAGCCGTGAGCATAGCTCACGGACTGACAGAATTCAATTTCTCCATGGCTTTAATTGGG
>CAYGUR010000467.1:0-1491 GCA_964353035.1 uncultured Comamonadaceae bacterium | reverse complement strand
TTGAAGAACTGTGCTAGAAACAATTCCATGAACTGGTGTCGTTGAACAGCCATTACCTTCCCCGTTTCCGTCTGCATGCGGTCTTTCAACAACAACAACTTTTCATAGAAATGATTGATGGTCGGACCATCATCTGTTCGGTAGGCTTCAAAATCATCGTGCTTTTGGGGCGGATGATTTGGGTCATACATCAATCGGTTCTTATTTCCGCCGAAGGCGAAAGCCCTTCCAATACCAATGGCACCGATGGCATCCAAACGGTCGCCGTCTTGAACACATGCCCCTTCGATGGAAGAAACCGGGGTGTCTACTTCGGCTCCTTTGAAAGAAACTTCGGCAACAATCTGTTTCACCTTCCGTGCCAGATCAGATGGATAACCATGCTTTATTAATAGCTGTTCTGCTCGGTTCGGACCAATTGAAAGGTCGCCATCGTGAAATTTATGGTCAGCAATGTCGTGAAGGAGCGCGGCCAACTCCACAACTTCCAAGTCTGCCCCTTCTTGTAGGGCTATCTGCAGTGCATTGTTTCTAACGCGGTGGATGTGCCACCAATCGTGACCAGAGCCTTCACCTTCCAACACCGACTTCACTTCTTTGACAATAAGGGGATGATTTTCCATGGGACGAAGGTAAAGAGGAGTAGTTAAATTTGAAGAGATAGAAGAGGATAAGTCCGCGAGCTGGGCTCGCGGCTACTTAAAAATCAACTGTCCGCTCAACCCACGAACTGTGTTCGTGGCTACTGTCGTAAGAATTGAAGTAGTACTTTCCAGACTTCACCACGAACCTAGTTTCGTGGTTCGAGCGCACCAACCAATTTCACACCATTCCACCCCAAAAAATATAATTTCCCTATTTTACATGTATATCAAAGAAATACAGTAATTTTGCACCTCAATTTTCAAATTAATTAACCGGGTTTCGGACCCTCAAACAATTAATCATGCCAACTAAGATTAGACTTCAACGTCACGGTAAAAAAGGTAAACCATTCTATCACATCGTATCTGCTGATGCACGTGCTAAGCGTGACGGACGTTACATTGAGAAGCTTGGAACTTACAATCCAAACGTAAATCCAGCTGAGATTACCTTGGACATCGACCGTTCGTTGTACTGGCTTCAAACAGGAGCTGTTCCTACGGATACAGCTCGCGCAATTCTTTCTTACAAAGGAGTGCTTTACCGTCAACACCTTGCAAAAGGAGTAGCGAAAGGTGCATTCTCTGAGGAAGAAGCAAACAAGCGTTTTGATGCATGGGTAGCTGATAAAGAAGCTAAAGTTCAAGCTAAGAAAGACGCGCTTAAGAACGAATCAGTGAAAGATCGCGCTGATCGCCTAGCAAAAGAGAAAGAAATTCAAGAAGCAAGAGCTAAGGAATTGGCTGCTGCTGGATCTGAACTTATCGCTGAAGAAGCACCTGCTGCTGAAGAAGCACCTGTTGCTGAAGAAGCACCTGTTGCTGAAGAAGCACCTGCTGCTGAAGA
>CAYGUR010000466.1:0-1878 GCA_964353035.1 uncultured Comamonadaceae bacterium | reverse complement strand
GTCTGTGAACTGGCGAAGGATAGGGGAGCGCATCTAGTTCTTCGGTTTCTTCCAAATTGTAAGGAAGAGTGCGCTCTAAGGTTTGGTGTTGGTTGCCATTGACGGGAACGCCAGGGGCCTTGTTTATGACAGCAATGTGTTCATCTTCGTAAACCACCTGTACCTCAACTTCCCAGTCAGGATGTGCCTTTGGATCTTGGTACAATTTGATCATCATGCCTGTTCGCACAGTAGTGCGTTCACCTGCCGTCAATCCGTGGACAATGATTCGTCCGTCTTTTAACGCTTTCTTCACTGACTTTCGAGAGGGCAATGAATGGAAAATGCCCAGCAAATAGCTGTACGCTTCTTCCTCTACATCACCTTCAACTCTGTGTTGCTCAATGACCTTGCGCGATTTGGATTTGTTGTGGATGTTTTTGCGATGTGTTTTCAAATCAACCGTATATCTTGATACGAAGGTAGTTGATTTCTAAGGGAAGGCACCATAAAAGTACCAACGGACTTTAACAATTCTTATGCGCACACTCAGGTCTGAAACTGAGGTTTGTCAGTTTTTCTCCAAAGCATCAAACGTACCTTAGCATTGTAACAAACCCTTACAGACATGAAAGAGACAAAAGAAAAACCAAAGCACATTGATGCGCTGCACTTTGAGCATGAAGTTTGGAGAAAACGGATGGAATTCTACACCATTGAGTTGCAATTCTTCACCGATAGATTGGAGGAAGTTGTTTCTCGCTACACCGACAAAGAAGTGCTGAAAGGAATTGAGCATTTCCAGAATCAATTCATTATCCAACGCGATTTAATCGATCGTTTCACGCACGACATTAAGATGCATGAAGAAGAGTTGGTAAAAGAAGTTGAAAGCAATCCGGTGGCTGTTGATCACAGATTGCTCGAAGATCACCCTGAAGAACGTGATCGCTATAACACCTTTATTAAGTTGTACGATGAACTCAAAATCGAGTTCTTGGACTTCTTAAGGAAGTGGATGTAAGGTTAGGAAGGGAGTTCGAAAGGGCTCCCTTTTTCATTGCTTTAGTTGTTGGAAACGAAGGTAAACGGCTTCCATTTCAGGTTCTTCATGCATCAATTGAATGCGTTCTGAATGAACTTCCATCCACCGGTAAATCCAAGTGACACCCCATTTTAAGTAGTAGTGGTTCTGCTGGGCATAAACAGGATCGTTCATTACTTCGGAAAGCGATGCAAAAGTGAATCCTGCAGCTTCCATTTCCGCTTTTAAGCGAACCAAACACTTCGCGTTGAGTTTATTGTCGTGGCACAAATAGATGTGGTCTATCGCTCTGCCGTATTGCTTGGTTGCAACAGAGTCGAAGAAGTGCAATGAAGCCATGGTATAAGAGATGTATTCATCTACAATCCATTCAGCTGAGTCCAATTTATTGGCTTCGAGATATTCTTCGTACAGGGCATTGTAAATCCAGTCTGAACTTTCCACCGTGAAGGGCGTGGAAGTATATCCGTGCGCAGCGAGGTAATGATGGATGGCTTCTTGTTGCGCGCTATCTGCGCCTAAGTCGTTGTAGGGAAAGCGAAATTGATTTAGTGATTTGCCGTAAATCGTTGCTAGATCACGCGTGATTTCTTCTCCTTTTCGCACATCTTCCTTAAAAAGTTGATAGCCTACTTCTGAGTAGCGGCCATGGCTGTAAGTGTGATTTCCCAATTCAACCGAATCGCTTTTCGCCCACTTTTTTAGCAGCTGTAAATTCGCGCTTTGGTGTTCGTTTTTAAAGAGCAATCCTTCATTGATGAATATGGTTACGGGCATTCCAAGCGAATCTACTTGATCTAGCAAAGGCGCTTGGAAACCTTCTTCTTCGAATAACTTGGTATTCGGGACATCAT
>CAYGUR010000465.1:0-1879 GCA_964353035.1 uncultured Comamonadaceae bacterium | reverse complement strand
TCTTTGACATCGACATTGGTACAGAGACCTGAGGGGAGTATGTTCTTATGAAGGCCTTTTTCCGCAGGACCAACTGCATTGTGCGCAGATCAAGCTCAACTATAAACTCTGAAAGTTGAGCGAGTCCGAGCAAGCCCAGAATTTTCACATTCCTTTTGTTCTCAATGTGTCCGAGAGAAACCAAATCTGCGCTTACATTTTTGTACTCCAAGGCTCCAATTTTTAGTGAGCTGATAGTACTTCGTTCAGCGGCAGATAATGTTCCTCCAATTCCTGAAACGGCGAAGGCTTCATTTCCTTGCAATTCCCTGAAGTAGGTTGAATTCAGCACCAGATAGGGAGCGCCAGTGTCCAAGATGAGGTTGCCTTGCAGTTCGCCAATCTGGACTTCCACCAACAGTAGTTTTCCGGCTTTTTTCAAGGGGATGACCACGCTATCTGCCTCAAGAATCGTACGCTGTAGTTCAACGGTATTTCCGGAATATCCGAAGCTGGCGCTGGAGCTCAGCAACCACACAAGGAAGAGGAGGAGATATGACCTTAAATAAAACACCAAATCAAATATATGTGAAGCATCTTGAAAGTTTGAGGAATAAAGCTTCCTACCTTTGTTGTATGCAAGAACTGAGACTCAGACTTCAGCCAGAACAGGCTGCTAATCTTGACGAGTTGCGACAAATTGTTGCGCGCACCCTTCGTGTTAAAGAAGGTGAATTCGGACAGGTTGTGATCCGTAAACGTTCCATTGATGCCCGCAAAGGGGTACTCGTTCAATTGGATATTCAGGTCTACGAGCTTGGAGAGGAAGTGGTTGAAGAAGAATTTCCGACAGACTATAAAGACGTCTCATTAGCAGATGCAATTCATATCATTGGATTTGGACCAGCTGGTATTTTTGCTGCCCTTCGTCTGATTGAATTAGGATTGAAACCGGTGATTTTCGAGCGCGGAAAGGATGTTCGAAGCAGAAGAAGAGATCTTGCGCTGCTTACCAGAGAACACGTGGTCAATGAAGATTCTAACTACTGTTTTGGCGAAGGTGGCGCTGGTACCTACTCTGATGGGAAACTCTACACACGATCAACCAAACGCGGAAACGTGCGTGAAGTGCTGAACACCTTCGTTGCCCATGGGGCTGACTCCACCATTATGGTAGAGGCGCATCCGCACATTGGAACGAATAAATTGCCTGGGATTATTGTTGATATGCGTGAAACCATCCTCAAATACGGAGGAGAGGTACACTTTGATTCGAGAGTCACAGATATTATCGTTGAAGACAGACAATTAAAGGCATTGGTGGTGAACGAAAAGGAAATTCCTTCGTCCCACGTGATTCTTGCAACAGGACACAGTGCGCGTGATGTTTTTTCGCTTTTCGACCAGAAAAAATGGCAACTTGAAGCGAAGTCCTTTGCACTTGGTGTGCGCGTTGAGCATCCACAACAGTTGATTGACCAAATTCAATACAATCGAATTGAGCGGGGTGATGCACTTCCTCCTGCAGCGTACAACCTCGTTTGCCAAGTAGACAATAAAGGGGTGTACTCTTTTTGTATGTGTCCGGGTGGAATCATTGCTCCCTGCGCCACGGCCCCTGGCGAAATCGTCACCAACGGCTGGTCTCCTTCCAAACGAAACAATGCCTTCGCAAACTCAGGCATGGTAGTCACCATTGAAATGGATGAGCTCGAAGCGCATGGATATGCAGGTCCGCTTGCCGGATTGCAGTTTCAGAAAGAGATAGAGCAGAAGGCTTGTCAATTGGCGGGTGGAACGCAAAAAGCTCCAGCACAGCGATTGAATGATTTCGTTCACAACAAGAAGAGCGCAGATCTTCCAGAGTGTTCGTACACCCCGGGATTGGTTTCAGTGAACA
>CAYGUR010000464.1:0-1886 GCA_964353035.1 uncultured Comamonadaceae bacterium | reverse complement strand
GACAGGGAGGAAGAAATCGACTTGGCTTGAGGTCAACGCAATCTGTGGAAGGAATTCGGCTGAAAGGCTTTCTTTCATCAGGTTGATTCCCAGACAGACTACACCAATTTGTGCCATGCATTCGGTCAGTAGCACGCCCGGCGTTACCGGATGGTCTTTGAAATGTCCTTGGTAAAAGTCGGCATCGGTGGGGAAGGTGTAGTGTCCGGTTATGCCTTCGTCTGAAATCACCGTCAAAGCATCAACAAATAAAAACGGATGTTGATACGGCAGGAATTGAATGATTTCGCTTGAGGTCATGCGTATTTTTTTAGGGCGAAGGGCTTGGTTGTGGTTCAATTACGAAAGGTGTTCACCACCGTCAACTTTGATAACGGTTCCATTGATCCACCGCGCTTCGTCTTTGCTTAAAAGGTACACAACATTGGCGACATCCTCAGGAGTTGTCAAACGTTTGAATGGATTGCGCACCAAGGTGTGTTCCTTCAGCTTTTCGTTCCCGGGAATCATTCGCAATGAAGTGGTGTCAGTGACCCCGGCTTGAATACAATTCGCTCGAATGCCATAGCGGGCATATTCCAACGCAATGTTTCTGGTGATGGCTTCCAAGGTCACTTTCGCCGCGGAAACGGCGGCATAGTGTTTCCAAGCTTTGGTGTTGCCTTCGCTGGTGAAGCTGATGATACGGGCGTCTTCAGCGAACAATTTCGCCTCAAACACATCGCGCGTCCAATCTGCTAAACTGATGCCCATGGCGTTGATTGTCAAGAGAAAATCATCTGTTTTTAAGATGGGGGCCTCATCGTCCACGAGGGGTTTCAGGTTGCCTTTAGCGATGCTGTGTACCAGTGTTCTGATCTTCCCTTCGTTTCCAAGTGCTTCCTTCAATTTCGAAATGGTTTCTGCACGTTTATCCGCATTCACCGCGTCGATGTTGAATGATACAAACTGAACACCTTCGGCACGAATTTCATCGAATGCAACAGCAATTTCCGCTTCTTGGAATCGGGCATTTCGATGCACTACACAAATGTGCATGCCGTGTTGGGCAAGCTTCTTCGCTGTAGCTAAGCCTAGTCCGCTGGAGCCGCCTAAGACCAGCGCCCAATAGTTCTTTTGTTCAAATTCGTTTACCATTCCAATAAAGTAAGTTGGGCCGAAAAACCGGGGCCAAAGCTCAACATCAAGCCTTTTTCACCTTTGGACGGTTTGCGGTCCATAAAACGTTCAAGCACATAAAGTACGGTGGCGCTGCTCATGTTTCCATACAATTTGAGCACTTCCTTTGTGTCGTCTATGTTCTTTCCAAGCGAGCCGAATAGGTCTTCAACCGTTTGCACAATCTTTTTTCCTCCGGGATGGAAAACAAGGTGGTCAATGTCTTCGATGGTCAATCCATTTCGTTCTAAAAAAGGATGAACAATCAGCGGAAAGTGGTCTGAAATGGTTTGTGGGACTGAAATGTCGAGGATCATCTGCAATCCAGTGTTGACCAACTTAAAGCCCATCATGTGCTCG
This sequence comes from uncultured Comamonadaceae bacterium, assembly GCA_964353035.1. Classification (GTDB taxonomy): domain Bacteria; phylum Bacteroidota; class Bacteroidia; order Flavobacteriales_D; family Sanyastnellaceae; genus JAQWQB01. The sequence continues at coordinate 368 of CAYGUR010000464.1, read as the reverse complement.
GCATCAAAGAAGTGATACATGGTTTCATCTTTGATTTCCGGACCATCTTCGTCTTCATAAGAAGAGAGAATTACACTGGCCGCTCCATCCCCAAAAATGGCCGCACTCACGATGTTAACCATGGAGAAATCTTGGATCTGAAAGGTAGCAGTAGGCGATTCTACAGCAATCACGGCCGCGCGTTTGTTCGGATTCGCTTTGAGGAAGTTCTTCGCGTAAATCATCCCTGAAACACCAGCGGCACAGCCCATTTCGGTCACGGGGAGGCGCACAATGTCCTGTTTCATTTTCAACCGATTGATCAAGTAGGCATCCAATGACGGAATCATGATGCCCGTGCAGCTGACCGTAATGATATAATCAATGTC
>CAYGUR010000463.1:0-1886 GCA_964353035.1 uncultured Comamonadaceae bacterium | reverse complement strand
CAGCTTGTAGCACGTTTCCATGTCGGTCAGGTTCAAATCAGTGAACATGTTCGACAAAAACGTCAAAAACTTGTTGCCCAAGGAGTGCCAGAAAAACAAGATGCGGTGTGGATTTCCGCCGATGAACCGTGAGCCGTAGACTACATCAGCATCGTCTTGGAAAACCGGCTTGATGAGGAGGTTGAACTCTTCAGGGTCGTATTCCAAATCGGCATCCTGCACCACGAAATAATCGCCCGTAGCCAATTCAATGGCCTTGTGGATGGCAGCGCCCTTCCCTTGGTTGACTTCTTGGCTGAACAATTGGATATCGACGTGGGGGTGTGAAGCCATGAACGCCTCTACTTTCGCCACCGTCGCATCAGATGAACAATCGTTGACAATGACGATTTCCTTCGCCACTTGGTGGATCAATTCCACCTTGACCACCGCATTGAGGATGGCCTCAATGGTCGCCTCTTCGTTGTAGGCAGGAATAAGAATAGACAGCTTCCGAAGTCTCATAAGTCGGCAAATGTACACAATCCGATGCGTATTTTACCGCCTCATTGCACGGTGATTCCTTACTTTTGCCCTCCAAGCATTACAAATTATGGCACGCATCTTAACAGGTATTCAAAGTACAGGCACACCGCACCTCGGAAACATCCTTGGCGCTATTCGTCCGGCAATTGAAATGGCTGAGCATTCTTCCAATGAATCTTTTTTGTTCATTGCCGACATGCACTCGCTCACGCAGATCAAAAATGGCGATGAGTTGAGGCGAAACACCTACGCTACTGCCGCTACCTGGTTGGCCTTCGGATTGAATACCGAACGCTCCGTTTTTTACCGTCAGTCAGACATCCCCGAAGTGACTGAACTCGCTTGGTACCTGTCATGCTACTACCCTTATCAGCGTTTGACACTCGCGCACTCGTTCAAAGACAAAGCAGACCGTTTGGAAGACGTGAATGCCGGATTGTTCGTGTACCCGATGCTGATGGCCGCTGATATTTTGTTGTACGATGCGCATCAAGTTCCGGTAGGAAAAGACCAGCTTCAGCACATTGAGATGACGCGAGATGTGGCCTCCCGTTTCAACCATCAGATGGGCGAAACCTTTGTTGTTCCCGAAGCGACTACCCAAGAAAACACCATGTACATTTTGGGCACAGACGGACAGAAGATGAGCAAGTCTAGAGGCAATTTCATCAACATTTTCCTTCCTGAAAAAGAGTTGAAGAAGGTCATCAACAAACAAATCATCACAGACGACACCCCGCTTGAAGCGCCGAAAGATCCGGAATCAGCCATTGTGTATCAGCTCTACAAATACGTAGCAACGGAAGAAGAAGCGGCCTTGATGGCCAAGCAGCTTCGCGAAGGTGGTTATGGCTGGGGTCATGCGAAAAAAGACCTGTTAGACGCCATCCTTACCCATTTCGCACCCCAACGTGAACGTTTCGCCTACCTGATGGAAAACACAGACGAGATTGACCGTGAATTGGCGAAAGGAGCTGAAAAAGCGCGAAAAGTAGCGGCTGATGTGTTGAAGCGCACCCGCGCAAAAACGGGGTATTGATCGTAGGGGCGGACGTCAGTCCGCCCGTCAATCCCACAAATTCCATTCGTGGCCATGACGCCCCATGTGATTTTAATTTTTCCGCGAGCTGCGCTCGCGGAAAAATTAAAGGTCTTGTTGTGGCCGCGGACCACGAATGGAATTCGTGGCTACTGTTGTATACCAGAAGGTTTTAGAAATAGGAATTGTTTTTTCAACGGGACCCCAGCAGGGTCGCCTCACTAGGCGACCATTCAAAACGGTTACCAACTTCAACGTTACCACATGTAGCCACGAGCCTAGCTCGTGGTAAACCGAGATTCGAAATCGAAATAAAACCTCC
>CAYGUR010000462.1:0-1900 GCA_964353035.1 uncultured Comamonadaceae bacterium | reverse complement strand
ATTGTAGAAAATGAAAAACTGATAGTTGTCGGCCTGCAATGTCCCCGCACTACGATTTCCGTAATGTTCGAATTCTTCGCTTCCAATGGCTGGTGCCACCATGCATACATTCACTTCAGGCTGCGGCGGTGTAGGAAGCGTTTCGTTTGCTTGATTGAAAAGGAGGTTCGAAGTCACTTTCGCCCCCAAGCTATGGCACACAATATTCAAGGTGGGCGTTTCAATGTATGAAAGCACCCTTCGCAGACCTTCCCCAACGTGTTCGGCATTTGGAATTGCGCGTTCTTCCAACAAACGGAAGCCGCGGTATTTGTATCCACGAACAGGAGAAATAAAAGTGCCATCCCAGTAGACTTCTATCACCAACATGTTTTTTTCTTCGGTGTTCAAGTCGCGTTCCAATGCCCGGTAATCTACCGACGAATGCCAACCAGTTCGACCATAGGCCTTTTTCCGAAAACCATGAATCAAGGTCGTGACAGAAGCGTATTCTGGAATCTTCGCGTTGATTTCCCTTATTTTTTCCTGAGCGATGGAATTGAGAAGCCATTCAATTTTAGCTTGAACATTCAGTTTTTGGTTCAATCCGTAATCCCTGCACAGTGCGTTCAGTTCTTTTTCGTGTTTCACGAAGTACGCTCGAAGAGAACTACTGGCCCTTCGAAGCTTGCGATCTTTGATGAACATATCTGGGTACAGAAATCCTTCCTGATCAATAAAGATGCGCACTACGTTTGCAGCCGCCGGTGGAAGCTCTTTCGATTCTTCGCCAAAAAGCACCGCATAGTGGTTCCACTTCTGGGCGAAAGCAGAAGAGGTGAGGAGGAGAGAAAAGAGGAATAAACGAAATGACATCAACGACCTTTGGCTTGTAAACGAAGTGCAAAATTAGTGATAACGGAAGGAGTTAGTCCCAATATTCAATGGCATAGGTATACATATACGTCTGGTCACCGTAATGAATTGTTTCGTGAACAACGTTTTCGTGTGTATCATAAATCAGAACGGCAGACTCCCAATAGTCTTGGTAGTATTCATGTCGGGAAAATTGCGTTTCCTTTTTTATACGCCCTTCTTCATCGTATTCCCATTCAGCCTTAAAGCTTTCGAAGGGAGCGTTTCGGGTACGCAGGCAATGACAGGTATACCCAACTTGGTTTCCATTCTCATCGTAGGAGTATGTTTCTTTCAGCGGTGTGGTGCCTCCTTGACGCCAAAAATGGGGGATCAGTTGAACTAAATCGAAGGTACCGTCAATAGCCGCTTTCGCAATGCGCGTGGCAGAATCATCTTGTCTGTAAGAGATTTCAAGGTTGTCGTATTCCAAGCGCTCGATCACCTGATTCGCTGAATCTCGTTTGTACACCACACGGTAGCTGTGATCCATGTTGTTGTTATGGTGCTGGAAATCAACCAAAGCGCCCAATTCATTGTGATAAAAGAGCGACACTGTTTGAATGGTGTCTGTATACGTATAGGTTGGTTCAGCATGATGAAGTCCATTCCAAGCGCGGGTTTCCGTGTGGAACGATTTTGTTTTACTGATAACAATTCGACCTTTATCATCAAACAGGTTCTGCTGGACGAAATTCGGAGATCGTTTTTCAATGATCTGGTTGCGATCATTGAAGAGGTAAGAAAATGGTGTGTTATTGATGAGTTCTAGGGTATCCACCTGCATTTCTAGCTCCATTTTCATTAGAGGCGGAATGGATGATTTGGTCGAAGAGGTCCCCACCGTATTAGCGCTTTCATCCTTTGTCAGTGCGCCCTCACGGGTGTAGTGTTGTGTTCGCAGCACGCCCTTTTCGCCAGTCATAACCCATGATTTTACGGGGCCTTTTAAGGTGTACGGATGATTGGCTGAATAGGGCCATGATTTTCCTAGCTGCGCGAAAAG
>CAYGUR010000461.1:0-1903 GCA_964353035.1 uncultured Comamonadaceae bacterium | reverse complement strand
TTTTCGTACAATTCAACATAGCGTTCTGAAACGGTATTGATGAATTCTTCTGTCATCTTCGGCTGCGTTTGTCCTTCCTTGCCCATGAAGTTGTTCGCCATCAACCACTCGCGCACAAACTCCTTTGAAAGCTGCTTTTGTTGTTTTCCTTGTGCTTGTCTTTCTTCGTAACCATTGGCATAGAAGTAGCGCGATGAGTCTGGTGTATGAATTTCGTCAATGAGATAGATTTGACCGTCTTTCATCCCGAATTCGTACTTCGTATCAACCAAAATCAAGTCGTTCTCAGCCGCTATTTCGGTTCCTCTTTGATACAGCGCTCGTGTATACGCTTCCAGTTGCACGTAAATTTCTTCGTCAATGATTCCACGCGCAATAATTTCCTCTCTACTGATGTCTTCATCATGTCCTTCATCAGCTTTAGTAGCAGGGGTGATGATGGGGACTGGAAATTTATCATGTTCCTTCAATCCATCAGGCATAGTCACGCCACAAATCACTCGCTCACCGGTTTTGTAAACGCGCCAAGCGTGTCCGGTCAAGTAACCACGGATCACCATTTCAACGCGGAAAGGGTCACACGCAACACCAATCGTTACGTTCGGGTCGGGAGACGCCAGTTTCCAATTCTGGACAATGTCAGAGGTCAAGTCCAAAAATTTAGAAGCCAATTGATTCAATACTTGTCCTTTGAACGGAATGCCTTTGTCAAGCACCACATCAAACGCAGAAATTCGATCAGATGCTACCATAATGAGTAGGTCATCTCCAATGGTGTAAACATCTCTTACCTTCCCATGGTAGACCTTTGTTTGGCCTGGGAAATTGTAGTTGGTAGTGTAAAGCGCTTTCATTCTTCTATTCGTAGCAATTGGAAGGTCACATCGCCCATACGTGGAGTTTGGGTTCTGCACCATAAGTGGTTTTCTTCTTGTTTTTCAAGTGTGAGGAGCATTTTGGGCTCATTTCCCATTTGAATGATGACTTGATTCTTCTGAGGACCTTTTTTCCAAGTCCCTGTCTTCGGTGTTTCAACTGTTTTTGAAGTCAATTCATATTCGCCATTCGCCTTGAAAGTATACTTTACCGTTGACGAAACTTCTCTTGCATAGTCAAGCGCCATTGATCCTGCATTGGGATCAATGATGTTGAACGCGGTCATTTGCCACTTCCCAACGATGATGTTCTGGAAATCAGCTTCATTACTTAGTTCAGCACTAGGGTTGCTCACTTCCTTTTCTGCAATACTTTTTTCGCCGCAGGCACCTATAAGGACCACAGCTACAATTAAAGCAACTGCAGAAAAGGTGCCGATGAATGCGTTAGCCTTTCTTTTCATCTTCCCTTGTTTGTCGTTCTTCCTCGTCTTTTTCAAAAGCATTGATCACAAGCTTCACGAGTTTGTGACGAATCACATCTTCTCCTGTCAATCGAACAATTGAAATTCCTTCCTTTCCGTCCAACAGGTTCACGGCCTTTGTCAACCCAGACTGTTGCTTCCGCGGAAGGTCTACCTGTGAGGCATCGCCGGTGATGATAAATTTTGCTTGCTGTCCCATACGCGTAAGGAACATCTTCATTTGACTGACCGTAGCGTTCTGGGCTTCGTCCAAAATCACAAAGGCTTTGTCCAGTGTTCGTCCGCGCATGAACGCCAATGGCGCCACTTCTATCACACCTTTGTCGATGTAATCAGCCACCTTTTCATACGGCAGCATGTCGAGCAGTGCGTCATACAACGGTTGCAAGTACGGATCAAGTTTTTCCTTGAGGTCTCCTGGAAGAAAGCCTAGATTTTCACCCGCTTCCACTGCCGGACGTGTCAAGATGATTTTCCGAACGTGTTTTTCCTTCAGTGCGCGAACAGCAAGGGCCACAGCCGTATAGGTTTTTCCGGTACCAG
>CAYGUR010000460.1:0-1908 GCA_964353035.1 uncultured Comamonadaceae bacterium | reverse complement strand
AAGCTCGTGGCTACATGTCGTATTAATTGAGGTGGTAGAATTATCAACGGTGCTACCTTCCAACGATTCACGATTTCGATTCCCAGAGCGGACGAACGCAAGCGGTCGTCCCTTTCAGATATCGAAAATATAACGTTCAAGGTTTCCCATCTTCGGGCGGCAGGTGTACCGCCCCTACTGTGGGCTAGCTCTAATCCCTATTTACGCGCCAAATAATACGCCCCTGTTTCTTCAATCACCTGATCTAAATCACGGTACTGGAACTCCGTTTCGTTGAGCAATTTGGAAGTGTCGTAAGCGTACTTCTTCTGCGCATTTCGCACCCCTTCTTTGGTTACAAATCCGCGTTTGCGGGTGAAGAATTCTACAAAGCGAGATAAGCGCCAAACCAGGCCCATCAAAAAGGGAGAGGCGGCCTTCGTGGGTGCTTCCTTGCCAATGGATTTCGCCACTTTTTGGAACAGTTCTTTCAAGGTCATGTGGGCACCAACAAGTAAAAAGCGTTCGTTGAGCGGACCGTTTTCAAGGAGGTGAAAACAGGCGTCAGTCACGTCTTCAACCGCAACAAATCCGTTCGCCCCCGGCGGATAAAAAGGCATGCCTTTGTCGAGCTGTTGGAAAACTTCTGCTGAGCTGCGCGAAAAATCGCCGATGCCCAAGATGATGCCTGGATTGACAATGACCACGTCCAGTCCTTCTTCGTGTCCGCGCCACACTTCCCGCTCAGCCATGTGCTTGCTGCGCGAATAATGCGTCAACTCGGGTCCGTCTTTCCACTCTGTTGTTTCGTCAACGGGTTCGAGGTCATCTTTTCGACCCAGCGCCGCCACTGAACTGATGTAAACGAATTTCGAAACGCCTTCTGTGAGAGAAAGGTTGACCATGTTCGCGGTACCGTGAACGTTCACCTCGTACAATGCATTTCGATCTTTGGGATGGAATGAAACCAGTGCTGCCGCGTGAAAGACGGTCTCTACATTTTCCATGGCATCTTCAATAGCGCCCACATCAGACAACTCGCCTTCGACCCATTCTGGCTGCATGTCGCTTTTGAGTTCGTGTTTCAAAAATGCTTTGACAGGACCCAAGTCTGAGTTCGCTCTGTGCATCACGCGCACAGGTTCACCCTTCTTCATTAACGTTGAAATAAGGTGCATTCCAACCAGTCCTGTTCCGCCTGTGATTAAATTCATTGCGTCAAAGGTAGTGAGTGAAGTGCAAAGAAAAAGTCCATCAAATTAAACCTTTTGTCTTTTTGGCAGTCCAACTTCGTGAACCTATTATGAGAACCTATGAAAAAGCGCACTTTCATTAGCGCATTGGCAACACTTGTGTCTATGAGTTTGTTCGCCCAAAACTTGCCAGATCAGTGGACTGTAAATGAAGTTGAACACAAACTCACCATTGGAGGGGTAGATGGCGATGATCTGTATGATCCTTACGATATTAAAACCCTGGAGCTTACGTTCGAACAAACCAATTGGTGGAATCAACTCATCGCAAACTACGATTCACAAACAAACATTGAAGCTACGCTCACCTATGATGGTGAAAGCATTTCGCAAGTTGGTGTTCGATTCAAAGGACAAACTTCGTACTTCATGAACAACACTGATAAAAAGTCGTTCAGCATTAAATTGGATGAGTGGGTTGATGATCAAAATCTACTAGGCTACGAAGCCCTGAACCTTCAAAATGGTTTTTTAGACCCTTCCTTCATGCGGGAGTTCTTGTACCAACGTTTGATTCGCAAACACATTCCAGCAGCACAATCTGCCTTTACAGAGCTCATTATTAATGGTGAAAGCTGGGGCCTCTATCCAAATGTTCAACAGCTAAACTCTGAATTCATTGATGAATGGTTTTTAAGTTCTTCTGGTACGCGCTGGAGAGCCGATTCTGAAACCG
>CAYGUR010000459.1:0-1923 GCA_964353035.1 uncultured Comamonadaceae bacterium | reverse complement strand
CTGGGTCGAAGCGCAATGAAAGGTCTGTTGTCAACATGAATGGTGCATGCTTTTTCGACGGATCATGTGCATCAGGAACAGTTCCTGCACCACCGCCATCTTTCGGCGTCCACTGATGAGCACCTGCAGGACTTTTCGTTAGCTCCCACTCAAATCCGAAGAGGTTTTCGAAGTAGTTGTTGCTCCACTTGGTAGGTGTGGTCGTCCACGCACCTTCCAATCCACTCGAGATGGTATCTGCACCGCTTCCGCTTCCAAGGCTGTTTCTCCATCCGAGTCCTTGCTCTTCAATGCCTGCTGCAGCTGGTTCAGCGTCTACGTATTTAGACGGATCAGCTGCACCGTGTGTTTTTCCGAAGGTGTGTCCGCCCGCAATCAATGCCACTGTCTCTTCATCATTCATGGCCATGCGTCCGAAGGTTTCACGAATGTCTTTCGCCGCCAATAGTGGATCTGGATTTCCGTTTGGTCCTTCTGGGTTGACGTAAATCAATCCCATTTGAACGGCACCAAGCGGATTTTCGAGTTCACGATCTCCCGTGTAACGCTTGTCATCTAACCACTCTCCTTCTGAACCCCAGTAAATATCTTTTTCTGATTCCCATACATCTGGACGACCTCCTGCAAAACCAAATGTTTTGAATCCCATTGATTCCAGCGCGCAGTTTCCTGCAAGAATCATCAGGTCAGCCCATGAAATTTTTTGTCCGTACTTCTGCTTAATTGGCCACAGTAGCAGACGTGCTTTATCTAAGTTCACGTTGTCAGGCCAGCTATTCAATGGAGCGAATCGTTGCGTTCCTGTTCCACCGCCGCCACGTCCATCAACGATACGATAAGTTCCTGCGCTGTGCCAGGCCATGCGAATGAAGAAGGGACCATAATGACCGTAATCTGCTGGCCAGAACTCCTGAGAGTCTGTCATCAAATCATACAGGTCTTGTTTCAGTGCTTTTAAATCCAAACTTTTGAAGGCCTCAGCGTAATCAAAATCGTCTCCTAGGGGATTTGATTTTGAAGCATGTTGACGAAGAATGTCCAGGTTCAACTGATTTGGCCACCAATCTTTGTTGGTTGTTCCTCCACCAGCGCTGTGTTTTACAGCTCCACCGTGAAAGGGGCATTTACTTTCGCTGTTGATATTGTAAGACGATTTGCTAGAGTGTGTGTTATCGCTCATTTTTGAAAATTCTTTTTTAATTATATGAAGCAAATTAGAACAAAGTTTTCAATCATATTCATTTATAAGCTTTATACAATCATAGATTAAAGCTATACGAATTTCAAAACCTCTGTTCGAGGATAAGTTACGGTTTATTAAGGGCTTTCCAAGGAGAATCAACCAGTTTCAATTAAATTGTGCATTCAAATTTTATCCATTCTCTACATTCCAAACTGCACATGAATAACCATATAAATTACATTGAATTCAAAGCCACAGACCTAGAACTCACCAAGGTGTTTTACAAAAAGGTATTCAATTGGAAATTCACTGATTATGGCGAAAACTATGTGTCCTTTGAAGACAGTGGAATTGCTGGTGGATTTGAAAAAACATCCGAAGCCATTGTCAATAGTGTCCTTGTTGTGATTGCCCATGATGACCTTGAAACAATAGAACAACGTGTGAAAGTTGCAGGAGGTGAAATCAGTGTGCCTGTCTTTTCGTTTCCAGGCGGACGAAGATTTCAGTTTAAGGATCCTTCGGGCAATGAGTTGGCTGTGTGGACAGAGGAAAGTGAAGATTGAAAAGGATGAGGCGCTGATAGAGGAGCTAACAACGAGTTGTGCTGCCTATTTCAATCAGTAAAATGGGAACAGACCTTTTTCGTCCTTGATTTCTCAAAAACTTCTTCACTAACCCTACTAAATGTATCATTTTTCATACATTATACGTATATTTACGTATTATGAATGATTTTT
>CAYGUR010000458.1:0-1940 GCA_964353035.1 uncultured Comamonadaceae bacterium | reverse complement strand
CTATTTAATGAAGGAGCTCTGGCTGCAGATTTGGAAGACAATTGGGCGGTAGTGGCAGAAGCCATTCAAACCATTTTGCGCAGAGAAGGCTATCCAAAACCATATGAGGCGTTGAAAGCGTTAACGCGTACGAATGAAGGTATCACTGAAAAGTCGATTTCAGCTTTTATTCAGACTTTAAGTGTTTCGGACGAAATTAAAGCAGAGCTTGCTCATATTACACCTTCCAACTATACCGGACTGTAGATGAAGAAATTCTGGGACATATTTCGAATGGTGCTGAAGTACAAAACCAATTTGTACGCCAACATCTTTTTCAATTTGCTCAATGCGATACTATCCTTGTTCACCTTTTTGAGCGTTGTCCCTTTTCTTCGAATTTTATTCACGGAAGAAAAAATTCAAACGGCTGATGTCAACAGTCAAACATCTACTGATTATTGGTACTCACGTTTGGCGAATAGTTTAGACGCATTCGTTGCAGAGAATGGGAAGGAGCAGGCCTTGCTCTATATGTGCATTGCGATTGTGATTTTGGCCTTGCTCAAGAATCTGGTGAATTACCTTTCGCTATTTAGCTTGGCAACCATTCGAACGGGCGTGGCAAGAGATCTTCGCAAGCGATTGTATGACAGAGCGGTAGACCTTCCAATCGGATTTTATTCTGATGAACGAAAAGGAGATGTGATTTCTCGTATGACGAATGACTTGATGGAGGTGGAGTTCTCTGTGATTGGGGCACTTGAAATCTTGTTTAAATCGCCCATCATGGTCGTAATTTCGCTGGTGACTCTGTTTGTCATTTCATGGAAGCTCACCTTGTTTGCGCTCATTTTTCTTCCTGTTTCAGGGTTTCTCATCAGCAGAATTGCTAAGAGCTTAAAAAACGCGGCCAAGCGCGGAAAAACGCGATTGGGCGACCTGATTTCGGTGATTGAAGAGACTTTAGGCGGATTAAAAGTCATTAAAGCGTTCAACGGTGAAGAGCAGTTTAAGAATCGGTTCAATGAAGTGAATGAATCGTATTTCCGCCTGATGCGAAAGCTCTATAAGCGCGAATATTTATCGTCGCCCATGAGTGAGTTCATCTCTCTTTCCGTCATTGCCATCCTTTTATATGTTGGCGGGAAATTGGTGCTTAGTGATACTGACGGCATGAGCGGGGACCTGTTCATTGGATACCTCGTTGTATTTTCTCAAATCATTCCACCGGCGAAAGCGTTTTCCGATGCCATTTTCAAAATCAACAAAGGTGCTGCCAGCATTGAGCGTATCAATGAAATCATGCATGCTGAAGTGAGCATTGCAGATAAACCAGATGCTATTCCTTTGGCTCAGTTCAAAGACAAAATTGAGTTCAAGAATGTTCGTTTTTCATACAAAGATGAGGAGGTCATCAAAGGCATCAATCTCACCATTGAAAAAGGACAAACCGTTGCTTTGGTTGGTCCGTCAGGAGGAGGGAAGTCGACCCTAGCCAATCTCTTGGGTAGGTTTTATGATGTTGCTTCGGGCGAAGTATGCATTGACGGAACAGCCATTACAGATTACGCCTTATTGGATGTAAGAGCGAAAATGGGGGTGGTAACACAAGACAGCATCTTGTTCAATGATTCAGTAGCGAGTAACATCGCACTTGGTTTTCTAGAGCCCAATTTAGAAAAAGTGAAGGAAGCAGCTCTGGTGGCGAATGCCGAAGAGTTTATCAAAGACTTGCCGAATACCTACGGTTTTGTAGTGGGGGATTCTGGTGGAAAGCTCTCAGGTGGACAAAAGCAGCGAATCAGCATTGCGCGCGCCGTTTATAAGAATCCGCCCATCTTGATTTTGGATGAAGCTACTTCTGCTTTGGATACCAAATCGGAAAAGTTGGTCCAAGAGGCCATCTTCAAGTTGATGAAGAATAGAACGTCTTTGGTGATTGCCCATAGATTGAGCAC
>CAYGUR010000457.1:0-1941 GCA_964353035.1 uncultured Comamonadaceae bacterium | reverse complement strand
TCATCAATCACAAGCTCCTCAGCTAAAACGGCCTGATTGATTTTTTCGGACCGATTCAATACCACAAATTCAGGTAGGAAGGGTAGCGTGAGTTCAATGTTCGTACTTGGACCCGAAACCACTTGTTCACTCACAAAACTTTCTCCCCACTCCCCACTCAAGAACTCAATTTCAATCGGGACATTCGTGTAAAAATGCTCAGCGTAGTGAAGAAACTGAGTGATGGTGAGGGATACGTCATAGGTCCCACCATTTTCCGTCACTTCCATGTTTGAAACACGTATGTCGGGAAAACCAGGCTGGAAAATCCAATCTTCAAAGTAGTTGAAAACATCCGCGTCAGTAAGCGGGTCGAGGTGGTCACGCAACTGTTCACTTGTAACATCCTCAAAAGGGTGCTCGGTCAAGAAGGAAGTTAATCCAGTGAAGAATTCGTCATTCATGTATCCGCGTAAGGTGTGGGCCACATCTGCACCTTTGTTATAGACATGATCGCCGTAGGTATAGGAATGACCTATTCCAGAGACGGGAAGTCTTTCGCCATCGCGCCTATGCGCATACAGAAGTACATCTTTGTGATTCTCCCTGACATACTCCAAGTAGGCTTCGCTTCCCTCTATGGATTCAATGAAAAGGGCTTCACTGTAAGACGCCATTCCTTCGTTCAACCACATGTCTTCTTGGGAGGCGCACGTAACATAATCACCCCACCAATGATGTGCCAATTCATGCGCCATCAATGTTTGACTAGACAATCCTCCATTGGCGGCAAATTGTGGATAAGCAATGTTCATAGCGTGCTCCATGGCGCCAGAACTAAAAGGAACTAGAACATATCCAACACGCGGCCATTCGTACGGACCGTATGCATCTTCAAAACTTTCAAGGCAAGGAATGAGGTTGGCGAAAGAGTTAATCAAAGCTGTTGTATCACCAGGTTCGGCTGCAAGCCAAATAGGAATAGAAGCGCCTGTTGTACTTTCGAAATTTTGCGTGACATGCACATAGTCACCTACAGCGATGCTCGCGAGATAACTGGGGATTTCTTGTTCGATGTTCCAGGTAGTCAGCAGGCTGTCTCCTCCCAGCTCCTCAACACTTTCTAAGGTGCCTCCGCAGTATGCAGTGCGCGCTTCATTCGTGAGAACATGCAGGGAATAAGTGCTTCGCTCAACAAAATTGTCAAAACAAGGAAACCAAGCCCTTCCAAAGTTGTGCGGATCCGCATCGAATCCGACGCCAAGGTTAAAGGCGAAATCGTTCTGCCAATAGAAGCCACCCCAACCTGATTCATCTTCCACAGGACTCCCATGGTAATAGACCGTTGCTTGTATGAAGTCACCGATGTTGTAAGCTGATTCAGCATAACAAACGCACAATGGATCTTCGTGGGAAAAGCTCACCAATGTTCCGTCAAGTTTTACACTGTCAATTTGAAGCGCTAATAGGTCGAACACGATGCGTTCAATGTTGTCAACCTTCGCTTCAAGTTCTAATTCTGCCACCCCGTATAGCTCTTGTTCGCTCCAGTGGGTCATGTCTAAGCTTAAATCAATGTGCAGCACGTCTAAACTATCACTTCGCGAAGCATCAGCGAAAGCACGAAGCAATGGATTTCTGTTTTTTCTTTGCTGGCAATCTTGTCCGAAAAGGCTGTTAACGCCAAAAAGCAGGATGAAACAGAGGAAATGAATTTTCATGAGTATAGACTTAAAGAGGATTCCTGAAGATACACAATGCATAGATTTCGTGGTGCATAGCTCAACCTGAATGTTGATTTCCCAAAGGGGATGAATGTGAATACATATGTTGGGAGAAAAAATAATTCGTTGACTGGTAGGGGGAAGGAGTGTGAGCTTGTAATAGACATGATTGGAATGCCATTTATTTCGAATGTTCGAAATGAAGTCCTTTTGAAACTGCAGGATTGCAAAGAAATGG
>CAYGUR010000456.1:432-1942 GCA_964353035.1 uncultured Comamonadaceae bacterium | reverse complement strand
GAAATGAGGACTTTGTTCGCCATTTTTGGCGTCGCCATGTTGTCCATCGCAACGCTGACAATAGAAGCTCAGCTTTGGGTTGTCACCTATAGTTCACCTTGTGAAAGTGAAATCCGTAATGTAAACCCTATTGAGGCTCCAGATGGTTCCGTGTTCAGTATAAGGTACATTGATTGTACTACTGAAATTCATTCTCAAAATGGCACTACGGTTGTAGAGATAACGCCTTTAGACGGCTATGATTTGACTACAGCGTTGCTTCTCTCTAAGCATGACGAAAGCGGAAATTTAATTTGGCATAAGCTCATGCGTTTAGGAATAAACACATCCCCTCAATATGCCCTTCGACCTTCAGATATTGCTGCAGACAATGAAGGAAATCTTTATTTAGCAGGAAGTTACAGAGGTGATTTAGATCTTGATCCTGGTGAAGGAGTGTTCGTTCCCGAATTCGATAATTTAGACAACAAGTCTTTTTTAATTAAGCTTGATTCGGAAGGAAACCTACTGTGGGAATACACTTTCGAAGTAGGTCCGTCAAGCGGTATGAAATCGATCAACGTACAAGATGATTACCTTGTTTGTACGGGTTTTTTCAATAATGAAATGGATCTATCTGACGAAATTCAATTTTCAGGAGCAGGAGATGATGTATTCATTATCAAATTTGATTTTGATGGCAATCCTATTTGGTCCAATATCATCTCTGGTGTGGAATTTGAAAACATAGATGGCGATCAATTAGGCTACTCCACAAAAGTAAATCCTGAAGGATGGATTTATTTGTTAGGCATATATGATCAAGGCCTTCAATTGGAAATTGCAGGAGAGCCGTTTACGATTGTAACGAACACAAATTCGAATCTTCCCTTTATCGCTTGTCTTAATCCAGAAGGAGAATTTCAATGGGTCTATTCAATGGATAATCCTGAAATGAGTGCATATCCATATAACATGACACTAGATGATTCAGGGAATTTGTACACTTCAGGTGTGTTTTTTGGAGAACAAGATTTCGATTTTTCAAGTGAAGTGGTCAATTTCGAAGCCAATGGAAATGATGTTTATCTCGTTAGTTTAGACTCTATGGGCCAACTGAGATGGGCACATACTTTTGTGTCGCCTAATTCAGTATCAAATAATCATGGTCGAACGGTGTTCTACAATTCGTTGAATAACACGATTGTAGTGGCTATGGTAACTCAAGAAAATGATTTACTATTGGACGGTGACACTCCAATGAACCTCAACCTCGGAGAAGGAATACATACTGTTCTCATTACGTTTAATACTTCAGGTGACTTAATATCTACAGCGCATTTTGATACGTCCGCAATTTTTGTGCGTGAAGGAAACGGACGCTTCTTATTTACTGGGTTGTATGAAGGTGATGCTGATTTCGCAGCGGGCGAGCCAGAGGTAATATATTCGAACGAAAATGAAGCGTCTTACATTATGAGTACCTCAGACACTTCACTTGGAATCGCAGAAGAATCAGGCTTAAAAAGTA
>CAYGUR010000456.1:0-422 GCA_964353035.1 uncultured Comamonadaceae bacterium | reverse complement strand
CCTGAGTGCCCATTTTCATTGTCTCAGAACGGGGGCGGTGTGGTTATTCATGCCACACCTGAATGGATGGGAGCAGAGGCTACTATCTTTTCAATGGACGGAAAGCAAGTTGATCAATTCACCATCCAACATACGAATTCAGAGTTAACGTCGCAACGCAATGTTGGAGTCTACTTTCTTCATTTAAAGAAAGAAAATCAACAATGTGTTTCGAAATATTTTGTGGGCAGGTAGTCCCTTTGAAACATTTTCATCTTGTCATAAAATGACCAAAAAAGGACGCAGTTGTGTCCTTTTTTGGTTTAGTTAAGTCTGTTCAACGCAATTGAGCAGTGAGTCCATATTTCGTCCAGAGTCAAAAACACTTTTTCGTGAACTTTTCCAGTACCTTTAGAAAATCGAAATAAGCCCAAACCAACGCC
>CAYGUR010000455.1:0-1947 GCA_964353035.1 uncultured Comamonadaceae bacterium | reverse complement strand
ATTAGAAAACATGAAATTGACATTTACCGCATCCCCGTTCTAAACATCCGAGCGATGATCCTGAGTGATCTAGATAGAGTTGATGAGGCAATAGAGCTTTATGAGTATGCCATAGGGCAAGCAGAAAATGAACATGACCTTGCTGCGCTTGAGGCATTGACATACAATTATGCAGGTACGCTGTTCAATCTAGACAAAGATCAAGAGGCCTTAGAGATGTTTTTGGTGAGCTATGATTTGAGTGTTCAGGCTGAAACCTCAGCTGATAATCTGTTTGCCGTTGCTGAGAGCATCAAAGATTGCTACTATTTCTTGGGTGACTATGAAAAAGCCTTTGAATGGGCTGAAAAATCGCATGATTATCATCGGGAAATGGAATCGGCAGAGCTGCGATTGCGTTTTGAAAAAATGCAAATTGAAGCGGCAAATTTTGAAAATGAACGACTTGCGTTTGAACATGCAAGAGAGCGCTTTAAAGCTGAGGAAGCTGCTGAAAAAGAACAGCAGAATACAATTCTTGCAATCATCTTTGGATTATTTATTGTGCTCATTTCGGGTGGTATCATAGTGTTCAGTCAGTTCAAAGCAAAGAATAAGACACTCCAGCATGAAAAGGAAGTGAGTGAGTTGATTAGAAAGCAGGAGATTTCTTCAATGGAGGCCATGATCGCCGGACAAGAAGGAGAGCGAAAGCGGTTGGGAAGAGAGCTTCATGATCACATTGGAAGCATGTTGTCAACCCTAGGCATGCACTTCTCATCTGCTTTTGAAAAGGCAACAGGAAAAGAAGTGTTAGAAGTAAGTGAAGCAAAAAGAGTACTTGAACTTCTAGACAATACGGTCAGCGAAACGCGTAAACTCTCGCATGATATGATGACGGGTGTTTTGATTAAGTTTGGTTTGGTATCAGCTTTGCGCGATTTGTGCGACCAGATCTCTGAAACAGGCAAGGTGAATGTACGCTTGAACTCCATTGGTATGGAAGAGCGCTTGGATGCCATGCAGGAGTTGAACCTGTATCGTATTTCTCAGGAACTTGTGAGTAATGCCTTAAAACATGCCAATCCGACAACCATACGAATTAACCTCGTTCGAAAGAAGGAGTCTATCGTGCTTCAAGTGAAGGACGATGGGGTAGGTATGACTAGACATCAATTTGAAAATGGCAACGGTGCTGGATTTACGAATATTTCAGGACGTATAACTGCGCTTCATGGAAAACTGGAATTTGGAGAAAAGCAAGATGCTGGAACCCTCATTCGAATAATTGTACCTCTCTTATCTGAAAAGTAATGACTTATAAAATTGCACTAGTAGATGACCATCAAATTATCATTGATGGACTCGTATCTCTCCTTCAAGATGAAACAGCTGTTTCAATTGTTGACCACGCAGTAACAGGCAAAGCCGCATTGGAAATGATTCGAAAGCGCGATATTGATGTGTTGATTCTAGACATTCATATGCCGCATATGGATGGACTTGAAGTGCTCGATGAGATTCGGAAAACCAATTCAACACTCAAGATCCTTATGCTCACGATGCATGACGAACCTGCATTTATTCGTACCGCACTTGAAAAGGGTGCGAATGGTTACATGTTGAAGAATGTTTCGAAGGTGAGTATTCTTAAAGCAGTTGAAACAGTCATGGCGGGCGACTACTACTTGAGTGGAACAGCAACTTCTCGACTCGTAGAACTCCAAAAGGGTTCAGAGTACTCTAATTCACAAATGGTGGAGCTGTCTAGCAGAGAGTTAGATGTCATTCGATTGATTTGCGACGAACGCACAACGGAAGAGATTGCTGATGAGCTGAGCATCACGGCAAATACGGTTAAATCGCATCGAAAGAAAATAATGCACAAAATGGGGGTGCGCAATATTGCTGGTATGGTGAGGTATGCCCTTGAAAATGATTTAGTCGATTAGCTGATGAGCTACGGCC
>CAYGUR010000454.1:0-1976 GCA_964353035.1 uncultured Comamonadaceae bacterium | reverse complement strand
GAATAAATTCTCCTTTGAAACGAACACCTTTTCCTTTGTATGGTTCAGGCTTACGCAGAGACTTAATCTTAGCAGCAACTTGTCCAATCAACTGTTTGTCAAAGCTCTCCAAAGTAATCTCTGGGTTCGATCCTTTCTTTGTTTCCGCTGTTACTGCAATCTCCTTAGGGAGTTCAATAACAATTGGGTGGCTGTACCCCAAAGCCAATTCAAGAACTTGTCCTGTAGACTTTGCACGGTATCCAACCCCTACCAATTCGAGTTCTTTCTTGTATCCGACTGTTACACCTTCAATCATATTGAAGATCAACGAACGGTACAATCCATGCTTCGCACGGTGGTCTTTATGATCCGAAGGACGCGAAAGTACAACTTCTCCTTCTTCTATCTTAACCTCAATAGCAGAATCTACTTGTTGCGTCAAAGTTCCCTTAGGTCCTTTAACGGTAACAAGGTTGTTAGCGTCAACAGACACTTCAACTCCGCTTGTAATGGTTACTGGTGATTTACCTATCCTAGACATCTCAATTGTGTTGTCTGATTAATATACGTAGCAAAGGACTTCGCCCCCTACTTTAAGGTTACGTGCTTCTTTTTCAGTCATCACTCCGCGAGAAGTTGATAGAATAGAAACACCAAGGCCGTTCAGAATTCTCGGAAGAGTATCTTTTCCGGCATATTTACGAAGACCTGGCTTACTTACACGTTGAATGTCAGTAATTGCCGGACGCTTCGTTTTTGGGTGGTACTTCAAAGCGATTTTAATAGCACCTTGCTTATCGTCATCCATGAACTTGTAGTTCAAGATGTAACCTTTATCAAAGAGAATCTTGGTGATTTCTTTCTTCAGGTTAGAAGCAGGAATCTCTACCACTTTATGCTGTGCCATCTGCGCATTTCTGATGCGCGTCAAGTAATCTGCGATTGGATCTGTATACATAACCTTAGTCTTACCAGCTTGCTTTTTTAACTCCAGGAATCTTGCCTGACAATGCCATTTCACGGAAAGTCACACGAGATAATCCAAATTGACGCATGTAACCACGCGGACGACCTGTTAAGCTGCAACGATTGTGCAGACGTACGTATGAAGAGTTTTTTGGTAGCTTTTGTAGTGCATCCCAATCTCCTGCTTCTTTGAGCGCCGCTCTTTTCTCAGCATAACGAGCTACAAGCTTTTCGCGCTTGCGCTCACGGGCTTTCATTGATTCCTTCGCCATTCTTCTAGTTCTTTGTGAATGGAAAACCAAACGCAGTAAGCAATGCTTTCGCTTCCTCATCGGTGCGAGCTGTTGTTACAATCGTGATGTCCATCCCATTGATGTACTTAATTTTATCGATATTCAATTCAGGGAAGATGATTTGCTCCTTGATACCGAACGTAAAGTTACCTCTACCATCGAATCCTTTTGCTTTCACACCTCTAAAGTCTCTTGTACGTGGTAGAGAAGCCGCAATCAAACGATCAAGGAACTCATACATACGCACACGACGTAATGTCACACGGCAGCCAATTGGCATTCCCTTACGCAACTTAAAGTTCGAAATATCTTTCGAAGAGTAGGTAGGGATAGCGCGTTGTCCTGCAATAGCAGACATTTCTTCAACCGCTGTGTCAATCATTTTCTTATCAGCCACTGCTTTACCAATACCTTGATTAAGGCAGATTTTGGTAATGCGAGGCACTTCCATTTTCGAGCTGTATTCGAACTGCTCTTGGAGTTTCTTGGCGATTACTTCCTCATAGGAAGTTTGAAGTCTAGGTGTATAGCTCATCACTTAATCTCCTGATTAGTTTTCTTGGAAAAGCGAACAAGCTTGCCATTGTCGCCTCTACGGCGGCCAACACGTGTTGCATTTCCCTGGTTGTCAATTACCATAACATTTGAGATATGCACTCCAGCTTCTTGCTCGATTACACCTCCCTGTGGGTTGGTTGCATTAGGCTTCACGTGACGTGTTACCATGTTTACACC
>CAYGUR010000453.1:0-1986 GCA_964353035.1 uncultured Comamonadaceae bacterium | reverse complement strand
GGATGATGACAATGCGAAATCAACCTTGTGGCACTCGGCTGCGCACATCATGGCTGAAGCTCTCGAAGCGTTGTATCCAGGAATAAAATTCTGGGTTGGACCTCCCATTGAAAATGGATTCTACTATGATGTAGATTTTGGGGATGTGACCTTCAGTGAGAAAGACTTCGATCGGGTAGAAAAGAAAATGCTCGAGTTGGCGCAGCAAAAAAGCGAATTCATTCGAAAAGAGATTTCGAAAGATGAGGCCGTTGCGTATTATAAAGAGAAGGGCGACGAATACAAGTTGGATTTGTTAGAGCGCTTGGAGGATGGAACCATTACCTTTTATACGCAAGGCGGATTCACCGATTTATGTCGTGGGCCGCACATCCCGAATACAGGCGCGATCAAAGCAATGAAATTGATGACCGTTGCGGGCGCTTATTGGAAAGGTGATGAGAAGAACAAACAACTCACACGTATATATGGTGTTGCATTTCCAAAACAAAAGCAACTCAAAGAACATTTAGAGTTGCTCGAAGAGGCGAAGAAAAGAGATCACCGCAAGCTTGGAAAGGAAATGGACTTGTTTCACTTTTCTGAAAAAGTTGGACAAGGTCTTCCGCTTTGGTTGCCGAAAGGTGCTCAGCTGAGAGCTCGACTTGAGAACTTCCTCAAAGAAGCACAGCGCAAAGCAGGTTACCTTCCTGTGATTACGCCGCACATCGGAAATAAAGATTTGTATGTGACTTCTGGTCACTACGAGAAATACGGAGCAGATAGTTTCCAGCCTATCAACACGCCGCAAGAAGGTGAGTTGTACCTGCTGAAGCCAATGAACTGTCCGCACCACTGTGAGATTTATAAAAGTAGACCACGTTCTTACCGTGACCTTCCTATTCGCTATGCGGAATTTGGAACTGTATATAGGTATGAGCAAAGTGGTGAGTTACACGGATTGACACGTGTAAGAGGTTTTACGCAAGATGATGCGCATATTTTCTGTACCGTTGATCAGGTGAAAGAAGAAGTAGGGAAGGTGATTGACCTTGTTCTCTACATCTTTAAAGTACTTGACTTCAAAGATTATGTAGCACAAGTTTCGTTGAGAGACCCAGAAACACCTGAGAAATACATCGGCTCGAACGATAACTGGGACAATGCCGAAAAAGCAATCCAGGAAATTGCAGATGAAAAAGGACTTAAAACTGTAGTTGAATTAGGGGAGGCTGCTTTTTATGGGCCGAAGCTCGACTTCATGGTGAGAGATGCCATCGGACGAAAGTGGCAACTGGGCACAGTGCAGATTGATTACAACCTGCCAGAACGATTTGAACTTGAGTACGTTGGGAAAGACAATACTGCCCACAGACCAGTGATGATTCACCGCGCACCGTTCGGCTCAATGGAACGTTTTGTTGCAATTTTGATTGAACACTGTGCTGGGAAGTTTCCGCTTTGGTTGAACCCAGAGCAGGTGAAAATCCTCCCAATTAGCGATAGGTTCAATGAATATGCTGATAACCTTTCGAATGTGCTTGAAAATTACGATATTCGCGCCCTCGTAGATACTAGGGCTGAGAAGATTGGTAAAAAAATCAGAGACGCTGAGGTCGAAAAAGTCCCGTACATGTTAATTGTAGGGGAGAACGAACAAGAGAACAATGTGGTCTCAGTTCGTAAACAAGGCCACGGTGATTTGGGCTCCATGTCTATAGAGGAATTCTCAGAATTGATCAATCAAGAGATTAGAGCAATTCTGGATTAGTATTAATTTAATTTGTTGAAGCCATAGCAATACGAAGAAGACGTAGTAGAGGTCCGGCAAGGGTTATTAAAGAAGACCAGCACCGGATAAACCGACGAATCAATGCCAAAGAGGTAAGGTTGGTTGGAGAAGATATCGAACAAGGAGTTTATTCCACTGATGTTGCCCTTAAAATGGCACAGGAGATGGAAATGGATCTTGTGGAGATTTCTCCAAATGCTGACCCTCCAGTATGC
>CAYGUR010000452.1:326-2015 GCA_964353035.1 uncultured Comamonadaceae bacterium | reverse complement strand
AACTGACGCTGAAGATGCCGTCATGCAGGTCTTTGAAAAACTACTCAAAGACCTGCTAACGCATGAGGTAGCTCACTTCAAATCGTGGCTCTTTACTGTAACACGAAACCATTGCCTGATGCAATTGCGCAAGCAAAAACAGCACTTCGTTCGTGAAACAGAAGACCAAATTGAAGACA
Organism: uncultured Comamonadaceae bacterium; assembly: GCA_964353035.1. Lineage (GTDB taxonomy): Bacteria > Bacteroidota > Bacteroidia > Flavobacteriales_D > Sanyastnellaceae > JAQWQB01. The sequence goes on along the minus strand of CAYGUR010000452.1, from coordinate 1,836 downwards.
ATCAAGACTCAGTGGCTTTGGCGTTTGAAAACGAAGCACAACTGGTGGCTTTGGAACGCGCAATAGACCAATTGAGTCCTGAGCAGCAAAAATGTATCCGACTGTTTTACCTCGAGCAGAAGAGTTACAAAGAAGTAGCCGATGTAACGGGTTACGACATGAAGAAAGTGAAAAGCTTTCTTCAAAATGGCAAACGAAACTTGCAGCTGATGCTGACCAAAAATGAATAAATACACCTCACATATAGACCCTTCGCAAGAGGAAGCAATTCTTCGAAAATACATTTCGGGCGAAGCCAGCAGTGACGAAGCACATTGGCTCGAAAGCCGCGCGCTGTCTGATCCATTCCTTGCTGAGGCCATCGAAGGATATGAAAACAATCCCACAGCTATTCACACAGTAGACCGCCTTCGCAAGCGCATTGATCGCAAGTCGGCAACCAATGGATCTTGGTGGATCGTTCCAGGCATTTTGGTGGTGACCACCGTTCTTATATGGATGATGCTGGGTAGTCAATCTGATGATCAACCAGTGACCAAACAACTGACGCAGGAAATGCCAGCAGAAGAGGTTGAGCAAACAGAAGAACCCATTGTAGTAGAAAGCAAAGTAACTGATAGCAGCATGACGTTCACAGTGAAAGAGCCAGTTGAGCTCCCACGCAAAAACGACCAGCGAGCAGAGTCGGTGAACGAAGAATACGTGCGCAAAACACCTGCTCCAGAGCCCCTTCGAAAAGAAGAACCTTCGCCTGTGACCAGTCCAACAAAATCTGCTGATGACCGCGAACCAATGGTTGCAGGAGCACCTATCTACCACCTACTAGACTATAAAATGGTAGACTACCGTGGAATCAGAACTTCCAACTCATGGAAGGTTTCCTTCACTCCTGACCTTGGCACCCCTGCCAGCATGCAGACCAAAGATGATAAAACCATTATCACCCTGAATGACACCAAAGAAATAGCCTACGTAGACTACCTGGAAGAAACCATGGAACTCTTCGCCTTAGCGCGCTATAAAAAAGCCATGAATCGCTTCAACACCATTCTGGAACATTTTCCTGATGATGCCAACGGACTGTTTTATGGAGGAATGTGCGCTCGGGAATTGAACCGACATGAAACCAGTATTTCCTATCTCAGGATGTCTAAAGACTTGAGCATTCCCACATTCAAAGCTGAAAGTGAATTCTATTTAGCGAAAGAACTCCTTGAAATTCAAGAGGACAGCGAAGCCTGCGAATTGCTTCAACACATTCAGGCTCAAGAAGGCTTTTACGCCAAACGTGCGGCAGAAATTGCTGCCTTGTACTGCACAGACTAGTTCATGTAAGCTTCCGTTCGCCAAAAATGCGAACCGTTCACACCGCTTTCGGAACCTTTCACCTGATTTTTTGACGCAAAAACAGGGAAATGAAAACCGCTCCTTTTTAAATCGATACCGCTCATTGGCAAAACCATACCGCTCCTTAAGTCACCCTTTCGCTGCGTGTTAATGCAATGTAAAT
>CAYGUR010000452.1:0-316 GCA_964353035.1 uncultured Comamonadaceae bacterium | reverse complement strand
TAGTTGAGAAGATTTGGATCTTCAGCGAGCTGTAAAAGCGAAAGGACGTGGCTCTTCAATAAGGGTCCGGTGTTTTACCAATCTCTCTTTACCAGATCCTTGCTCTCCCTCTTGAGCAAGGATTTTTTTTTGCCAAAGAATTGCGTTAGGTAAGTGTTGAGGCGAAGGGAGCTTGAGCCTAGTAGTTGATCAACGTCTACAAACTCATTCATCACGCTTGTAAAATACTGGCCATTTTTGAAGGGTGCCGATGCACGGCCAATCGATTCGGTTGGTACCTTTGCTCCGCTTGGATGGCCGGGTATTCTAGGGTTAA
>CAYGUR010000451.1:0-2017 GCA_964353035.1 uncultured Comamonadaceae bacterium | reverse complement strand
TCCCTACTGCACCACCACCTGTTCTGAATCTATCAATATGCCATCAGCAATCCAATGTACTTGGTACAAACCACTGGAGAGGTGGTGTATCTGAAGGGTGCTCTGGCCTGCAGAGATCATTTCTTGGTGTACTGTGCGACCTGAAAGGTCTGTGATTAAAATTTCACTCTTGTTTAAAACACTGGGGGAGTTCATCTCAAGCTTAAAAGTGCCGTTGGACGGATTAGGGAATATTTTCAAGCTGCCTTCACTGTCTAAAGAGATCTGTTCAATATCTAAAAATTGACAGCCGGGCTCCAGGCAGCCAAATTCATCTAGCTTGACCAGCCAGCCTTGAACGGGCGGACCTACAAAATCAGGATCCTCTTCATTCCAGTCTTGTGAAACACCACAAAAAGCAAAACCGCCATCTGAGGTTTGGATGAAAGAATGAACCGCGTGCCGGTCAAAAGGCCTATGGAAACCCATGTATTCTCGAGACCATATTACCTCCCCATCTTCTGTAAATCTTGAAACAGAGACAGTTTGGTTGTTGAGGCCATATATTTCTTCAATGGGCTCTGAATCATAGGTATTGCAGGCACAAACATATTCTGATTCTGAAACTTTTAGAATTTCCTCGCAGTACCGATCCAGTGAAGTGTCAGCATCCCCAAAAATTCGCTCCCAGACAATTTCTCCTTCTTCTGAGAGACGATACACGGCAGGTGCATTTCCAAAAGCGTCTGGATAGTTCTGCCTTCCCGCAATTAGGTAACCACTGTCTAAAGGGAATAATTGACGATGCTGGTCCATAGCCCATTCAACTAGTTCCATTTCAAGAATGACTTCTCCATTTTCTGCATCAAGAATATAAAAGAAGGACGTTGGAGGGTCCCACCAATACAGCAGTTTGGTATTAAAATAGAGCTTCCCATCATAAAAAGAGATATTGTGAATCTCAAGCTCAGAAGCCGCCTCATCAAATTCAAACTCAAAGGTCCAAAGGAGCTCACCGTCTGGATCCCGTTTACGTACAACACCAAATGGCCAACCCCATTGTGAAAGCTCATACAAATTGCCTTCTTCATCTTGGGTAAGGTCACGCGGTGTATACCAACCGGGGTATTGTCCAAACACCTCAATGTCATTCAACACAATGTCTGAATAATCTCTGCGGGTCCGCAGGGTATCTCCTGTTTCATCAAACCAGTAAATCACTGATTGAAACACATCACTGGAGTCTGAAATGTGACCAACATTCACAAGCTCTCCTTGAGGTGTCCATTGCAAAGCACTTTCATACAAATTGGGCAGGTAGCCTTCGTATTCAAACTCATGTACCTCAATCACTTCGCCATAGGCATCTAAACGCACAGAATAAGGCAAATTGCTCCCATCTACTTTCATACCCGTAACCAAGAAGCCATCAGAAACTTCAGCCACACTGTAGAAATTACAATTGGTGGCACCCAACCCGTACCTTCGGTTGAAGGTAATCTGTCCGCTGGCAGCAAGCTCTAGAAAACAGATAACCATCAAAAGGCAAAGTGACTTAATGTATAATTTGTATTTCAAGTGTTTCTGATGTTTGTGCGTTTGAACGTTTTATAAAAGTACGCCAATCTGTTGATAGATAAAATATCAAATGAATTGTGGGAGATTGAGAGCAACTCTATTTTCCTTGAAAAGATGTGCTTCGCGAAAGGCTTTTACGGCATCCACCGAAGCCTTGCCGAAGGACGAGGGCTGCATGTGGAAACGTTGAAGTTGGTAACTCAATGAATGGTCGCCTAGTAAGGCGACCCTGCTGGAGTAACATTGAAAAAGGATTTCCTAGTTCTACCAACGAGGTCGATGACGATATGTAGCCACGAGCTTCGCTCGTGGTAAGGCGGCGAGTAGGATTTGAAGAGGTCGCGCGCATTGCGCGCGAACACCAACAAGGGGGCTGTGGTTACCACGAGCGAAGCTCGTGGCTACGTCGTATTAATTGACGCAGTTGAATCCCCTTCGGGCGGCAGGTGTGCCGCCCCTG
>CAYGUR010000450.1:0-2025 GCA_964353035.1 uncultured Comamonadaceae bacterium | reverse complement strand
GTCCTGGGGTTGAATACTCGACACCACAATCATGTTACGTTTGGCTCTTGAGAAAATAACATTCAATCGTTTTTCCCCACCTCGTCGATTGATGGGGCCAAAATTCATATACATTTTGCCCGAATGGTTGTAACCATAACAAACGCTCATGATAATAATATCACGTTCATCTCCTTGCACATTCTCTAGGTTTTTAACGAACAGTCCATTGAACTGATCCTCATCCATTCGTTGGTACTCTTGCTCTAATCTGGCTTCAAAATCTCGGTCATGCTCACACAACCGTTCTAATGCAGCCTCAATTTCAGATTGTTGATCCATTGAAAAGGCAACGACACCAATACTTCTATTCTCTTCATGTTCCAGCAATTGTTTCACCATATTGGCGATGTAATTAGCCTCATCTGTGTTCTTTCGCTTTTCGTAGGTGGCGTTCTCCAAATAATGGTAGCTGATGCTTTTTGCTAACATCTCATCAATATCGATGACGGCATCTACGTCTATAATCGCCGTGGTAGATTCATCGCGCGTTTGATGCATCACATTGTCTGGAATCGTCAACAAGCCTCGATTGTAAAATGCGGCATTGCTGAAACTAATCAAACTTTCATGTCTACTTCGGTAGTGCCATCCGAGCATGACCGACGAAAGCTTTCGACTCCCTTGATTCAGCAGACTATCTGCATCTAAATTGATCCCTATCTGTTGCTCCGTTTCGTTTTCATCTTCATCAACCGTGGTATTCGAACTAAAGAAATTGGTAGGAGGCATCTGCATTTCGTCACCAACAATAATGGTCTGCTTCGTTCTAAAAAGCGAAGGAACACCTTCTTCAACTGTGATTTGACTTGCTTCGTCATAAATCACTACATCGAACAAATTCACATCAATTGGCATGGTATCACTTACACTCAGTGGACTCATCAACCAAACAGGTTTCAGTGCCGTGAGTAACGAATTGGTTTCTGCCCCGGCCAAATCTCGTATGGACTTGTACCTCATCGTTTTTCCGAATTCATTTTCAAGAATTCGTCTTGCACTGACCCATGTTCTTTTCAGCACTTTTTCTTCTTCCGTCAATTGTGCTGCTACTGATTCCGTCACACGAATAATATCCAAAAATTCGGCTCTTATCTTGGCTTGAATGTGCTCCACATTGCGTTCGTAATAATTATCAAGAAGGGCGTTAATCCGACGAATACTTACTTGCAAACTATCATCCTCTACCCCTGCGAAGTTCGCTTGGTGCTCATAAATGTCTCTAAGCGATTTATATGCACAATTAAATTCGAAGTCAGATAGATTCCAAGGCTGGGTAAATAGGCAATATTGCAATTCCTGACTAACGGATTTTGCTTGTTCGATAAAAGGAATCATCGCAGAAAGTGAACTAATCCACTGTTTCCCGCTTTGCAGTTTTTGATCTAAATCGTTCAAGGTTAAGTGTGCTACATCACCAAACAGCAGCGCACAATTCTGGAGCAAATCATTAAATGCTGAGCGCTCTGCAATTAAAACATCAATTTCATCACTGTTGTTTTGCTGTAGCCAGTGGTTGAGCGCTGCAGCTGGTTTCTGTTGCATCGCTTCAATCCAAGCAACGTCTGACTCCCAAGATTGCAAACTAAAATCAGCTATCAAACGCTGTTTTATCTGATTGATTTCAGCAGCACATTCATGTTCTTCAAACAAATTGGTGAGCAGTTTTTCAATAGCTGGTTTGATTTTGTGCGCATCTAAGTTGTAGCTCTCTGCAAGTTGCTTTTTCAGTTTGTAAAAAGCTGGATTCAACCACCTGAAAACAGACCCACTGAACTTTTCCCATTGCAAAACGGCTTGTTCTGTGTCCTCCTTGCTCCATTTTTGCTTCCAATGGATATTCTTTTTTTCCAAAGACGCTTTTCGTTCTTCCGCTTCAACAACTGCATGTTTTGCCGCTTCCAGTTCGTTCGCTAGAGTTGAATTTCTGTCGAACACCTTTAGTTTATTCTTACTTGCCAACCCTTTTAATCGCACGGCCAACTC
>CAYGUR010000449.1:0-2028 GCA_964353035.1 uncultured Comamonadaceae bacterium | reverse complement strand
GTTCTTAGGAAAGAAATTTTCGAAATTATAATCAAAACCCAGGTTTGACGCCAGCCATAGACTCAGTCCTGTTAACCCCGCTAGGATCAATAAGGTGATTCTTGCTCCTCTTTTATACTTCTTCTGCTCACTCATTCCACATCCCTAACAAATGTGTTGCAAATTAGTTTTCATGCTCGGACTTCAATCACAAAAAAGACACAATTTTATTTTTAACACACTTCAGAAGGAGTTGTTGCGCTGAATAAGTTGAGTTCAAGTTAGCTTGAAGGACTCGTGTTATTCAGGAGGCTGAAGTGGTGTCTTGATCGCATAAAAAAAGGTCGTGAATTTCACGACCTTTTAAGCTTGTTATACGACGGGAATTACTTTCTGAGAGCGTCGCGAATTTCTGTAAGAAGCACTTCTTCTTTTGAAGGAGCAGGAGGTGCAGCTGGAGCCTCTTCTTCTTTCTTTTGCATTCTGTTGTATGCTTTAACAACCATAAAGATGGCAAACGCAACAATGATGAATGTAATGATGGTATTGATGAATGTACCGTAGTTGATGAACACTTCAGTAATGTTTCCTTCAGCGTCTGTATTCTCGCCAATTGACATTTTGAGGTCTTCGAAACTAACACCGCCAATGGCCTGACCAATAGGTGGCATCAACACATCATCCACGAATGATTTAATAATGGCACCGAAGTAGGTTGCCATAATAAGTCCAACGGCCATATCTAGCACGTTGCCCTTTGAAATAAACGCTTTAAATTCCTTTAGCATAACTCTTAGTTTTGGATTAGAGGTAGTCAAAGAAAGAGAATTGATTTCATATTCAGTCAAATAATGAGATAATTATTCAACACAATTTTCCACATATAGGATACATTCCCATAATGGGAATGTGATTGAAATAAAAAAGGGAGACCGAAGCCTCCCTTTTAATCTATATCTAGTAGAAAATTACTTTTCTTCTTTCACTTCTTCGAAGTCAACATCTGTTACTTCTTCGTCAGCTGCATCTCCTTCTGCTTGGGCATTCGCGCCTTCAGCAGCTTGTCCGTCTTGACTTGCAGCATACATGTCTTGACTAGCAGCTTGGAATGCAGTATTCAGTTTTTCCATTGAAGCGTTGATAGCATCAAGGTCTTTGCTTTCGTGTGCTGCCTTCAACTCAGTCAATGCTTCGTCGATAGGAGCGCGTTTGTCAGCAGGAATCTTGTCACCGTATTCTTTCAATTGATTCTCCGTTTGGAAGATCAAACTGTCAGCTTTGTTGATGGTCTCGATTTCCTCACGTACTTTCTTATCGGCATCCGCATTTGCTTCAGCTTCTTCGCGCATGCGCTTGATTTCCGCTTCTGTCAGTCCTGAAGAGGCCTCAATACGAATCGATTGTTCTTTGTTCGTTGCTTTGTCAACGGCGCTTACTTTGATGATACCATTTGCATCGATGTCAAAGACTACTTCGATTTGAGGAACTCCTCTTGGTGCTGGTGGCAATCCATCCAAGTGGAATTTTCCAATGGTACGGTTGTCTTTCGCTTGCGCTCTTTCACCTTGTAGCACGTGGATTTCAACAGAAGGTTGATTGTCACTTGCTGTAGAGAAGGTCTCTGACTTCTTGGTAGGAATGGTTGTGTTCGCCTCAATCAATTTGGTAAACACACCTCCCATTGTTTCGATACCCAACGAAAGTGGAGTTACATCTAGAAGAAGTACATCTTTTACTTCTCCAGTAAGAACACCTCCTTGAATTGCAGCTCCAATAGCTACTACTTCATCAGGATTCACTCCTTTCGAAGGCTCTTTTCCAAAGTACTTCTTCACTGCTTCTTGTACAGCTGGGATTCGAGTAGAACCTCCAACAAGAATCACTTCATCGATGTCAGACAAAGACAATCCTGCAGCTTTCATTGCTGTTTCGCAAGGCTTGATAGATCTGCGAATAAGCTCATCTGCAAGTTGTTCAAATTTCGAACGTGTCATTGTGCGTACCAAGTGCTTTGGAATACCATCAACTGGCATGATATAAGGCAAGTTG
>CAYGUR010000448.1:0-2028 GCA_964353035.1 uncultured Comamonadaceae bacterium | reverse complement strand
CACCATTTGCGTGCAAAAAATCAGAAGCAAGAAGACGGATGACAGTGCTTTCATGCAGTTAAGTTACAACAAATCAAAACAACAGTTTAAAAGATGCTTGATTTACAGCACAAAAAAAAGGCTGACCCTTCGGCCAGCCTTTTCAAAACTATAAGTGTTGAACTTACTGCTTAATAAATCTTTCAGTAGCAGTAACACCGTTCACAGTTACTTGAACCAAGTAAACACCTGTTTCCCATGCGTCCACATTCAAGTCAATTTGTGACTTTTGTGGAGCAAAAGAGGTAACAAGGCTTCCTTGGATGCTGTATACTTCGATGCTTTCGATGTTCGCGTTAGCAGATACAGTTACAGCGTTTGAACCTGGATTTGGGAACATTTTTAAACCAACTAAGTTGATTTCGTCAACGTTCACTATGGTCTGAGTTACTTCAAGACAGAACTCGCCTGTTGCTGGGTCTGCACCAAATGCAGTGTAGTCATAGCCATCAACCATGATGAAGTATTCAGTCCCATCTGTAGTTTGGAAATCAAGACCAGCATAGTAGTCTCCACTATCGAAATCGATGTCTTCATTACAACCTGCAGGACCTAGATCGTTGCAAGCACCTTCGTAGATGGCAATTTGTGTGTCACCTTCTAAGAAAGTAGCCGTTCCGTTGCAATCACTTGTGCTAATGTTGTAAAGTTGACCGTCGCCTGTAAAGTTGAACCAAACAGTGTTTTCTATGCTTGCTCCTCCGTTGTTGTTATCTTCAAAGCAATCAAAGCCGATATCTAGATCATCTTCAGCAGATGCGCCTACGTTTGAATATGCTTCTGACATGTTTGTTTCGTTAAGCGCTCCACCGAACAAATCGTTGACATCAATTGAGTTGTCACACAAATCATTTACTGGACCACCGCCCGCACATGGGTTTTCTGGAAGTGCCAATGCACAAGACAAACGAGTTGCTGCATACCCTTGAATTGAATCAATGTAAGCACGTCCTTTCTCAGCAGATGCATCTGGGTTTGTAGCAAATCCGTTAGCACTGTTTGGGTTGGTTGCTGGATCCCACCATTCCCATGGACCCGAATCAGCAGGCATATCTGCAGGACGAATGAAAGGGAAAAGTCCGTCATAACCATCGTTGTTGATGTCAGCAGCGTCAGACCAAACATCTGACAAATTGCTATTCGCCCACACATCATTTACACCCAAAGTTGAGCACAATTGCTGTACAATGTAGCTTCCTTGCACTTCTACAACTGGAAGGTTTACAACAGGTACAATCACTGTTCCTTCTTCGTAAGGCGCGAATGGATCTGAAGGCACGTGGAACGAAATCATTGGGATGTCATCTGCATCTAGCCAAGAGATATCTCCCATGGCACCACCAAGGTTCACACAGGCTTGGAAGTCTGAACTGTAACCAGGGTGATTCACATAACAAAGTGTATCGTTGTCCAATGGATTCACACCGAAAGAGGTACCAAAAATATCTCCATTCACTTGCTCAATCACCATTGGCAACAAGCTTTCCAACGTGAATTTAGGCAAAAGGATATCTGAGTATTCATCCAGTGTTGCAGCGGCCATAGAGATGTAACCTCCTGTTCCTTGACCCCAAACCACAATGCGTGATTCATCAATCCCGAAATCATTTGCTCCATCAATGGCATCTTTACGGAAGAAACGAGCAGCGGTACGTGCATCCTGCACACCGCGGTATGCAGCGTTAATCAAAGTGTTTACACGCTCTTCTTGTGTTTCAGCAATTGGATTCCATCCTAGACGGTAATCGCAACTTGCTACAACATATCCCATACGCGCAAAACGAGAACAAAGCTCAACTGCTGCTGAATCTGTTCTCAAACCACCTGTTCCACCATTCTCTGGGTGAGGAATGAAGTTTCCTGTGTGGAAGAAAAGGATAAGCGGACGTTCAGTTTCAGTGTCACCATCTGGCTCACACACATCCATCACAAGGTTTTCAGGGATTGCTTCTCCGAGTAGTGGGTAAGCAAGCACTGTTGCGTTCACAC
>CAYGUR010000447.1:0-2034 GCA_964353035.1 uncultured Comamonadaceae bacterium | reverse complement strand
GCTTTAACCAGACTGACATTCGGAAAGTTATCTGCGGCATGTTTATTTAACAGGTCAATCCCATGAATCAAGGCAGCTTGTTGAGCTTCAGTAAAATGATCTAAAAAGCATTGTTCTTCTTCACTGAAACGAGAACCGCAACCCCAAATGAATAGGAGTAAGGTCAGTAAGGCGGTGTAAATATGTTTTGTGCTTGGGCAGTTCATTTTATAAGCAAATTAACAATTTGGCCAACTTGCTATGAAAACCAACCTTTCAATTTGTCAATAAATCGCCTAGTGGGGATATTCTTTGTTGGGTGGTTGCTTCTTTAATTTCAATCGTTTCAATTAGCCCAAGTTTTTTTTCGTTTTCAGTTCTATGGTCAAGGTAGTGGTAGTGGCCCAGTTCGTCTTTTTCTCCAGTTAAGGTGAATTCCCCATTGTTGAGCCTGTCTAACACCAGTTCTGCTTCTTTTTGTACTTCAGAATGGATAGTGTTGATTCGCTCATTCTTTTCTTGATCGGATAGCTTCTCCCAGTCGCCATAGACAGAGAAGGCATGAACAAATGTCAGTCCGTAACCCAGGCCTAGATTGCTGAAGAAGTTGTATCCAGAGCAATACAGGTCATAAGTTGCTATGAGGGATTTCGCAAAGTCTTGCGTGTTGTCGATTAAATCGCGCAGAATTCTTCTCAGTTTCCATTCCTCCAATTTCCCAAAATCAAGAAAGGGGTTAATTATTTTCCCCATTTCATGCTTGATATAGTTGTCTTTGAAATTGAGTGAAATTAGGTCTATGTAGTTGGCATTGCCTAAAAGATCTTCCAGTTCTTTTTGTCTATAGAGCCACTGCTCAAAATCAGCAACCGAAATCTCTTCATTGTAGACTTTGAAGAATTGGGTTTGCAGGTGAAGTGGCAGTTTGTTCATTGGTTTTGTTACTTGGATTACATCGGGTTCGACTATAAACAGTTGAATAAATTAGCACTTATATTTGCAAGTACCTACCACGCTGAAAAACCCTCAAAGATTTTCAGAAGTAGTTGAGAACGATCAATACATCGTGTTTGGGTTTGCTGACTCTTTTGGTATTTGTTGAATTGAATCCCAATGCTCGCAGATTTTTCCATTCGCGTCAAATCGAAAAAAATCCATGGTAACATATTGGTCATTCCCAGGCCAAATTTGGTGTGTATGCAAGGCAACTAAATTACCTTCTGCGATGCAACGAACGAATTCGATTGATTTGTCGGGGTAATCCTTTTGCATTCGTTCAAAATATGCCGCAAAACCATTCAATCCGTCAGCCATGTCAGGATTGTGCTGGATGTATTCGTTTCCCACATAAAGCTCAACCGCCTTTTTGGGGTTGCCTTCATAAGCAAGCTTGTAAAAGGCGATGGCATTTTCTTTGTTTTTTTCCAAGTTCATTCTGGAGTGTTAATGTTGTTTTGGTTGCGGGTGCGGTTTGGATAGAATTCGCAATAATATACTAAACGCTCGCTATAATACCGTTGAGGTCTCGTTAGCGATATCTTTTCATAGCTCCATATTTGAAAAATGAAGAATAAATCCATTGTTGTCTTCAATAACAAATTCCTTTGCTCCATTGTATTTAGTAATACCAAACTCCTTAATGATTTTTACCTTATTCTTAATCTTTTCATAGTAGCTGTCAATGTTTTCAGTTTGAATCCATAAGGTTAATGGCCTGCCAATTGGTTGATTATTTAATTGAGGAAATTCAGTGGTTAATGATTTTGTAGATTGAAACATCAAAGAAATATTGTCTTTTCGAATCATTGCCCATTCAGGTGATCTGTTTGGAGCTTTTTGAATAGTAGTAAAACCAAGAGACTCGTAATAATCAAGTGTTTTCTGAACATGATCTACCATTAAGTTGATGTGTAGTTTTTTGAGGTTATTACTCATGATTTTCCTTGTTGAATTCCAGCTTGATATTAAAAATATGCAACAGATTAATGCGAATAGAGAGATCGGTTAAGCGCGGATATTCCCCTTAGACCGTAAATAGGGTACGTAGTGGTGAAA
>CAYGUR010000446.1:0-2049 GCA_964353035.1 uncultured Comamonadaceae bacterium | reverse complement strand
AAACTCCAATTAAACGAGCTTGATACGAATCCCTCTACACATACAAGTTATTATCGGACTGATTCTCGGTGCCGGATATGCCTACTTGTCGATCATTTTTAAGTTCAATGACTTCACCTTGGACTATGTTAAGCCTTTCGGTGATATCTTCATTAACTTACTAAAGCTCATAGCGGTTCCACTTGTTCTGTTCTCTATCATTGTGGGCGTTGCTTCACTGGGCGATGTGAAAAAACTAGGGCGTTTGGGCTCAAAAACGCTTTTGACCTATTTGTTAACCACAATCACTGCGGTGGTACTCGGGTTGTTATTGGTGAATGTCATTAAGCCTGGAGTGCACGTTTCAGATGACCTGCGAACTTCGAACCGGATTCGATACGAGATTTGGAAAGAAGATGTACAAGCAAAAAAGTTAGACGATATTGACTTTCTGCATGACCCTTCAAAGGCAGAAATTGTGGCCTTGGTTCGGGACGAAATGGCCAACGAGGTTGAATCTGACGACCTAAAAGACAAACTAGAGAAGGCTGCCAAAGCAAAAAAAGATGGTCCGCTGCAACCATTGGTAGATGTGGTGCCTAGCAACATCTTTGTTTCGCTCACCGCTATGTCCATGCTTCAAATTATCTTCTTCGCCATCTTTTTTGGGGTGGTATTGCTTTCCATTCCGAAAGACAAGAGCGAACCTGTTCTTAAGTTGGTAGACGGACTCAATGAAGTCTTTGTTCAAATGGTCTGGGTGGTGATGAAAGCCATGCCTATTTTCGTTTTTGCGCTTATGGCCGGACAAATCGTAAAAGCGGCTGGAAATGACACGGACAAATTTCTTCAGCTCTTGGAGTTTCTCCTAAGGTATTCAGCAGTTGTAGTGCTTGGTTTGGGGATCATGGTCTTCCTCTTCTACCCTGCGCTTGTGACTACATTGGTAAAGAAAATCAGCTATCGCAAGTTTACATCAGGCATGCGAGATGCACAGATCACCGCATTTTCTACCTCTTCATCTGTGGCAACACTTCCTGTAACCATGGATTGTGTGCACAAGAATTTAGGCGTCAGCGAACGAACTACTAGCTTCGTCCTCCCCATTGGTGCAACAGTGAACATGGATGGTACCAGTTTGTACCAGGCGGTTGCTGTAGTGGCGCTTGCTCAATTTCACATGGTAGATTTAACACTCGGTCAACAAGCGGTGATTGTATTAACGGCAACACTTGCATCCATTGGAGCCGCCGCCGTTCCTTCGGCTGGATTGGTCTTGATGATTATTGTCCTGGAATCTGTGGGATTAAGTCCGGCCTGGATTGCCCTCATTTTTCCTGTTGACCGAATTCTAGATATGTGTAGAACGGTCGTCAACGTCACTGGAGATGGAGCGGTTTCTACCATCATCGCCTCGAGCGAAAATGAACTTGAAACGATTGATAATTAAACGTGTAGCTATGAAGTCTCTCCTGCTTTTAACCTTCGTATTTACTTCATCTCTTCTCTTTTCACAATATGGAAATCCAGAAGGAAAACCACTTCCTGAAAAGCTGCTAGAGATAGACAACATACTAATGGTAAACCACTTCCCTGACGTAGTGCACCCTTTCCAAGATGAAAAAGACACAACGTTATACAACTGGAAACACACCACAAGTGTGCTTAGTCTAGAAGAAGATGTCATCATTACAGAGTTTGGCGCCTATATTTTTTACGATGACAAATGGAACGAACGCGTTGTTTATGGACCGAAAGAAATGGATAAATTTTTCGGCACAAAAAAAGCCCGTTTGAAGAAAGGCCAGCCGTATACGTTTAACGACAATTGGCGGGCTGGCACCAAAGTGTTTGGCGGCTGGGCGATGTGGTATTTTGTGGGCTTGGACGAAGAAGGAAAAAAGATTTGCGGATACGCCATGCTTGAAACAACTGATCAAATTCAGTGATTGAAACCTTCAGATAAACGAACGCTTCTCTATTTCGGAGGAGCCCGTTCTAGTTGAGGTTTTCCTCAGCGACATCCGCTTTGAGTTCGAATCGTTCCCTGCTTCAAACACATGAAATTTG
>CAYGUR010000445.1:0-2054 GCA_964353035.1 uncultured Comamonadaceae bacterium | reverse complement strand
TAGCCACGAGCCTAGCTCGTGGTAAACCGAGATTCGAAATCGAAATAAAACCTCCCAACCTTTCTATTCACTATTTCTAAACGCTATACCTAATCGCTCTTTCTCATTCATGAACCTTTTTTATGGAAACGTGTACAGCATGACATCTTACTAAAAAATAGTCTCATGAAACGCATGTTAATCCTACTTTGCCTCTTCGCTGGCTTCGCCGCTAATGCAAAAGAAAAAGAAACACTCATCTCGAGTGAAATCGAAAAAGTAACCGTTTTCCAACAAGGGGCACAAGTGACCCGCACCGGAAAAGGAACCGTCCCCACGGGTACCAGTTTGCTCGTCTTTGGGAAACTCAACCCTAGTCTCAATGGCGCTCAAATTCGCTTCAATGGAAAAGGTGATTTTACGGTGCTGTCGACTTCCTATCGCTACAAAACCGACACCATTGCGGGTTGGGATGTGGCGAAAAAACAAAGCGATTATTACGTTCAGCGTGCCAAGTTGCAGGAAGAAATCACCCGCGAACAGGGTTGGTTGAGCATCTATGACCGCGAAGAGCAAATGCTGCAAGCAAACCAAATCTTCGGCTCCAAAGAAGATGGAATTGCCATCGCGAAATTGAAAGAAGCAGCAGAATTTATTCGTGAACGCTTTATGGACATTCGAACCAACCGCTTGGCCATTCAAGACCGCATTGCGGCGCTGCAGAAGCAAATCAATGAGATTGACGTGGCTGTTTCAAAGCTCACGGGCATCGAAACCACTACTGAACTGCAATTCTTTGTGCGGGTGAATGCCAAAAAACAAACGAATGGTGAATTCTCACTCACTTACCAAACGGCAGGTGCAGGTTGGTATCCGGGATATGATGCCAGAGTGAATTCTGTGAATGAACCACTTGCCTTAACCTACAACGCCTTCGTTTACCAAAACTCTGGTGAAGATTGGGACAATGTCAATGTAACGGTGAGCACCGGACAGCCTCAACAAAAGTCCATGAAACCCAACCTGACTCCTTGGTATGTGAACAATCCTGTTCAGATTCAACCCACTTACAATAGTGGTGGTAATGATCCGAATGCGTGGTTGCGACAACAGCCTTACAACGCAAATATTCGCCAAGTAACGGGTAGAGTGACGGACCAATATGGTAATCCACTCATTGGCGCTACGGTAATGGTTTCTGGAACCAGCACAGGTACTTCCGTTGATGTGAATGGGAATTATGTTCTGACCATTCCATCAGGCTATTCTCAACTACAATACAACTACATCGGATACAACAGCATTGTCTTGTCTGTGTGCGCGGCAAACATGAATGTGGTCATGCCTGAGAACAGCATTTCTCTAGATGAAGTTGCAGTGTCAGGGAAACGTGATAGCAAGTCAATAACTAAAAGTTCGTTTGAATTTGCCGAAGCAGATGCCTACTATGCACCGGTCACCGTGCAGTACACGCCCACTCAAACACAATTCAAGATTGACGCGAAATACAACATCCCGTCTGACGGTACACACCATGCTGTGAAAGTCCAAGACATCGACATTGATGCCAATTTCATTTACCAATGTGCACCTAAGTTAGACCCCAAAGCCTACCTCACAGCGCGCATCACTGATTGGCAAGATTACAACTTGCTAGATGGCGAGTTGAACATCTATTTCGAAGATAGTTATGTAGGCAAAACCAATTTGCGCTTGACCAACGTTGAAGACACACTCAATCTGTCAATGGGTGCCGATCCGGGCATTGAAGTGCGCAGAAAACGCATCAAAGCAGACCACAAAAAGCAGATCATTGGCAGCACACAAAAAGATACCCGCGAATGGGAAATCGAAGTGCGTAACAACAAGCGTGAAGAGATTCGCATTCAGATTGAAGACCAGATTCCAGTGACCACTTCAGAAGAGGTTGAAGTTGACGCGGAAATGTCGTCTGGCTCCCGTTTGGATGAAAAAACAGGACAAGTTACCTGGGATCTTTCAGTGGGCTCGGGTAAATCCAAGGACATGAAATTGAAGTACGAGGTGCGTTACCCGAAGGGACAGTATATCAGGTT
>CAYGUR010000444.1:0-2062 GCA_964353035.1 uncultured Comamonadaceae bacterium | reverse complement strand
ATACAAAGGAGTGCGAATACGATTCTCATTAGTTCTTATTGAAAGTGTAGGAGTTCGGTTGAGCCGCTGGCATGATTACAATGTCGTTCAGGCAAACGTGCGCGGGTCTTGTTACAGCGAACCATAAGGTATCAGCAATATCTTCGGCCGTTAGTGCTTTGTATCCTTGGTAGACTTGGCTGGCTTTGTCTTCATCTCCTTTGAATCTGACGAGGCTAAATTCGGTTTCTGCTGCTCCAGGAGCAATTTGCGTTACTTTAACTCCATAGGGAATGAACTCTACACGCATCGCTTTCGTCAATGCATCAACAGCAAATTTCGTTGCGCAGTAAACGTTTCCTCCGGCATAGACCTCTTTGCCTGCAATGGATCCAATGTTCACGATGTGGCCAGATTGATTTGCTTTCATCCAGTGGACAACTTCGCGCGTCACGTAGAGTAGACCTTTGACATTGGTATCAATCATTCGTCCCCAATCTTCCAAATCACCTTCGTCAATGGAAGCTCTGCCTACTGCAAGTCCGGCGTTATTTACCAAGACTTCCACATGCTGCCAATCTTCGGGCACAGCAGAAAGGACTGAGTGAACCGCATCGGCATCACGTACATCAAAATCAAGTGGGAGAATTGCTACATCACAATCGCGTTCAAGTTCTTGGGCAAGTGCTTGAAGTCGTTCTGCTCTTCGTCCGGTAATGATTACATTCCATCCTTCTTGAGCAAACTTTCGCGCAATCGCTTCACCAAATCCAGATGAAGCTCCTGTAACCATTGCTATCGGTTTTGTCATAACTACGTGGTCTTATCACAAAGTTATGAAAAAGTAGACAAGCTGTGATTTAGGTATTCTAGGTGTTGTTAAGCATCTTTTTGGGAAACATCTTTCTCTTTTCTGCTTCCTTCGTACAATGAAAATCCGTAATACTTGCACTCCAGTTGTCCATTGTAGAGCGTGTGCTTGTGATTAGGACGAAACCCAAGTTGGTTCATTGCTTCGAAATTGCTCGAAATAACCCAAGCAGAGTACCCTGCAAAGTCGACTTTGAGTTTCTGTCCAATGAAACGATAGAACTCATTGATGTTGTCTTTGTGCATTCGCTCACCGTATGGCGGATTTAGAATCATAATTCCCCCTTCTTTCCCTGGCTTTAGGGCGAAGAAATCTGTTCTATCAATGGTCACATTTGAGCGCCACGACATTTTTGACACACATTGCTGTGTTTGCTCAATGGCCATCTTGTCTTTGTCACTGGCGAAAATTACCGCTTGTGGATCTCTGCGTTGTTTCCAAAGTTCCATTCTGACTTCTTCGACTGCTTTCCGGTCGAAATCAGCCCAATTCATGAAGCCGTATCCTTGTCTAAACCATTGTGACGGAAGATTAACATCCATCATGGCTGCTTCCATCACCAAGGTTCCAGAACCGCACATCGGAATATAGAGTGGCACATCAGGTGTCCAGCCAGAGAACTTAATCATGGCCGCAGCCAAGCATTCGTTCAAAGGAGCTCTTGCTCCTGTGGGTCTGTAACCTCTTCTGTGTAAACTATCTCCTGTAGTATCAAGTGAAATTCGAACACGCCCATTGTAAATCTGAAGGTCAATTCTGAGGTCTGGATTTTCCTTATCTACGTTTGGACGGTTCCCTGACCTGGCGCGAAATGAATCAGCTATGGCATCTTTCAGTTTCAATCCAGCATATTGGGAATGCGGGAAATTCTCATCGCTCACAGTTGAACCAATGGCAAATGTTTGTCTGACATGTAAAATCTTGTGCCAAGGAATACTCTTTGCTTGTTCATAGAGGTCTTCTGGACTTGTTGAGTTCCCTTCCCACCAGGGCGAAAGAATTCGAATGGCGAATCTAGAGGCCATGTTGGCTTTTACCATTCCCTTGTAATCCGTTTCGAACTCAACACCACGAACTACTGGCTTCACGTTGGAACAACCAAATTCAATCAATTCTTGCTCTAGCAAAGGCTCTAGTCCTGCCAGGCATTTTGCAAAATAGCGATTCAATTCAGACATCCATATCCGCCTTTCCGATTACACTTGTATCCAT
>CAYGUR010000443.1:0-2067 GCA_964353035.1 uncultured Comamonadaceae bacterium | reverse complement strand
TTCCTGCGCTTCCTGCGGCACTATTTCCGCCGGCGTTTCCGCCAAAGCCTCCGCCAGCACCTCCCGGACTTTGGGTGGTGCCTGATCCTTGATGAAAGGTGCCATTTCCACCCCTTCCGCCTTGGGCGCTGTTATTGCTAAACGTAGAATTGGTCAACGTACAACTAGCGCCAGTGTCATTGAACAAGGCACCGCCTAGACCCGGACCAGCTCCGCCGCCACTTCCGCCTCCGGGAGCTACACCGTTGCTTCCTTTTCCGCCCAAAGCAAGACAGTTATTGATGGTGACTTGGTTTAAGTTGAGTGTTCCTGCATTGTAGATGGCGCCTCCAAAACCGCCGCCTTGAAGACCGCCTCCATCGCCTTCACACATGGAATTTCGAATGCCTACTTCATTTAATGTTAAGGTGCCATTGTTCCTCAAAGCTCCACCTGATGCGTTGGGAACATCGCCCTCCCGCATTTCTAGATTTTGAATGGTAGCTGTGACGCCAGAAAGGACGTCAAAAACACGGTCTAGTGAATCTGCTCGTACGATGGTTTGACGCGTGTCTGCACCCGTAATCACAAGGTTGTCAGAAATATCTAGATCACCTGTTGCTGCCGCATCTTCATTTGTGCCTGCAACGGAAAAAACATATTCGCCGATGGGCAAAGAAATAGTGTTATCTCCCGCAGAAGCGTTGGACTCCATGATAGCTGCGCGAAGGGAGCAGTTTCCGCCGGCATCAGCGCACACGCCATCACCCGGATTGGCATCTGGGGTGTCTGCAGTGGTGTTGACGTTGAATTGGGCGAAGGTGTTGCTTGAACAAATCAGCCCAACTAGGAGCAACACAGACTTAAAGGGGGATAGCATGCGAAGCATTTAGTGGTTGGTTTAGTAAATGAAAGGTAGTGAAAATGAGGGGCAAAGTAAAACGAGACCCTTTCTTCAAATGTCTTACAATCAGTACGAAAGGTTGCTTAATAGGGTCAGGGATGAAGATGGAAGGAATGAAATCACCATTTGTGGGTATGGGGTATGCGAAGCCGCGTAAGTTTCTTTGTGCCAAACCTTTACCAAATGAACTTAACAAGCCATACCACCCGAATTTTACTTCTTGCCATTTTGTGCTGTGTAGTCACTTCAATATGGGGACAGAAGAACAATCCCGTAGCCGGACATGCAGCAACGTTGTTGGACTTAACTCAGAAAGATTACAGCGGTATTCCTCTTGATCGAAGAATTGAAACCATCTCAAAAGACAGGACAGAATTTCGAACAATTTTACAATCCTATATGACGAGCGAAGAGGAGGAAACGCGGTGCACATGCGCTTCAAAAGATGTAGCAAATGGTGCGGAAAAAGCGAAGGGTGAAGATGAAGAAAGCAAGAAGAAGTATGATCGCATCAAAAACCATCATGCCGTTCTGGTAGAGTCGCTTGCTAGCTTTTTAAATGAAGATGTGCGTGTTGAGTTCAGCGAAAATCAATCGAGATCGAATATAGATAAAAAGGTTCAACCTTGGGCTGAGAGTTTTCAGAGTGAAATAATAGTCTTTGGCGAAAAGCTGCAAAAATGGAAAACGAACTTTCCGGACTTAACGAAAAATGAAAAAGGCGAAGCTGCTTTGAATCAAATTGAATCTGATTTATCGAAATGGATGATTTCGATTTATCACAACAATGAACTCGAACTAAAAAAGGCTCAAACTATTTTAAATGCGAAGAGAGATAGCTTTAGCAAAGCTGAAATCGACATCGCTTTTGAAAAGGAGGAAGGATTAAAAACATTGCTCTTCAATATTCAGAAGATTCAAGATTTACAATCACTTCGTGGACTTGAATTGCAATTCGCATGCAATCATTTCTTGAAAAAGTCATTGGAGACCTATATTGACCAGCATAGTGAAATTGGAATCTCTGGTTTTAATCCAAATGCGAGCAGTAATGCCTCCAATGGCATTCAAAAGTCGCTTGCAGGAGTTGACGGCGGACTTTCCCTCACCACGGTCATCGACGGGTTTAGTCAGTTCCTTGCTGAACGCATCAAGAAAGAACTTACCATTGGAGTTTTCGAATA
>CAYGUR010000442.1:0-2071 GCA_964353035.1 uncultured Comamonadaceae bacterium | reverse complement strand
TGCAGCTTGAAAGAAAAGCTACCGCGAATAGGATAAGGAATGCTCTCATAATGTGCGATTTTGTTTTCTTACGAATCTCAAAAATCACGCCCAAAAGCATAATAATTCATATATGTTTATTATGATATATATAAACAAATATCAATGATGTAATTGACTATGGTGAAATCATTTTTTCACTCTATCGGAGTTTCTGCGCTGCATCAGCTTTGACCATACCATTTCCACACATACCTGCAAGCGATGGTCCGATGAGGTGCCCATTTTTCAGCAAGCACCTTCAACTCTTTTTTTGAAGTGTCTTTCGGTAAATCGTACAGCTTAATCATGCCATTGCGAATGCCCAGGTCATCTACTGGGAATACATCTTCACGCAGCAAATTGAACATCAAAAACATCTGAGCCGTCCACACTCCAATGCCTTTGATAGCGGTGAGTTGAGCAATTACCTCTTCGTCAGAAAGCGTTTCCAGCGCAGTGTAAACCTCTGGTGACTCGCTGAAATGTTTTGCTAAATCCAACAAGTAGCTGCCTTTCTGTTTGCTGACTCCAACGGATCTGAAATCTTCAATGGTTTTGCTGAGCACATTTTCAGGAGAAACATCCATGTTCAGCAGTTGAACCAAACGCTGATGGATGGTGGCTGCGGCCTTCACTGATAATTGTTGGCTAATGATGGCATCCACAAGCGATTCAAAAGGGGAGGTGGCGGAAGGCACGTTCATTTCGTCCCACTTTACAACCAAAGCATGGATTTTAGAGTCACGAGCTGCGAAGAACTCAATGAGATCCCTTTTGAGAAACGACGAACCAGCCATCCTTTTTCAGACATCTAAGTGCTTCTGAACACTTCATCAAAGGTAAATAATGATTTACTTAAATTTCGTTCAAGCTCTATGTTTACAGCTTCGCCAATGGCATTCACTTTTCTTATCCCCCTTATTTCATAGATGTCGCCTTTTAGTTTGTCGTTGTACTTCCCCTCAACACTCCCACTCAATACTCGACACTCCCACTCAATACTCAACACTCCCACTCAATACTCAACACTCCCTACTCACACTCAAAACTCCCACTCAATACTCAAAACTCCCCACTGTAAATACTAAACCGCTGAATGCTGCGTATTGAATAGGAACTTTGCATCTTTGCAGCAACTTATGAAGAAGTACCAAATTCTCCTCTTTCTTGCAGTCATCACTGTGTGCGCTTTTCAAGCGTGTAGAAAAGATAAATTCACCACTGATCCAGGGGCGAATATTTCTGTTTCTCAAGACACCATCTTGTTTGATACCGTATTCACAACCATTGGGTCTGTGACGAAAAACTTCAAGATCTACAACAAGAACAATCAGAACATTCGTATCAGTCGCATTGAGCTTGAAGGCACAAGCAATTCTGAGTACCGCATCAATGTGGACGGTGTTGCTGGTGATACCTTTACTGATCTTGAACTGGCTTCTGGTGACAGCATGTGGGTCTTTGTTGAAGTTACCATAGACCCCAATGCCGCTAACCTGCCCTTCATCGTAGAAGACCGCATTCGCATTGAAACCAATGGGAATGAACAACTTGTTGAACTGGTTAGCTGGGGACAAAATGCCTACTTCCACGGAGCACAAGGTGGAGCTTTGACCGTCTTACCCCCCAACGAAGTATGGAATGCAGATTTACCTCATGTGGTGTACGGAATTGTTGCAGTAGACGAAGGGAACACACTCACCATCAATGAGGGGACACAAGTCTATTGCCACAAAGGAAGCGGTATCTATGTGTACAGAGGAACTTTGGACGTCAACGGACAGTTTGGGAATGAAGTGGTCTTTTGTGGTGATCGACTAGACGCAGAATACCAAGATTTGCCCGGACAGTGGGGGATTGAACTCACTTTCGAATTTGAATCGGATTTGGGTGTTCAAGAAGCCACCGTTGCACGTGGTGGAATCTGGTTATTTGAAAACGAAGGATCAACCATCGATTGGGCCATTATTAAAAATGGAAACATCGGAGTGCAGGTAGACACCCTGGCCAATCCGAATGCAGATGCGCTGACCATTACCAACACCAAGAT
>CAYGUR010000441.1:0-2071 GCA_964353035.1 uncultured Comamonadaceae bacterium | reverse complement strand
CAACGCGGACGGTTGAAAGCACCAGATGACAGCACGTTGTTAGTTGGGGTGTTTCCCCTGTAGGGGCGGACGTCAGTCCGCCCGAACTGCCAGACGCCCGAACTGCCACCAGGCAGACCAATGCCAGCCGACGAACGCAAGCGGTCGTCCGTGTCAGAAATCAACATTGGGCATAAAAAAAGGGGGCAAACGCCCCCTTTCAAAATGTGTGTAAAAGCTTACTTAGTAACAAGCACTCTTTCTTGGAAACGCTCAGTTCCGTTCTCAACAGAAACAACATACATACCAGCATCAAGAACTGATGTATCTAGTGTGTACAATGCATTGTTGATATTTGAGAGGCTTTCCTGAATTACGATTTGTCCGGCTACATTGTAAATAGTTACAGTTGCCACTCCTTCTGCAGAAAGTCCAAACTGAAGGTTGATGAGGTCTGAAGCAGGGTTCGGATAAACGTCAACCATTCCTTCATGGTTCAACATTTCATTGATGTTTGTTGCTTCTGTTCCGTCAACACTCAATGAAAAGGCATCCATTAGGAAGTTGGTAGAAACAGCAGTTGTTTGGTAACCTTCTAATGCAAAATCATGAGCAGCACCATCTGCAAATTGAGACACGTCCAATGTGATTTGAGTGTACTCAGCATACTCAGCGGCTTGTGTTCCATTTGCTGACCAAATGATGTTTCCATCAATCTTTACATTGCACCAATCTGCCTCAATTCCGGCACCTTCGGTAGGAATCTTGAACCAGAATGTAAGTACTCCAGCGTTTCCTGAAGGAATAGTGAATGTTTGGTTGAGCACACCAGTTTCAACAGCACCAGCGCCGCCAAACCAAGCATACCAAGCTCCTGAATAAGCTACACAGCCTCCACCGCAAGTTCCGCAACCAGCGTCACAAAGAGGAGTACCATAGTTGGTGCTAGCTTCTTCCCAAACACCACCAAAAGCGCCTGCTTCAAAGCTTGGATCTACCATCTGAGCTTGAGCAGATGACATGAAAAATACAGAAAGGATAATGAGTGTAAAATGTTTCATAATGTTTATTTTAAATGGTTTTCCTTGAATTAGTTCCAAAGGTAACATCCTAATATGAGTTACCGAAGTTGATCTTTAGAAGTTGTTATACTCCTAGCGGTGAATAGACGACTTTTCACTGAGAAAAAACGAAGACGAAGTCGTTGAGGAGCAGTTATTCCTGCGCGTTGTTTTGAAACGCAGCATACTGTGAAGCCTAAGCATAGTCTACCATGCACGAAGACAGCTTCCGGTTGCAAGCAGTTGTTCTGTTTGGGAGGCCAACACCAAATCGCCACACTCAATGTGTTTTGGTTTGAAATAGTGGCTCACCAATGTTTCAAGCGTAGAGTTGGCCAGTCCGCTGTAGGTGTTCAACACCAAAAAAGCGTCTGGATGTACAATTTGAGCTGTTGCGGCGAGCAGTTCGTTTAATTGGTCTTCCAGTTTCCACTTTCCTTTTCCAGGGGCATTTCCGTAAGACGGGGGATCCATGATGATGCCGTGGTATTTGTTGCCTCTTTTCGCTTCGCGCTGGACGAAGGTCAGGGCATCTTCCACCACCCATCGAATGCCATCGAGCTTGGAGCTCTCCATGTTTTCACGGGTCCAGTTCACCACCTGCTTGATGCTATCTACATGGGTCACATCAGCGCCAGCAGCTTTCGCCGCAAGGCTAGCTCCTCCCGTGTATGCAAAGAGGTTTAAGACCTTCGCCCCCTTTTCTCTTTTCGACACTTCGTGCGAAATAAAATGCCAGTTGGCAGCCTGCTCAGGGAAGAGGCCGACATGTTTGAAGGTGGTTAATTTTAGGTTAAATCGAAGGTTGCCTTTTTTCATGTCGTAGGCGATGCTCCAGGTTGAAGGAATCTTTTTGAACTGCTTCCATTTCCCTGTGCGCGAATCTGTTTGTTCAAACTTCGCGTGAGCAGAACTCTTCCATTCAGCCTGCGATAAGCCTTTCGGCCAAATGGCAGTGACTTCGGGACGGATTAATATCACATCGCCAAAGCGCTCTAATTTTTCGCCATTGCCGCTGTCTATCAGCTCAT
>CAYGUR010000440.1:0-2073 GCA_964353035.1 uncultured Comamonadaceae bacterium | reverse complement strand
CACAATCTTCGTAATATTCTTTTCTGCTTTCAAGGTGACTCGTGATGAACCTTTTGAGCTCTTCTTCAGATTTGCCTTGAATCAGCGGACGTTCATCTTTTGAATTGCTCAACCTGTGCACCAATGATTGCACGTCCATCTGCAAATAGATGGTCAGTCCATTTGCCTTCATAAACATGAGGTTGTCGTAAAAACAAGGGGTTCCTCCTCCTGTGCCAAGCACGAAGTCTTTCGTATCACTTACCAGTTCTTGGAGGTACTTCCGCTCCAATCCGCGAAATCCCGCTTCGCCCTGATCAACGAAAATCTCAGCAACGGATTTTCCTTCACGGGCGATGATGATTCCATCAAGGTCGTGAAACGGAACATCTAGCTTTTTGGCGAGCTGTTTTCCGACAGTGCTTTTTCCAGCACCCATGTATCCGATTAAAAAAATCCTCATGTGCTGCAAAAGTCGGTATCAATTCGTCAGCATCCACGCAAAACATCGGAAATTTCGTCAGGCAAAACGGTAAACAGATGCCATTATATCCGATTAATAGGTCGAAATTCCATTTGGTCACCTATTTGTGCTTTCGTGTGTAACAAACAACAACAACCATGGATTTCGAAAAATTCACCATAAAATCACAGCAAGCGATTCAGCAGGCTCAGCAGATTGCCTCTGGGAATTCGCATCAGGCGGTTGACACGGCCCACCTATTGAAAGGGATCCTAGAGGTAGACGAGAATGTAACGCCTTACTTAATGGAGAAGTTGGAAGTGAACGATGTTATTTTCCAGCAAGCCCTAGACCGAATTATAGCCAGCTACCCTAGTGTGGAAGGGGGCGACTTGCACTTGTCAAGAAGCCTGAACACTGCACTTGTAAAGGCGGGCAACCTCATCAATGACTTCAAAGATGAGTACATTTCTATAGAACACTTACTCATGGCCTTGGCCAGTGGCTCTGACGCTACAGCCAATATGATGAAAGACAGTGGCATGGTTCCGAAGAACCTCAAGCTGGCCATTCTGGACTTGCGAAAAGGAAAGAACGTCACTTCTTCTGGTGCCGAAGACAACTACAACTCACTGAAAAAGTACGCCAAGAACTTGAACCAACTGGTCAATGATGGCAAGCTTGATCCCGTGATTGGTCGCGACGATGAAATTCGCCGTGTGCTCCAAATTCTGTCGCGTAGGACCAAGAACAACCCGATTCTGAGCGGTGAGCCTGGCGTGGGTAAAACCGCCATTGCCGAAGGAATCGCACACCGAATTGTGGAGGGAGACATTCCTGAAAACTTGCAATCGAAAACGCTTTATTCATTGGACATGGGTGCTTTGGTTGCTGGCGCGAAGTACAAAGGCGAGTTCGAAGAGCGACTAAAATCGGTTGTGAAGGAGGTGCAAGAAGCCAACGGCGAAGTCATCCTTTTCATTGATGAGATTCACACGCTTGTGGGCGCCGGCGGTGGCGAAGGAGCCATGGACGCCGCGAACATTCTCAAACCTGCATTGGCACGCGGAGAACTGAGAGCCATTGGTGCAACCACACTCAATGAGTACCAGAAGTACTTTGAAAAAGACAAGGCGCTGGAACGTCGTTTCCAAAAGGTGATGGTAGATGAGCCTGACCGAGAAAGTGCCATTTCCATCCTTAGAGGAATCAAAGAAAAATATGAAAATCACCACAAGGTGCAGATCAAGGATGAGGCCATCATTGCCGCAGTAGAACTATCTACACGGTACATCTCTGACCGCTTCCTTCCAGACAAAGCCATTGACTTGATGGACGAAGCAGCAAGTAAGCTGCGCATGGAAATCAATTCGAAGCCAGAGGCCTTGGATGAGATTGAGCGCAGAATCATGCAGCTCGAAATTGAACGGGAGGCCATAAAACGTGAGAACGATACCGCCAAACTTGCTGAGCTGGGAATGGAAATCGCCAACCTTTCTGAGGAACGTGACAGCCTGAAAGCAAGCTGGCAAGCCGAAAAAGATGTGGTAGACCAGATTCAAACAGCGAAGAAGGAAATTGATGAAACCAAGCTTGCAGCGGAGCGTGCCGAACGCGAAGGCGACTATGGC
>CAYGUR010000439.1:416-2092 GCA_964353035.1 uncultured Comamonadaceae bacterium | reverse complement strand
GTAGTAAACGTTTCGTCAGAAGTTCAGCAGTTTCACCCGTTTTTCGCTTAAATCATCGAAATGAAGAATTGACAAGTAAAGGCATTTCGGTGCACTGCTCAAGTTGAAAATGTACTTCTGCTGTGTGGCGATAGTTGACTGTACTGTCTTACCTGTAGCATCAATCAGAAACATAGCTACAGCAGGACTAGATAGCGTTAGTTCGAATTGTCCATTTCCGAAGGAAGCCAAGACCACCTCTTTGTTCAATTCGCCAATACTGGTGTCGATAATATTGAAAGATTGGCTCCAGGTGCATCCGTTTGCATCTGTAACAATTACAACATATGAACCTTGACCAAGTTGGTCTGTTTGAGCGCCTACATCAGCATTGCTCCATTGAACATTGTATGGCAGAGTTCCGCCTTGTATGTCAACATTGGCCAATCCATTGTTTCCATCATTTGCATTTTCTACAGTTAGTGTAGCTGTGAGCTGTGTTGGAACTGTAATCGAAAACGTTTCAGTCATCGAACAGCCTGAATCATCAATCACTTCAACTTCATAATCTCCATCTGGAAGGTTCATCGGGTCTTCCACTGACCAAAGAGTTGTGAAATTTCCTGTGCCGCCTATCGGATTTACTTCAGCTGATCCGAATTGACCAAAGCAAGAAGGGGATTCGAAAGATAGGTTTGCACTAACAGGTGAAGGCTCTGTGATGAAAACTGTGTCAGCGCTAGAACATCCATTTATGTCGGTCATGACAAAAGTATATTCACCAGCTTCTAATCCAAAAATGGCTTCACCCGAATAGCTCCCATTGTTCCAATCAACTGAGTCCACAACGATACCAGAAACATTAAAAAGTTCAATCATTCCGTCGCTTCCATCAGCACACGTGACGTTCGTGGTGTTCACTTGAGGGTTTGGAGCTTCAGTCAAGGCAACGTCGATAGAAATGGTATCAACCAAATTAAATTGATTCGAAACAATAACTGAGTAGATGCCTGAGGTAGGAGCGGGACAAGTAGGATTTGTAGATTGATCATTCCATGCGAAGGTGGAAATTTCCTCTCCAATCACACTTAACATGCTGATGTCATTGGAACAAAGTGTTCCTGTGATGAGAATTTGAGGCTCAAATGTAGACCCTTCGACCACAGAAATAACTTGATTAACTGGAACATCATAAATGGTATCAACCCATCCACTTGGCCAAGTAACTTGCAAAGAGTCAATGGTTTCAGCATCCGCTAAACCAAATAGCTCTGTAAAACTGTCTTGCCCGAGGTAGTCTTCTCCGCAGTGCACGAATCGCTTTTGAAAATTTCCATCCGCGAAAACACGAAGAGTGGACCCCACGCCGAAGGAGTTTGAAACCGTACCTTGTAGGTTTACTTTCAGCCAGTTGTTTCCATTTGGCTGGTTCACAAGAACCCGGAAATTCGGGTCACTGGTATGAAGAAGAATATCGGGGAACCCATCGTTGTTGAAGTCACCACTGCTACTTGAGTGTGTGTTGGAATCATCGTTGCCAATGTGATCTGGCATAGATTCAAAATTTCCCTCAGTGTTCAAAAAGAAGGCGTTCGGAATGTTTGAGACGCCATTGTTTGTGGCAACGAAGAGATCTTCATCTGCATCGTTGTCTAGGTCAAACCATTGTGCTCCCCAGCAGATTTCATTGACCGTAA
>CAYGUR010000439.1:0-406 GCA_964353035.1 uncultured Comamonadaceae bacterium | reverse complement strand
TCTTCAAAAAGGCCATCTTCGAATTGAAGCATCAAATTTCCTGACAGTCCAGTTGAAATGTAAAAGTCGTCATCGTCATCATTGTTAATATCACTCATTGACAATGAAGAAGCTAGAACGCTTTGATTGAAGTTGAGTTCTTCCCCTACATCGCTAAATGTACCATTGCCTAAATTTTGGAAAATGGTGTTCTGATTTTCGCTCAGGTCATTGATCACAGCGATGTCTAACAGTCCGTCATTATTGTAATCGAACCACAATGATTGAAGGGAATTTTGTATTCCATTGCTGCAGTTGCAGGAAGCAGTGACATCTGTGAAAGATAAATTCCCATTGTTTCTGTAGAGGCGATTTGTGGTAATGGCCTCATCGTAGTTCGTCAAGTACAGGTCTAGGAATCCATCGT
>CAYGUR010000438.1:0-2097 GCA_964353035.1 uncultured Comamonadaceae bacterium | reverse complement strand
GTCCAGAATCAAAAGTAGAACTTGGAACGGTGGTCAAACAACTGGAAATCAACGCCGCTATTCGTGTCGAAATCGGCGGACACACAGACAACGTAGGATCTGACGAAGCGAATCGAAAACTTTCGGAACAAAGAGCACAATCTGTAGTTGACTACCTGATCAATGCAGGCATTGATGCTTCAAGACTTGTGGCGAAAGGCTACGGAGAGACTGAACCAGTGGTTTCAAATGAGACTGAGAATGGGAGGGCAAAAAACAGGAGAACTGAGATGAAGATTATTGAGTAATCAGAACCGTTTTCCGATTTTAATTCCTCCAAAGAATGTTTCTTCTGGCATGGGGTTGTAGTACCTTCCTCCGAAGGCATTTAACGCGAGGAAGGAGGTGTACTGAGTTCCCAATACATTTTGCATTCCACCAAATACCTCAAGTGTCCAAGTGCTGTTCTGTTTGATGGATGCAAGGTCCCATCCGGCGCGCAGATTCAATAAGTGGTAAGGTTTGTAATTCCTTGAATTGGCATCGTTCAACGGTGTGATATCATACCACTGGTGTTGTGCCCTTAGCTCGAAACCATAGGCAAATCGTGCTCTGAATTCACCTGAAGCTGACGAAAGCGGAACGCCCGGCACACGATTGTTTTCTTCATCGGGGTTTTCTGCTTCGTTTATACGGTAGTTTTGGACTGTACCTGATAGTTGTAGTGAAAACTCCTTCAACACTCTATTGGAGTTTAAAACGAACACCTTCGACACACTCCCTTCAACTCCTTGATAGATTAGTGATTGCCGATTTCCAAAGCGGACCACTCCAAATTCATCTTCGTATTGGAAAATGGCATTGCTTACGTTCATTTGATAAACGTTCAGTTCATATTGAATGCTATGGTCATGGTAGGTTCCTCTCCGTATTCCTAGTTCAAAGTTCACAGCATCTTCAGGCTCAAGATCGGTTGAAAGCGTTCCTGTGATAGGATCTAGGAGTTCGAAAACAGAAGGAGGACTATAGCCGATGCTTGCCGACCCAAATAAATAGGTGTAATCAAAAACTTTATAGTTGACACCTGCATAAGGAAGAACACTTTTGAACGTCCGATTGATTTCAGCTGAGGAATCTCCGAACAACGGTCCAACTTGATTGTCTGAAGAGATTGATTTTAGGCTGAAAGCTACACCAGCGTCTAAACTCAGTTTAGTTTCAAGCATGGCGTCTGCCCCAACATTGACCACCAGTTCAGAAGACATAGTTTGGTTCAAATACCTCAGATCGCCAGGGTTTCCAGCAAATATGGTTGACTCTTCGAGGTTGTTGTCCTCAAAAGTGTATTCCAAGTCATTGTGCAATCTGAACTTCCACCTTCCTAGCGACGGAATTGTGTACTTCAGTTCGTTTCGCGCACCGTATCCAGAAGCTTCTTCGTCTTTGTATCCATTGAAAAAATCACTTGATGCAAACGGATTTATTTTGGAGGTTGTATTGTAATATGCGACCGTCTTGTTAGAAAAGTAGCGGGTTGTGAATTGTTGTTTCACTCCAATCCGAGTTCGATCTCTATCTACACGAGCGTTGTTCAATTGGGCAATGAAGAGTGCTTGACGTGGATCCTGCCTGACTTGAAATCCATTCAAGGCACCCGGGAGTCCCCATGATCCAGCGTAATCAGTGGCCCAAATTGAATACATCATTCGAGGACTTACCTTGTAATCTACATTCAATGAAATCTGTTGTCGGTCATTGAATTCTTGCTCACGGTATCCGTCTGTATGTTGTTGCAAGTAAGAAAGTCTTACGTTGAGTTTACTGTTCGAAAACGATGCGCTGCTAGCACTTTTATAGTAACCAAAAGACCCAACGGTAAAGCGTGATTCAATTGAACTTCCGTCAATAGGAGTTTTGGAGAAAGCTTGCATCACACCTCCGTTTCCAGCACCAAATGCATTTCCATTCGGGCCTTTTATGATTTGAATTCGCTTCAAGTCATAATCGTCCAACAATTCCAACGCTGATTGTCCGTCTGGGCTTGTAATTGGAAATCCGTCTAAGTAAATCTTGATATTTCTAACGGCGAAAGGACTTCTCACAAAGCTCCCTCGGATG
>CAYGUR010000437.1:0-2099 GCA_964353035.1 uncultured Comamonadaceae bacterium | reverse complement strand
TTGGCGGTCTGGACGAGACTCGAACTCGCGACCCCTTGCGTGACAGGCAAGTATTCTAACCAACTGAACTACCAGACCAAATTCTTATGTTTCGTGCTACGGGGTGTAAGCCGCGATGGGATTAAGTTAAAAAACCGTAGCACTTGCTTTGCTTTCAAAGCGGTTGCAAAGATAGCCGATTTCTTATTCCTTGCAAGCGTTCAAATCAAGTTTTTCGAAATAATTTGAGATTTTATGCGAATAGGTTTCTTTGTTGCTGATTTTCAATGCGATTGCCTTTCTGTATCTACCTTCCCTCTAATCCCTATTTCTTAACGCTATACCTATTTCCTTCATAAAAGGAGGTGCATTCGAGCGTGTGAGGGTTAAAACAACTTCTGTCGTTTCAACATGTATTGAAGGAGAATCGGATTCACCCCTTCGTGGATATCAGCCTCCACAAAGTCAATGTGGTATTGGCCACAGCGCACTTTTAGGTCGGCGTTGAAGGTTTCCATCTGCGCCAAGTAGTTCTCACGCACATCAACCGGATTCGCCTTCACCTCTTCCCCACTCTCCAAGTCAATGAAGGTGAGTGGACGGTTTGGGAAATCAAAATCGAGCTCTGTTTTTTTGTCTACCACGTGGAAGATAATCACCTCGTGCTTGCGGTGACGAAGGTGCTGCAATGCCGCAAACAATTCGTCTTGATTGCCCGAGCTAAACATGTCGCTAAACAAAATCACAAGGGAACGTTTGTGCACACTCTCTGCAATTTCGTGCAAGACATCAATGGCGAAGGTTTTTGTCTGACTCTTCTCGCCTACTGTGTTGAGCAATTCTTCCATGTGGGAATACAACAGTCGGTGGTGCGACTGATTCGAACGGGCAGTAGTATGCACGTCCAGCTTCTCTGCAAACAAGCTCACGCCTACTGCATCGCGCTGACGCTTGAATAGTTCAATCAGCGCCGCCGCGGCATAAACTGAAAACTTGATCTTGTTGAAATCGTTGCTCTCTGGCGAAACCGGACCTGGATAATACATCGAACTGGAATGATCAATCACCAACTGACAGCGAAGGTTCGTCTCTTCTTCATACCGCTTGGTAAAAAGTTTCTCTGTTCGGGCGAATAACTTCCAATCAATGTGTCGGGTTGATTCACCTGAGTTGTACAAACGGTGCTCTGCGAATTCCACTGAAAATCCGTGGAACGGACTTTTATGCATCCCGGTGATAAAACCTTCTACGGCTTGCTTCGCCAAGAATTCTAATCTTCCTAGTTGTTGGAATTCACGTCTGTCAATGTTAATGGCCATAGTTGATGTTCTTCCCTTTAAAAACGAAGAGGTTCGATGAATGTTTCTTTCGAGCTCTAAGATACGGGAAATGGGTGAGCGGTTAGAAATAGCGGTTAGATGTTCGCGAGCCTGGCTCGTGGGATCAGTTACAAATCCCCCTAAAACAAACCAACTTCTAATCGCTATTTCTAACCGCTATTTCTAACCGCTAAAAACTAAAAATCCTCTGCATGCAACGCACACAGAGGATTTTAAAAAGTTTTATCTAAAAGACAATTACAGGAGGTTATCCATCTTGTCTGTAAGTACGTTCTTAGGAACAGCGCCTACTGATTTGTCAACCATTTCTCCGTTTTTCAAGAAGATGATGGTTGGAATGTTACGGATACCAAATTTCGCAGAAATGTTCGGATTCTCATCCACGTTCACCTTTGCGATGACAGCCTTCCCTGCATAGTCTCCGTGCATTTCTTCTACGATTGGTCCTACCATTCTACATGGTCCACACCATTCTGCCCAGAAGTCGATCATCACTGGTTGATCGGACTGGAGCGCGATTTGTTCAAAGTTCGCGTCTGTAAGTTCTACAGCCATAATATTTTGTTTGCTTGTTGTGTTAATTCAAAAGTATACTTCTCATTCAACTACACAAAATTATTGCCAACCCTTTATCTGTGTCAATTTGACACCCTACCGGCCTTATTTTGTCAGTTTTCTGTGTTCATTGCTTATTTCGTCAGTACTTGAAATTGGATGTCTTCCATTTGTTCAAGCTCTCTTAATAGGTCATTGGCCAATTCCACCCGAGCCGTTTTACTC
>CAYGUR010000436.1:0-2139 GCA_964353035.1 uncultured Comamonadaceae bacterium | reverse complement strand
TGTAATCAGCAATCAGGTTGGTGATGGTTTGTGATTTCCCGGTTCCAGGAGGTCGTTGAATGATATAGCTTTGTCCCGTCCGTGCCATTTCGATGGCTTTGGTTTGTGTGGGATCAGCTGCAATGATGGGAAAGTTCGATGTTAAATCGGTATTTGAATTTGTCTCCGATTGCGTTTTCTGTGGAAGCTCGCTGAAGAGCTGCTCAAAAATCTCATCCGACACCTTGGAATCGATGATTTCATTGTAATCGCGCACTAAACTCATTTTCCGGTAATTGAAATTACCTATGGTAATGTTGCAGGTGTCAATTTCCCAAATCAACGGATTGATTTCCCCGTCATTGTCGGTGCTATAAAATGTTCTTTCTTTCTCTTGGACAGCGTTGTTTGAAGGACTCAGACTATCATTAATGATGTACTCTAACGCATTGTTTTTGTATCGGATACGTTCTTTAAAGATCTGTAAGCCTAAGGGTATAAAATCTTCTTTTTGATACGAATAATGAAAGCTTCTCAGGTTTAACGAAGCTGCTTTATTGGTGAGTTTATGTGTCCGAAGATTAAAATTCTTTCTAGCGATCGTGTGTATCACTTTAATCCGTGGTTTTTGTCGCCATTCTAGTTTAATCCCTGTTCCACCAGAAGCAATCTGTTGTTGGATGCTCGTAACCAACTCCCCCACATCATTGGTATCTAAATCAATGAAGTTGGGCAGAGTAATGTCATAGAGATCCTTGAGGTAATTACTTAAAATCGGATTGATCTCAGCTTCTGTGCTTTCGAACTCAATGACAAATTTATCTTGTACGCCCTTCTTTTTGACGATTTGGGCCGGAAGCAAAAGCAATGGTGAAGTAATACGCTCGTTGTTGTCCTCTTTGAAATTGTACCAATGAATAAAGGCGATGACCACACGAAGTTGACTAAATCCGTATTCGTTTTGACTGCGTCGGGCATCAAGACGAATGCTATTCAGCCGTGGAGCAATGAATTTGTTTTGATCCATCTCCACAAAATCGTTCACTACCCATTTTTTCGATTTAATGGCTTTTTTCTTGATGTTTTCGTTCCAAAAAATCAAATCTTGTTCGCGGATGTTTTCAAAATCTAATAAGAGTGGAACCGAAGCAATGGTTAGATTGAGAAAGCTTTGTTGTTCTTTGAAATACAACAACTTATTGCGTCGGCTGATATCGAATAAGCGGTTTTTTAGTTTCGCTAAAATCCATTGACTTCGGGTCGAAGTGTCTTGGTTGCGAAACCCTTCCGTTTGTGTGAGGTCAACATAATTTTCTGGATTGTACTCTCGGTAGTTTTTCAGCTTAGTGATGGCCTCTTCTATGTTCGACATTCGGTCCTCACGAAACACTTGGGTCATTTCAAAGATGACGCTGTGAATGGTGGGGTGAAGCGAAGGATTCAAAAAATACAGCCGAGACCGATTGATGACGAAGTGTTCGAGCTCTTCGTTATCTCTAAAATCAATTTGATAGGCCACACTAGCCAAGATCATTCCTAGAACGAAGACATCTGTGAGCGGGTCATAATGTCCTAAAGCATAGTCCCAAGTTTGATAGTTTGCCAAGTAAGCCGCGCGATTGAGCTTGGTATTTTCATCCAAATGGATGTCGTTGGAAGTGTATTCAGAAAGATTGGAATCTACATTTAACTTTTCCGTATACCCCCTATCAATATCAATACTTGCATTTCGATTTGGATTGACAAACAGCGGACGAGAAGCGTACAGAAACGGTTTGGGCGAAGAAGAAAAATCCAGTCGATTATCTACGTACTCGATTTGATCAATATGGGTGATCATGGCCACCGTGTTGTTCTCATGAAGGAACTTCACCTTTTCCACTAAAGGCAAGGTATAGGCAATGAAATCAGGCGTTTTAACTTGACCAAACTCTTTGATTCGATCCAATAAATGAAAAAGGTGTTGCTTCTCAGTCTCCATCGTTCACTTAGTCTTGGAAAATACTGTCTTCATTCGATTCATTTTGCTTCTGCAGATCAGCCATGGCGCTATCCATCAACATTTTAAAATCACGAACAGTCAGTTTGAGTTCTTTTTTGATAGTCTTTTCAAAACGTTCTTTCAGTCCTAACATTTCAGCCAATTCAGCGGTATACGCT
>CAYGUR010000435.1:0-2161 GCA_964353035.1 uncultured Comamonadaceae bacterium | reverse complement strand
ACCTGCCGCCCGAAGGGGATTCAACTGCGTCAATTAATACGACTGTAGCCACGAGCTTCGCTATGCAGCCACGAGCTTCGCTCGTGGTAACCACAGCCCCCTTGTTGGTGTTCGCGAGCTAGGCTCGCGACCTCTTCAAATCATACTCCCGCCCCTTCCCACGAATGGTATTCGTGGCTACTGTCGACCAACCCATTGTTGGTAGAACTAGGAAATCCTTTTTCAATGTTACTCCAGCAGGGTCGCCTTACTAGGCGACCATTCAAAATGGTTACCAACTTCAACGTTACCACATGTAGCCACGAGCCTAGCTCGTGGTACGTCACGGTTAGGTTCCTGAGCTGGCCGAAGGACGGCTCCACCTTTCTCTTCGACTTCGCTCAGGGACCGTGAAGAAAAAAGGTGGAAAGAAGTATATTCTGTACCTTAGTCATAGACAACCAGTTAACGTCAACCATCAAATGGGTCGTTCAAAAATAGGTATATGTATTCTTGCTTCACTGTTTGTGCTCTGCTTCAATTTTGAAACAGAAGCACAAACATGGAGTAAAACCTTTTCTGATATTGAGGTGGGGTCTGGAGGCAGCACACGTATCATGGTGTCTGAGAATGATGAGCTATTCATAGATGAAGTTCAGGTGATGTCGCCCAACCAAGTGATGCGCATTCGGAAGATAGACTCAAGTGATGGGACAGAAATAGCATCCAATACACTTGAATTACCGTTCACAACAATCTACTACACCGAAAGAGGAAGCAGTGATTTGTTTGACGGTGGCGTTGTAAGTGCTTACACCAGTTCAAGTGCACAAGGGAAATCACTGATTTTTCGAATCTTAACGGACGAACTAGAGTTAGCTTATGAAAATATCTCTTTGTTCCCCGATTCCAATGTTTCATACTATCAAGCTAGGGCTTTTAGTGAAAATGAATTTTTAATTTTAGGATCTACGAATCCCGCTGAGTCCAGTATTTCAGCATTGACCTTAACAAAAATCACCTCAGAAGGTGAAGTACTCTGGCTCAAAACACTGGATGGGGGTTCAACACCTTGGGTCGATTACAATATTACCGCGCGCAACATTGAAATAAGTGACTCAGGCCATATTTTGGTTGCAGCACGTTACTTTGATGAAGACACTTTTGCGGAATGTAGCGTGTTGGCTTATGATAACGATCGGCTCATCATTCTGTGTGACCCAGAAGGCAATGAAATTTGGCGGTACGATGGTGATGAGAACTGCCAGTATGACAATATCCCGAAAGCCATTTTTACCAGCACCAATGAAATCATAGTAGCATGTGGCGACTATGATCCGGATTTCGAACCTCCCTTTGAAAACGCCCAAGGGTTTTATGTACCCACCCTCAGCAAGCTCAGCATGGATGGAGAAGAGCTCTGGCGCATACCCATTGGAGAACATGGGATTTCAGCTTGCGTATTTTCAGTAGCGGAAACAGAAGAGGGTGACTTCATTGCCGTGGGAACACGTTTCAGCCTTGTTGGAGGCCAGTGGGAAGGATTTGTAGCCAAAGTTACTACTGACGGAGAAATCGTTTGGAACCACAATTATCGTTACGCACCTGACCGGCCAAGTTTTTTATTTGACGTGGCTCTTCTTTCGGATGGAAGAATTGTCTGCAGTGGTCATGCTGAAACATCTGTTGGTATTAATACCAGTCAGAGCTGGGTCTTAGTCCTAGACCAAGACGGCTGCCTTGAAGCAGATTGTGGGACATCGGTAAATGAGCTTGAAGCAAACGCCTTCACGCTTTATCCCAATCCGGCCAATGCGTCCTTCAATTTATCTTGGTCGAAGGGCCTATTTTCAGAAGCGGTCATCACCATGCGCTCTTTGGATGGGAAAATCCTTTTTGAAGAAGCGGTGTTTATTTCCAACCAACACCAGATCAACACCCATGACCTTCCGAACGGGTATTATATTTTGAGCGTTTCTACTGAATTCGGGGTGGAAACGGAACGGGTGGTTGTGGCGCATTAGGAAGAGAGGTTTGAAATAGAAATTAGAGCAGTAGCCACGAATACCATTCGTGGTTAGAGGAAGAGGTAAATCGTTTACGTCTTTCCCTTCGACTCCGCTCAGGGACCGCAGAAAGCAAGGTATACCGAAATCAACCAAATCTTCTACGGAGGCTTTTG
>CAYGUR010000434.1:0-2167 GCA_964353035.1 uncultured Comamonadaceae bacterium | reverse complement strand
TAATTTCTTTGCTTGAAAGTGCGTTTTTGTATAAGTCTTCGCGTATTTTCTCAAGTAGTTCTTTTTTTCTTCTGTTCAGTATCAGGCTGCGGATTTGGTTTTGCACCAACCCCAATGGTGAAACGCTGTCTTTGAACTTATAGTCTAAGACATGGACAAAGTAAAGCTTATCTCCCTTCTCAAATTCGGCTTTAGGATTTTTTCTGAGAAAACTCTCCACATTGTAAGTCTCCAGCGGTACTTTCGAGACGAGCTCTTCAAAATACATCCAGTTGTCAATGTTGAGGTAATACGAAGCGCCATAATCAACGCAGAATTGTTCCAGTTCTACCAGGTCTTCTGCTCCCTCGCTTTCAAACAGCTTTCTGAATTTCTTGAGTTTGGGCGTTTCTTTCTGAAGAATGCAAAACTTAACTTTAACGATGTAGTCTTTCAATCCGAAGATTTCCTGATTGTTTTCGTAGTAATTGGTAATTTCTTCTTCCGAAATCAAGGTGTCTAAACGCTGCTGAACATACTGATTCTCATAGGCGAAGGTGAGAAGGTTTTTCCGGTATTTGGCCAACTCTTCGTCAAAGTTCTTTTCCACCTCACTCAGACTCATCTCTGCTTGATTGAGAATAGCCTGTTCCTTCAGCCAGTCATTGATAAATCGTTCGGCCAAAGCGGCACTGTCTTCTTCAGAGGAGTTGTCTGGAACAATTGAAGAGATTTCGTCCCAAGTCAATTGTTTCCCATAGGCAACCGCAGCAGTTCCTTTTTCTACTGTAACCTCAGGTTGAGGCTCCTTGCAGGCAAAGGCAATGGATAGAAGAAAGACAATGACTCCAGCTTTTTGCACACGATTTACTTGATAGAATGGAGAACTGAAGGGTAGATTTTATAAGTATACTTGTTCCGAAGTTCCTTAATCCACTCTTGCTCTAAGTAGTTCTGATATTCAGCTGTTATCATGCCTTTTGCCTCGCTCAATTTCTTAGGCGTAGGCGCCATGATTTCAGTGAATTCAACCACCACCACTTGTCCGTTGTGTTCTAGATTGTCTGACAATCCTTTTTCCCATTTTGCTTTTTCGAGCAAATCGTTCTTACCGCGTTCCCAAGTGCCAGACTCAGTGCTGAGGTTCAATGAAGAATCTTCGTTCAAAGCAGTTCTGATTTCGGCATCAGTTTTCCCTTTCTTCAAGAGCTTTCTCAGTTGCTTCGCAATCTTGGCATTAGCACAGGTATAGATTGTGGCAGTTGCGCGCTCTTTCCACATGAACTCATTTTTATGGTCCTCATAGAAGTTGGCCAGTCCAACCGAATCTTTCACTGCCTTCGACCAAACTTTGCGGTCCGTTAATTCGAAGAGCAGAATCCCATCGTGGTATTCGTTCATGAGCAGTCTAAAATCATTGTACTTTGATTCTAGTTTGCTGTCTTCATAAGCAAGCAATTCTTTGTCGAGGTAGTCATTGAGTTTTTCATCAACAATTTGTTTTCCTGTTAAATCACGCTTGCGAATAGTGATGTTATTCAAGTAAGTGTAAAAGTCTTTGGCGGTATAAACATTTCCGTCAATGGCGAAAAGTTCCTTTTCGAGCTTCTTGAGTTTCTCTACCTTTATTCCGTTATCGTTTACAAACGCACTATCGTGTTCAGCGGCTTTGTAAATTGGTTTTAAGACCTTTTCATCAACTTTAGCTCCGTAGGTGGTGCGCAGTTTGTTAAGGAAAGAGCGCTTGGTAAGTTCTGCACGTGAATCGCGACTTACTTTCTTGCGAAGATCTGCTTCAACTTCTTCAAATGATGGTACCGGGCGGTAATCAAGACGTTTAATGATGTGCCATCCGTATGAAGATTTAATGGGCTCTGAGATTTGTCCATTTTCTGTTAGAGCGAAGCTGGCATCTTCAAATTCCTCCACCATTTTTCCTGTTCCGAACCAAGGCAGTTCACCACCACTTTTAGAGGTGCTTGCATCTTGAGAGAAACGCATTGCTAGTTCAGCAAAATCTGCTCCATCCATCAATTTCTGGTAGATTTCACGTGCTTTGGTTTCAACTTCTTGCTGTGCAGCAGGATCTTTTGTGTCTTTGTTTCGAATCATGATGTGCGAAACTTTCACTTCACCACGTGCTGGACGTTTATCTACC
Organism: uncultured Comamonadaceae bacterium; assembly: GCA_964353035.1. Lineage (GTDB taxonomy): Bacteria > Bacteroidota > Bacteroidia > Flavobacteriales_D > Sanyastnellaceae > JAQWQB01. The sequence goes on along the minus strand of CAYGUR010000434.1, from coordinate 30 downwards.
ACGTTCAAAATCTGGAATCCGTAACGTGTA
>CAYGUR010000433.1:0-2174 GCA_964353035.1 uncultured Comamonadaceae bacterium | reverse complement strand
GGGCTAAGTTCAGTTTCGAGTCTAGAGTCAGGAGTTTAGAGTAGTTGACCATTGACCATCCCTATCTTCTCACTTTCCATTTTCGAAGCATCTTCCTAACTTGCATCACTTTCTAATCGGTCTCACACCTTCAAAATCTATCTCCTTGGAAAACCTTCCCCCTTGCCCTAAATGCAAGTCAGAATTCACCTACCCAACCGGTGAACTGATGGCCTGTCCTGAATGCTTCCACGAATGGAGTCCGTCTGAGGCCCAAGCAACTGCTCAAGCAGAAGCTGATAGCAACCAAATTCTTGATGCTTTAGGCAAAGTGCTTCAGGATGGCGACTCTGTTGTAGTTGTGAAAGATCTGCCTGTTAAAGGCGCAGCGAAACCTGTGATTAAAGCCGGAACAAAGGTGAAAAACATCCGACTTTCAGACGGTGACCATAACATCAGTTGCAAGATTGATGGATTTGGTGCGATGTACTTGAAGTCGGAGTTTGTGAAGAAGGCGTAACGAAAAGTATTTCGGCCTTTCGATTATCCGTTTTCGACCACTACTCCCCTCCTGTTTGGACATCCAGCAGAAAAGCTTTCATGGGCATTCCTTTCGCCGACATAAACCGATTTGTGGCCAGTGATTGATAATGTTTATTAGGCTCCAATTCTACTTCAAAGGTGAACGAAGTGCTGTCTGCAGAAAATCCGATGACTGAATCAACCCGCAACACATGTTCTTCACCTAAAGGACCAAAATCGAATCCGCGAGATGCTGTGTTCATCGGTTCAGAGAAATGTAGGGTCAGGGTTTGTCGTCCGGGTGACACGTTGTCGCTTAAATTCTGAACTCCCTCCACGTTTATCACAGTTGGTCTAGATGCATCGTAGTTTGCGTAAAGCGAATCAAGCGATGCTGAAAGGTAACCAGAAGCATCAACTATTCTTCCAACCTCATCCTCATTTTCGTAATCCAATTCAATCAATTCTGCCAGCGCTTTTGTTTGATCTGTTGCTTGATTATAATAAGCTGAAGCGATGTTGAACCCAACAAAATAGCCTAAATCACTGGTGCCGAATTCGTTCTGAGTTGAATTCCAAAGCCAATTGAACACTGCCTTCGGACGAAACAAGTCTGCCTCGAATCGCTCACGAATGCGATCTCTATTCTTCGCCCCGTATTGAAAAGCATCAAAAGGTGATGTTTCATTGGTGACGATGTTCGCTACAAAATCAGCGATACCTTCATACAACGCCAACGACAATAGATTGTGTACCATCTCTTGTTGCTGTGTATGTACATATTCATGCACGACCAAAAACTTGAGGTGATCTACTGGATTGATCTTATAGTATTGTTGCAAATGTTCTTTTAGCTCAGACGTTTCTGTACTTCGTTTGCCAAGAGCGAATTCAGTTCCAATCATCACCAAACTATCTACTCCAGTTCCTGGTGAGCGATGTGCCCCCATCGTGTAATAAACCTTCGCATCAGAAAGCTGAGGGTACACTCTTCTAAAAGCAGTCAATCCTTCTATGATTTCGGAATCAAAAGGTTCTAACTCTTCTGTTGTGCTTCGAATTGAATTCCAAAACCCTTGATGCGTGGTCATGGTGTGAACATAATCTTCCACAGAGTAATTTCGCTCGAGCATCATTCGTTGCTGTCCGGCTGACGCCTTGTTGATGAATTCTTCAGTAACAATCGACTGCTGTTCTACCGTATCATCAGTTAAAATTACGCGATCATAAGCCTGCCAGAAATGAGTGATATCGCCAGATACGATGGAAGGCTGAGCTGATGTTAGTGCATCATTTGCTTCATTGCAACCACCAAGGGCCAGTATGCAGAGTATTCCAAATAACAAAAGGGTTTTCACCTGTTGCGAGATTAACGTTCAGATTCAAAGATGAAACATTTCATTTTCGAAAACACGAATTGCTCGAATTTTATGACAGCTATTAGCTATTCAGTGATTTGAATTGCGAATATAAAATAGATTGCTACACGCACAAAGTAGATGTTATTTGAAAAGTGTAAACACGTAAATTGAATTCTAGCTGCAAAAACAGATTGGATGGAAGCAAGAAATTGAACAGTGACAAATTAGAAGTGAACGTCTACAAAGTTGTTGTAGGAGTTTGATAATCAGCTCGAAGGAGTTTTGTAGCTTCGGAGGGCTGGTTGGCAGGAG
>CAYGUR010000432.1:0-2181 GCA_964353035.1 uncultured Comamonadaceae bacterium | reverse complement strand
TGAAGCGTCGTGTACCTGCGCTTAAAAACCCTTCGTTCGTCCCGCTTATTTGAAAAACACGTCCGTTCCTTTGAATTTACGACCGTTCCTAAAGTGACGATGGGTTTCCAAATGAAAAAGTTTGAAATTCGAAGTAAACGATTAAGAGGGGCGTTGTTAGAAAGAACCTTTCCGCAGCAAGTGATCAAATGCGTCTAGGTTTTAGTTCTGCCTGATGAGCATCAGGGCAGCAATCAGAATTCCGCCCGCCATGGTCCACTTAGACCAATTGCTTGCTGCGTGAAAACCAATTCTGTTTTTCGCTTTAGCTAAATAATACCATGACAACATAAAGGGCACCAGCACAGCTGCGGCAAAGAGTGTATAAAACAGGCTAGCATCTGCGGCTATCAGCGTAAACTTGGTTACGTAAAAAACCGAAAAGACAAGTCCAACAAATAGAATGCTCAGGAGCCCAAAGGTGTAGCGCTTCCCATTTCGGATTCCCCAGCGAATTGGTAGCGTCTCAAAACCAGCAGCTTTATCCCCGCGGATGTCCTCCATGTCTTTGACCACCTCTCGAATCAAGGTCAAAAGAAAAGCGAAAATGGAATAACCAATGAGCCAAGTCCACGTTTCCCGAGTTAAAGAGCTACCATCTCCACCGATCACCTGCATGGTTTGCGCCATCAAAGGAAGCTCAATCAGTCCTGACCACACAGGTACAACAGCAACCATCAGCGCAACAACAAAGTTGCCAATCCAAAACTGCCGCTTGAAGACCATTGAGTAAAACCACAAGGAAGCAGCCATGAAAACGGGAATTGCTATGAGCCAAAGGTTTCCATGTCGGTAAGCTAGAAAAGCGGTGATCAGTGTGGCCAAAATATTAAAGCCATGATGGCTCGCCATCACAATCCTTCGTTTCACCTTTCGTCCCACAAGGACCTTTTCAGGCTTGTTCAGACGATCAACCTTCACATCGAAGTAGTCATTGATTAGGTTGCCTGCTCCTGCCAGTAAAATCATCACGAGCACGGAGAGCGCAAAATGAAACTCTGACAGTTGAAATTCAGAAAAAATAGAGGAATCAATCAAAAGGGTGTACTGCAAGCCCCAGCGCATGGCGTACATGGTAAAAGCAATGATGGCCAGATTAATAGGGCGTAACAATCGAATAAAGGCTATCAAACTTTCCATGTGTCAAACCTATTAAAAAGAATTAGACTTCAGGGATAAATATAAGAACGAATGCACAATTCATAATTGTTGAAAAAATGGTTAATTCATAGAGGAACTGAACCTTCAAACCAACGCACGAACACAGTAAATTAGATGTACTGAAAACGATGACCACATGATGGAGTCTGAAGATCAAGCATACACTGTTCTTGTTGTAGGTAGACGTGACTACGTCCTCGAAACCTTGGGTGGTTTACTTGCCCGAGCGGGCTATTCGGTTCTTACCGAAATGGAAGATGAACAGGTCATCAAAACGCTCAAATCAAAATCTCCTGACGTACTTCTGATTGGAGGAGGAGTGGAGCCAAATTCGCGCCTTGGTTTCAGAAGGTTTATCGTCTCACAAATGCCGCTTGTGAAAATCGTAGAGCATTTTGGTGGACCAGCAACGCTGGTGTCAGAAGTGAATCAGGCTGTTGGCATCAAAGGTAAGACGGCGCATCAACCATGATGTTTTTTCCGTTCTTGTAGATGGCATAGTTGAATCCGGGGTGTATGGAGTACGCACCGATGTTCCCTTCTGTGTCTGTAGCCAAATAGCCCACTTGGATCTGAGAAATGTCATACCCAGCAACAATTCTTCGAATACCTTCTTCGCATGCTTCTTGAGGTGTAGCACCTTGTCGCATCAATTCAACAATCAGAAAAGAACCTAATGTTTTCATTACAAATTCCCCCATTCCTGTTGCTGTGGCTGCCCCAACTTCATTGTCTACAAAAAGTCCAGCCCCAATAATCGGACTGTCCCCAACTCTCCCTTTCATTTTGAAAGCAACTCCGCTGGTGGTGCATGAGCCGGCTAAATTGCCCTTCAGATCCATTGATATCAAACCAATGGTATCGTGATTTTCGATGTTAATGATGGGTTTGTAATTGGCCTCCTTTGACCATTCCAACCACGCTTTTCGCGAAGCTTCAGTCAACAGATTGGTCGTTGTAAATCCACTGTCCAGTGCAAAC
>CAYGUR010000431.1:0-2187 GCA_964353035.1 uncultured Comamonadaceae bacterium | reverse complement strand
GTTTGACATCGCAAGAAAGTCTGAAATTCAAATTCGTTCTATCCATACTTTTGTGTGTACAACTGCTTGCACATCAATTCAATGAGCCATTCAATTGAAGTAATTTGGAGTTGATTATACAAGAAAATTACCGCCATGCGCAATCTCAATGCCTTCTTTTCGCTTCAGCTCCTGTCTTTTGCGTTGTTCGCCATTACAACAACGCCTTCACATGCTCAGTTTGACGAAACAATCCTCGCAAGAAGTGTAGCCGGACTCATTGATCCCATTGATGCGGAAATCGCCGATTTTAATCAAGATGGGTTGTTAGACGTGGTGCTGGCTGACGATAATTCCAACGGCAATTGTGTCCTGTACATGAACCTTGGAAATCGCATGTATTCGAATGAAACGGTTCTAGGAACGGGTTTCGTAGAGGTTCAAGTTGGAGATGTGAACAACGATGGCTTTCCAGACATTATAGGGGTGAACCAATTCAACCTTGTTCAAGTCTTTATAAATGATCAACTTGGAGCGTTTGCAGAGTCAATTAGTTATGCCGGTTCGTGGGCGAATCCTGAAGTTGTAAGGCTAGCGGACCTGAACAATGATGGTTTTTTGGATTACATCTTGGGGTCGAAAAATGACGGCGAAGTACACATTGGAATGAACCTGCAAAATGGTGGGTTTGATTCGCCTTTTGAGGTGGATGGAGGCCATCAGGGATTAAGAAGCATGGCAGTAAATGACTTCAATGGTGATGGCAGTTTGGATATCGCTTGGGTGGCCACAAATGATGATGAAGTGGGCTGGCTTCCCAATGATGGAAATGGAAACTTCCCGAACTCCATTATCATTTCTGATACGTTCGATGCTGGTTGGGAATTGATTTCCTTCGATTATGATGGAGATTCAGATCAAGATATTCTGGTAATTGGCTACCTCGGTGGAGTGGTATCTGCCTTTGAGAATAACGGTGCCGGGAGTTTCACAGAAGAGGTGATTGAGGAAGGCCCTTTTTTAGGGCGAAGTATTAATGCTGGCGAACTTACAGGAGATGGCATAGAGGATATCATTATTGGTGGGGGCGGAAATGACCTCGTGCTCTCTGTACTTCCGGGACTTGGAAATGGCAATTACGGCAACCAACTTCCGATCCTACTTTCGTCTGATCAATACGAATTATTTCCGGGGGAAGTAATGGACATTGAACTAAGAGATATGGATAACGATGGTGAAATGGACATCATTGCTACCAATCAAGAAAAGGTGTGGACATCGATTCTGTACGGCCCATCTTTTGAAGGTCCGGCGTTGAATTTGGACCTGGCCGATTTTAGAAACGCTGATTTTTCTGACGTTGACGGAGATGGTGATCTAGATATGCTGAGTGCTTCCAATACCAATGGATTAAGCTACTATGAAAATGATGGAGCGGGTAATTTTCTCGTTAGGCATTTTCTCCCAAGCCAAAATTCGATTTCAGTGGCCACTTTTGAAGATATGGACGCAAATGGAATAGATGATATTCTGGTGCGTGGGAACCAAGGACTCTCCGTGGTGCAGAATCAAGGAGGTGCACAGTTCCAACTTTTCGCCCTAGAAAATTCAATTAATTCATCAGCTCACATTACCGGAGATGTTGATGGAGATGGAGACCTAGATGTCTTTTTTGTTCGTGATGGTTCCATTTGGGTGAGCGTCAATCAAGGTGGATTCAATTTCGCCTCTCCAATTAGCATTGGCGCATACGGAGAAGCGTTTGATATGGATTCTGGCGACTTAAACAATGATGGACTCGCAGATATCGCTTTGTGCAGTTACAGCGGAAACAAGGTTTCTCTTTTCGAAAATTTAGGCGGATTATCGTTTGGAGAAGAGCAAGTGTTGGAAGGACTGCATACCGGTTTTGCATCAGGGGTGCAGCTGGCCGACCTAAATGGCACCGGGAAAGATGATATCGTCTATACATCCTACTTATTTGACGCACTTTTATTCCAAATAAATATGGGAGAAGGTGAATTCAGCGATATTGTTGAAGTGGGTCACCTCGATGGAGCAAGAGGATGCCGAGCAGCAGATGTTGACGGTGATGGAGACCTTGACCTATTCGCTGGGTCCGTATGGGAGAATAAGCTGGTTTACTACTCAAACCAAGGTCAAGGCATGTTTGATGAACAGCAAGTTTTCTCTTTCATTGAGTCCAAC
>CAYGUR010000430.1:0-2194 GCA_964353035.1 uncultured Comamonadaceae bacterium | reverse complement strand
ATATTACATTGATCTAGGTCCAGGATTGGTGTGCTTCCTGACAATTCGTTTTCCTTCCTCTTTAACACTTGGCTCACTCCGATGTTTCCAGATGCGTTCTCTTGCTTTCTTAGCCGCAGCTTCCACATCGATGATTGGAGATGGATAGGTCTCTCCAAGGGCGAAATTTAAGAGTATTGCTTCAATTGGCGGCATTTTCCACGGCTCATGTATGTATTCATTGGGAATTGTTGTCAATTCAGGTACCCATTTGCGAATAAAAGCGCCTTCGGGATCCTGTTCCATGGACTGTTTGATCGGATTGTAAATACGAACGGTGTTGATCCCCGTTACGCCCGCCTGCATCTGCAACTGCGGATAATGAATACCCGGTTCGAAATCTAAAAAGATGGATGCCAAATGATACGCGCCGTCTTTCCAGTGAAAAGCGAGGTGGTGAGTGAGAAAGGAAACCAACATCGCACGCATCCGAAAATTGATGTAGCCGGTGTGGATCAAACAGCGCATGCAGGCATCAATCAAAGGAAAACCGGTTTGTCCGTCTTTCCACGCTTGCAGTTGCGCCGCATCGGTGTTGCATTCCAGTGAATCATAGCCGCGATTCACATTTTCAAACTCCATCCGCTCCTCTGATTCGAACTTCTGAATAAAATGACAATGCCAGCGCAAGCGCGAACTGAAAGCTTCAAACTGCTTCTTGTAAGTTGACTGTTTTTGTGTCGCTCTGCAGGCTTGAAAGGCTTGTCGTACTGAAAGATTGCCATACGTCAAGTACGGGCTCAATCTGCTGCAGCCCGTCCTACTAGCCTCGGGCTTGGAAATCGATTTCGCATAGTTTCGAATGCGGTGACCGAGAAAACTGTTCAAATACTCATGCGCATAATACTCCCCTCCTACCTGCATTTCGGGTTCTGGAAGAAGCTTTGGCTTGGTTGAGATGTTGGCAACTTCTTCTGCATTTAGTGCTGGCGCGAAGTTACTCCAATCAGGATGGTCACAGGGTTGCGACATAAACCCATACCACGCTTTCATCCAGTCTTTGCGCGAGGATAGTTTACGAATGACGCCGTTGCATTGAAATTCGTGCCATTGAATGCCTTGCTGCTGGAACCAGAGTTCCATCATGACGTCGCGGGCGAAGGTCACAGCAATGCCCGTCTCTTCGTATGAAAAGACCTCTTTGGCGGTGAACCGCTCTTGCAGCACTCGAAATGCGTCTTCCATCTCTCCATGGTGCACAAACACCCGTGTGCCTTTCGTTTCAAGTTCGGTATTGAGTCCGTGAATGCTTTGGGCAATGAAATTCCAATGTCGGTTCGAATATTTTGGCACTTGCATCAGCGAAGGTTCAAATACGTATAGGAAAACGATGGGTAAACCTGCTTCCAATGCGGCTTTGAGGGGTGCATGATCTCTTAGACGCAGATCACGTTTGAACCAAATGACATTCACACTCACTTTAACACTACTCACTTTGCTGATTTAAACCGCAGTTGTTCATCAGGCTTGGCATATTCTAGGCGGCCTAAAGGCGAAGGCGAATGGTAGCTATCGAGGCCGGAGATGCAGATGCCTTCCGCGGCGAAAAGGTCCACGAATCCGTCGGGTTGGAGGAGTTCGTCTTGCAGATGGACCCATTCAATTTCAGCAATGATGAAGCGGGTATCGTTATGGGTGATGTGGATGTCTTCAACCAAGCGCATACCCAACTTGACATGGGCTTCCCGAACAGCGGGTGCTTCCCAGCCGTTGAGGTATTCTTCGGTCAATCCTGTGGCCGTGAATTCCGACATCTCTTTGTTGTACCGGGCGCTGGTTTGATGGGCTTCCATAAAAAATCCCTTGCCCACATGGTTGAGGGTGAACACCTTCGTCTCCAAGATGTTTTCGTAGGAATGTCGTGGAACGCTGGGCGGACGCATGACCATGCCCAACAAGGGCGGATTCGATCCTAGGTGAATGACCGAACTGACAATGGATACGTTCGGATGACCATCGGCATCTTTTGTCCCCACTAAATTGGCACTTTTGAATCCGCTCAAGGAGTTGATGAAGTTTGCACGGAAGCGCTTTTCCATGCCATCAATGTCTGATCGAAGGAGGTGTGCCATGGTTTATAGTTGAGTGTCGTAATTCCTAGATCTACACCGAAAACTTGTCCTGTTACCCAGCTTGCTTTGTCGGAGAGCAAGAA
>CAYGUR010000429.1:0-2218 GCA_964353035.1 uncultured Comamonadaceae bacterium | reverse complement strand
ACATCAGCCAATGAGAATCCTTGCTGTTCTGTGAGGTACAATGACAGAAAGGGAATCACCATCGTTCCCGCTCGGTTGATCAAGGTAATCAACGCCAGCCACCAGACTTCTTTCGACAGTCCGCTAAAGGAGGAGATAAATGCATTGGAAGTGAGTGACATGAGAGATGCAAAATGGTTTTGTAAAGGTATTTTAATTGTTCAAAAAAGCGGCTTGATTCTAGGGCGTTTTTGTCATGAAATGCAATTGTTAGAGTTTCGGGATTTTCTATCCGAAAGGCAGTTGTAACTTTACCCTCATTAAGCGCCAAACCTGCTTAACGAGCTCAATTACAATCATCAAATGGATAAATTTCTACTTCTCATTTTTGCTATTTTACTTTTTTCTGGTTGTACTGGTGAACCTCATGAAGACTCCTCTCCCAATCATGTTCCGGTTGTTCACGATCGAAAGGTGAATGAATTTGTGATGCACACAGAAATGGCCCACGAGAAGTTCGACTTTCAAGCAAAAGGCGCCATCGAGTTTGATTTTCGACTTGTATTTAGAGACAAGGAGCGGATGAACGCGCACTTTACACTTTTGACCAATGAAACAAAAGGACGGATTGACCAAACTGATGGCACTTCTATGGTTTATGACGGCATGGAAAGCTGGGTCATTTCGGACTCAATTTCAAATAACGAAAAGCGATTTGACATCTATACTTGGAGCTATTTCTTCTTGCTTCCCTATAAACTTTCTGATCTAGGAACGGTCTATTCTGACTTTCCTTCTGACAGTTTGAATGGGGTCGCTTATCACACACAAAAATTAACCTTCGCCCCAGGCACAGGAGATGCGCCTGATGATTGGTATATATTGTACGCAGATCAACAAACAAATTTGCTTGAGGTGGCAGCTTACATTGTTACCGCCAATAAGAGTGTAGAAAAAGCCGAAGAAGATCCGCATGCGATTAAGTATGAAGCCTATGAGCTGGTAGACGGTGTGCCCATTTCCACCAAATGGACTTTTTGGTCTTGGCGTGAAAACCTTGGATTAACAGAACAGCTAGGGTATGCTGAGCTGACCAACTTTCGCTTTAGCTCACCAAGAAAAGCAGACTTTGTTCGTCCGTAATTAATTGATTTTTTCTACTTTCCGTAGATGATTCGATATGCTACTCTACTGTCTATCTTGGCGGTAAGTCAATTACTCATTGCTCAAGAAAACCTTGTTCCCAACGGAAGTTTCGAAATGTGCATGCCCAATTCTGGAAATGAAGTTGGGTATTTTGGTGCAAGTGGCTGGTACAATCCGAACGCTGGAACTTCTGATTTCTATTCAGACGTAGAGGCCAATCCAACCTGTTTTCTCACCAATGTCAACGTGTCTTTGGGCGAAGATCCGCAAGGATTAACCGCATTTGAAGGAAACCAATTTGTTGGGATGTATGCGTATCACCCGTTGTTTTGTTTGCGTGAACTCATCCAATGCAAGCTGACGGAACCCTTGCAAGCCAATGTGAAATACTGTGTCGGGTTTTATGTTCGGACTTCGTTTCAAATGAATAACGCTACTGATGGAATTGGCATACAACTAAGCACAGATAGCGTTGTTGACTTCAATTCCACATGCGTACTACCTTTGTCCGCTTCAATCCAATCTCCTTCAGGCAATCCGCTAATGACAACTGATTCATGGACTTATGTATCTGGAGATTACCTCGCTTCGGGAGGTGAAGTCTATTTGACCTTGGGAAATGTAATGGCTGACGAAGACTTAACAATAGGTCAGTTGACTGGCACCACCATAAATGAGTCTGCTTACTATTTCTATGACGATGTGAGTGTGATCAATTGCGACATTGCCAACTCCATTTCAGAAGAACAACTGGAGTTCAACCTGTTCCCAAACCCGGCCCACAATGTGCTCAACATTCAATCTAAAGGTGCCATAGATGTGATTCGAATTTTTGCAGTTGATGGAAGACTTACAGAGGAAATTCAGTCACCGCAAGGTCAATCGATTTCGCTAAGCAGCTATGCACCGGGGACCTATTTCATTCAATTGATTTCGGCCGATGGTACACAGGCCACAAAGTCGTTCCAGGTTGAATGAATCTCTGTTTGCGATACCTTCATTGATTTAATTCGCAGAAGAAAATCACAGATTCCATCTGCCCAATTCAATTATCTTCGCGTTTTTAGCAATGTTTAAAGGTGGTATTTAGCAG
>CAYGUR010000428.1:0-2218 GCA_964353035.1 uncultured Comamonadaceae bacterium | reverse complement strand
TCCTCGGATCAGAAATTGCGACTGAATTTGGAATTCAAGAATCTTGGAAATTACTTATCCGATACAAGGTCGGTTAAACTATTTCTGAGCGAAGACGAGTTCTTATCTGACAACGATTACTTTATGAGTAGTCACCAACTTCGAGCAGCAAGGCCACAAGAAAAGGTCTTCGTTGATTTTCTTTCAGATACACCTGAAAACTACGGTACGTATAATTATGTAATTACACAAATAGACCCTGACAATCTCATTTCTGAAACAGAAGAGTTGGATAACATTTCTGCAATACCCCTTCACATGGATTCGGTATCCAACTTAAGTTTACCAATTATTTATGATTTTAATGAACCGATATTTCATGGTTGGACATTTCATTCCGACTCATCTTTTTTATACTACGGTCATAGGTTTAGGAATTTCCCTATTCAGCAAACAAGTTTTATCAGTCCAGATGGCGAAGCAGGTATGTTATTTTCTGATCAGGTAGCGATAACTCAAGGGGCAAATGGAGATATTGACGACAAATCACCTATTTATCTTGAATCACCTCCTTACGACTTTACCAACGCTCAAGTTGATTCGCTGTCTTTCGATATTTTTTGTCAGGGTAACTCATTGCAAGGTACTGGTGGGCGCATGGAGTATTCAGTTGATGGAGCTAACACTTGGAATCAATTATATTTAACAGGTGAGATGACCAACTTTGGTGGCGGGGGGACGTTAGATTACCTAGAAGATTTGCCCGGATGGCGTCAAATTGATTATGAATTCCTTCATGCATCGATAAACCTCGAGTTTTTAAGCGGTGTTGAAAATGTCCGTTTTCGTTTCAAGTATCGAAACCACTGGCGGGTTAATACTAGCCAGGTTACGGGATTAAGATTGGATAATTTTTTAGTCTCGGGGATTTCTTCAGAAACGTTAGTTGATAGCCTATATATTTGTGAAGGAGACAGTGTTGAAGTGAATGGTTTGTACTTGATGGATGAAGGGCTATATGTCTTCACTGAACAAGATGAATTAGGCGGAGACAGTCTAGTTACAAAGCAATTACTTGTGTGGCCAAATTTCAGTGTTGACATTGATACAACTGTGTGCTTTGGTTCTTCAATGATGTTTCCAGATGGAACTTCGATTGATGCTGTTAGCAATAATACCACCTATACCTCTGTCTTAACTTCGGAATTAAATGGTTGCGATTCACTAATCACTTCGAATGTAGTAGTATTCGGTATTTCGAATGACCTTGTATTTGATGATGGCTATCTTGGTGGGACCGAAACCGAAGGGGTTTTTCAGTGGGTTGATTGTGAAAATGACTATCAATCTGTTACGGAATCAGAAGCAAGTGAGTTTGAACCTATTTTGACTGGAACCTATGCAGCTATTGTGAGTAACGGAACATGTTCTGATACTACGAACTGTGTGAGCGTATCGATCTGTAATCCTCTTCCAAGCTTTACTGTTGAAGAGGTCGAGAATGGAACATTTGTCTTTTCAAATACGTCAGCTGGTATTTTTACGAATGTTCATTGGGCTTTTGGGGATGGTTATACATCAAACGAATTAAACCCTACTCATACGTTTCAAGTGAACGGTGTTTTTCCAGTGACACTTACATTATCTGATTCCAATTATGAAGAGGATTATTGCTACTCAGTTTCAACTCAAATGGTAACAGTCGACGCGGTTTTAAATCCACTTGCTTGCGCTGCGGGATTTGTAATACTTCCAAGTTTCGTATTTAACCAGGTATTGGTTTGGGAGAGCTCCGTTGGAGAAAATTTGAATTACTTATGGGATTTTGGCGACGGTGAGACTTCTGATCAAATGTATCCAGGACATTATTATTCTTCAGCTGGACCATTTAACCTTTGTCTGACCGTTAGCAATGAAGAGTGCGAGAGTACATATTGCCAAGAAATAGGATCGAATGGAGTCATCTTGGCAGGAGGTTGGTTTACCATTTTAGTGAATCCAGTTAACATTGTCGAATCTAATTTATCAAATAATGAGGTCAATGTGTATCCGAACCCATCTAATGAAATGATTTTCATTGAATGTGAACAAGTCATTGAATATCTGACTATAGTTAATCCTTTAGGAGAGAAGTTGTTCTCTGCAAGACAGAATTCAAATTTTGCTGAACTTCAAGTAAATGAATTTGCTGACGGCGTGTACTTCGTGGTTATTAAATTCAAAAATGAGATTGTTACAA
>CAYGUR010000427.1:0-2241 GCA_964353035.1 uncultured Comamonadaceae bacterium | reverse complement strand
AAAGAAAAGTCCTTTTGCGTAGGCTGAACGACCTGAAACTTCTTGAATGACCACTTTTGTGCATTTGCGTCGATCAATCAAAAGTTTAAACACAAGGAATAGAAACTGCAGCTTTTCTTGGAAGGTAGTTGGCGGACCAATCAATAAACCTTCCACACCGTGCACTTCTTCGAGGGTACTCAATATGCACGAACCACGCATGTGCACAAGACTATTGTCTGCATGAGCATGAGCGAACCAATATAATCGGCAAGTAGGCAAGCTTAAGGTTTTAATTTGTTCGTCCTTCAGTTAATAGCAACCTCGGAACTACAAATTTAAACCATTCAATTGCCCCTAAAGGGTGATAGGCGCGTACCTCTTTCCGTTGACGAAGACCTCATCTATTAGGTTTTCTCCAAAAGAATATGGGAGAAAATAGGGTGAATTCATTGGCTTTGTTACGAAAAAATTCGCCCGCATCCCCGGTGTGATGCTACCAACTTGATCCTCTAATTCCATGGCTGCTGCCCCATTGATGGTTGCGGCGTTGAACGCTTCTTCGGGAAGCATTTTCATTTTAAAACAGGCCAATGCTACAACTAAATTCATGTTGCCGCTTGGGGTTGAACCCGGATTGTAATCTGTGGCTAAAGCAAGTGGAAGTCCAGCATCGATGAGCGTACGAGCCGGTGTGTAAGGAATTGACAGAAACAAAGAACAAGAAGGCAAGGCCACAGGAATGGTACTTCCACCTTTCAAGGCACGTACATCTGCATCTGCGAGTTCTTCCAAGTGGTCTACGCTCAAGCAATTTCGCTTGACGCAGGCTTCCACTCCACCATTGGCGGTGAATTGGTTGACGTGTACCTTTCCTTTCAAGCCGTACTTCGCCCCAGCATCCAAAATACGCATGACCTGATCAATTGAAAAGTACCCTTCTTCCAAAAAGGCGTCAATGTAGTCTGCTAAGTTTTCTTCTGCTATTTGAGGAAGCATTTCATTGACAATCAAGTCAATGTAAGCGTCTTCATTTCCTTTGTACTCAGTAGGGAAAGCGTGTGCTCCCAAAAATGTTGCTTTTATGGGAATGGGCAGAAGTTCTCCCAATTTTCGAATGACACGCAGCATTTTCAGCTCTGACTCTACACTAAGTCCATAACCACTTTTAATCTCCAAAGCCGTGGTGCCCATTTGAATAATGGTGTTTGCCCTTTCAAGTGCCGAAGTTAGAAGCTCTTCTTCAGATGCATTCGCCAACCTTTTTGCAGAATTCAATATTCCGCCACCATTTGCCGCAATCTCCGCGTAGCTGTGTCCTTTAATTCGATCCACGAATTCACCTTCACGATTTCCCGCATACACCAAATGGCTGTGAGAGTCGCACCAACCTGGAAATACGTATTTCCCATCAGCATCAATCACTTCTAAGTCGCGCCAATCAGTAATTCCGCCCCACTCTTCCATTGTCCCGAAATCCACAATGATTCCATCTTCAATAGCCAACCAAGCGTCATTTAAAATGGGCAGATCACGCATGTTCGCACCTGATAATATTCCAGGATTGGTTTCTCTGGCGCCTACCAATCCTTTAATGTTCTTAATCAGTAATTTCATGGTACAAAAGTAAGGTTCTCTTTTTCAGAATTGAAGTACGGCTAATTTCCTTTTATGACGAAGAAGCAAGGATGCACAAAAAAGTTAACTTCGGCCTATGGCTTCAAAATCTGTCCTACTCCTCTTCTTACTGACCTTATCCACGGGTTTTACTTGCTGGTCTCAGTATGATGACCCTGTTGAGTTCACCATGCCAGAGGAGCTTAACGGCATTGGGATCAACGTCACTCCGATTGTTGTTTTGGCCATGAACAGTGATCAATTCAGTCCGCGTTGGAGCTTTCAATACAAGCGACAAACACAGCCCAATTCCAAACTTCGATTTCAAATCAACTTGGAAACACGTGATAAGTTTGAGTTGGTTCAAAGAAGCTCACCCTTAGACTGGTCTGACACAACAATCACTATTCTGCTAGAATCTCGAAAATACACCAACCAGGACGTGCGTTTCGGTATGGAGTTTTTCAAACCCAATGAGAAAACCTCCATGATATATGGATTTGATGCGGGTATTGGACTGTGGACAGAGTTCGATGAAGAGGTGATTGTTCCGTATTGGAATGACCCTGAACAAAACAATGAACCCGTGCCTTCGCCCTATGAAACAAGTCGGAAAATTTCTGCTGATGTCACGTGGGCCTATGC
>CAYGUR010000426.1:0-2250 GCA_964353035.1 uncultured Comamonadaceae bacterium | reverse complement strand
AATAGAGGTGAGTTTATCTTGGGCATGGTTTGTTTAGCGCAACTCGTGGGTTTTTCCTCAAAAGAAGAGTTGTGCTCAGCGTCTTGGTTCGACTTGTGGGATGCTTCTTGGCAAAAGCAATTCAAAGACGATGTCTTCAAAAATCTGATTCTCACAAACTATTGGCGGGGCGAAGCCAACTGTGTCAAAAAAGACCATACTTCCGTTTCTGTGTCACTGACCATAACGCGAATTCCTGGCGGTTCTATGATATGTTATATAAAAGACAACACAGAACTCAAAAATTCCCGTGATGCACTCATACAAGCGAAGGAATCAGCTGAGACCGCTACCAAAGCAAAATCCAATTTCTTGGCAACCATGAGTCATGAGATCAGAACGCCGATGAACGGTGTCTTAGGCATGACAGCTCTGTTGAGCAATACTTCCTTAAATGAGGAACAAAAAGAGTTTCTTGAAACCATTCAACACAGTGGTGAAAACCTATTATACATCATTAATGAAATCCTAGATTTTTCTAAGATTGAAGCAGGGAAAATGGAGATTTACAATGAAGAAATTGACATTAAAAAACTCATTAAAAATGTCATGTCTTTATCTTCGCACAGAGCATCTACTCGAAACAACACCCTTATTTCTAAGGTGAATCATACAGTGGCAGGAAAAGCCAAAGGCGACTATACTCGTGTGACCCAAGTGCTCAACAACTTGATCTCCAACGCCATTAAATTTACAGAGGGAGGAGAGGTTCGAATTGATGTTGACTCTAGACTGAATGATGAGCAACAGACTGAAATTGTATTCACTATATCAGACACAGGAATTGGCATTCCAAAAAACAAATTACGGACGCTTTTCGACTCATTCACGCAAGTCGATTCTTCGCTCACTCGGAAATACGAAGGCACTGGACTGGGACTCACTATCTGTAAAAGGCTTGCGATTTTGATGGGGGGAGACATTCATGTGGAAAGCACGCTTGATGAAGGAAGTACGTTTACGTTCTTCTTCCCCACAGAGTTGTATGCAGAGTCCACAGTCACAATTAAACAAGAACTTCAACCGGCTATCCCCGAAGACTTGGCAAAAGTCTTTCCACTCAAAATTTTGATTGCAGAAGACAATATCATCAATCAGCGCTTGGCCTCGTTCGTCTTTGAAAAAATGGGCTACAACATTGATATCGCATCCAATGGAAAGGAGGCCGTTTCAATGTATTTAAAGAAGGACTACGACGTGATTTTCATGGACATTCACATGCCTGAAATGGATGGCATTCAAGCCACAAAAGAAATTCTATTTAACAACAATCATCCACCTACAATTGTAGCGCTTACGGCCAATGTGGTCAAGGAAAGTGAAAAGGAATGTTTTGACGCTGGAATGAAACATTTTGTTCATAAACCCTTCAAGGTAAAAGAATTACAACGTATCATTGCACTCTGCGGCCAATTGAAAGAAAGTAGTCATTCCTGATAGCTACACCTTGTTTTGGCACATTTATTGTTTTTCTTCGTGAAACACTACGCCATGTCAAAGCAATTTTCTCTTCTGTTATGTAGCCTTTGCATTGCCGTATTCTCATATGGTCAGCAAAATCAGGACACTCAAAATTTCCGGAACAACCGTGTGAACCGAAACAATCAACAGTTCGGAACCGCCAGTATCGGACTGGAAATTGCTACCCCGATGAATCAGTTCAGCTCTAATTTTGATGGTATTCCAATTGGCTTCGCTGCACAAATCTTAGGACGAAAAGGCTTCGTTCCAATCGAATACGGAATTGGTTTTTCTTGGCTCAGCCGCGGAACAATGAACACTGACGTTGCCGTATTCGAAGGTACTGATTTTGAAGGCGACGATGTTTTTACTTCAGGAAACATAGCTGTAAACAGTAATATTTATTCTGGAACAGGAATTGTTCGACTTCGTCCTTTCACAAGTCGAATTCAACCTTATGCAGAATTGATGGCAGGTGGACGCGGATTTTCAACTGTTACAATCATTAGCGTAGATGATTCTGAAGAAGAAATTAGAGAACGTCAAAACAATGACTTTGCTTTTACTTTTGGCTGGGGAGCAGGTCTCAGAGTCAATTTGAACAATGCCATTGCAGTAGAAGGTCGCTTCACGAAAATGAACGGAACATCTGTGAATTTTGTAGACCGCGAAAGCATCGAAGTAGATGCCGATGGCAACTTGTTCTTTGATCGCATTGGGAGCACAACCGACATGTGGTCACTGCAATTC
>CAYGUR010000425.1:0-2252 GCA_964353035.1 uncultured Comamonadaceae bacterium | reverse complement strand
ATTCCGTTTATTGCGCGGTACCGAAAAGAGGCAACAGGGAGTCTGAATGAAGTTGACATTGAACGGATAGACCTTGAGAATAAGAAGTTGGTTGAGCTCTCGAAACGAAAGAAAAGCATTCTTGAACAACTCGAAACCATAGGGAATACAGATGCGCAGCTGAAGGATCGGATCACGAAGTGCTTCGACCCAAAAGAATTGGAAGACCTCTACCTCCCCTACAAACCCAAACGGGTTACGCGTGCCTCCAAAGCCATTGCATTGGGATTGGAACCGCTGGCGAAAATCATCATGGCGCAAAGACAGAACGACATTCATCAGCAAGCTCAACGCTTTGCTAAAAACGGACTGACTGCTGACGAAGCGCTTTCTGGAGCGAAAGACATCATAGCAGAATGGGTGAGTGAAAGTGCTTCCGCACGAAATCGTATCAGACGATTGTATGAGCGCCAAGCTATCCTAGTCTCTAAAGTAGTAGCGAAGAAAAAAGCGGAAGCCATCAAGTACAAAGATTACTTCGATTTCAGTCAACCCTTAAAACGCATTCCCAGCCACCGCTATTTGGCGATGACGCGCGCAGAGAAAGAAGGATTTTTAAAGCTCAAGATTCAAATTGATGAAGAGGTCGGATTGGAAAAGTTGAATGCCATTTTCATTAAATCGCAGGGCGAAGCGGCGAAGCAGATACAATTGGCGGTGAAAGATGCGTTGAAACGACTGATTTCTCCCAGCATTGAAACAGAGGTGAGATCAGATGCCAAAGAAAAAGCAGACGAAGAGGCAATTGCTGTTTTCGCTAAAAACCTCAGCCAGTTGTTGCTTGCCCCTCCCCTTGGTGCGAAAAGGATTATGGCTTTGGACCCAGGCTTTCGCAGTGGATGTAAATTGGTTTGTTTGGACGAAAAGACGAACCTTACCTTTCACAAAGCCATCTTCCCACATCCGCCGATCAATCAAGTTGAAGAAGCAACAAGGGTTGTGCTGGATCAAATTAAAAAGCTAAATATCAAAGCCATCGCCATTGGAAACGGCACTGCGGGCAGAGAAACCGAACAATTCATTAAACGCATTTTACCTTCTGACTCCGATGTAGAAGTCTATTTGGTCAATGAGTCTGGGGCCTCTATCTATTCCGCTTCAGAAGTTGGTCGCGCTGAATTCCCCGATTTAGACCTGACCGTGAGAGGTGCGATTTCCATCGGTCGAAGACTTATAGACCCCTTGGCTGAACTGGTGAAGATTGACGCGAAAAGCATTGGTGTTGGGCAGTATCAGCACGACGTAGCGCAGGACAAACTTAAAACTAGCTTGGACAATACCGTTGTATTCACCGTAAATAAAGTGGGCGTGAATCTCAATACAGCCAGCACGCACTTGCTGCAGCACGTGGCTGGCATCGGTCCGAAACTGGCTCAAAGCATTGTAGATCACAGAAATGAGAACGGAGCTTTTCCATCCAGAAAGGCGCTGTTGGCAGTAAAAGGACTAGGCGCGAAAGCCTACGAGCAAGCCGCGGGTTTCCTTCGCATCACCAATGCTGCTAATCCGCTTGATTCCTCTGGTGTTCACCCTGAGCGCTATGCACTTGTCAAAAAGATGGCGGCTTCCGTTCAGAAAACGGTGAGTGAGCTCATGAACAATGAAGCGCTCACCAAAACCATTGTCTTGAATGACTTCGTAGATGCAGAGACCGGATTGCCAACGCTCACTGATATTATTCGTGAACTCAACAAGCCCGGACTTGATTTTAGAGGCGCTGCGAAGGCTACGGTGTTTGATGATACCATCAACGTCATTACAGACCTCAGAGCCAATATGACCCTCACGGGACGGGTAACGAACCTCACCAAGTTTGGTGCTTTTGTGGACATCGGCATTAAAGAGAACGGACTGATTCATACCTCACAAATTGCGGACCGCTACATAGCTGATCCTTCGGAAGTGCTCAGCATAGACCAAGAAGTGACGGTCAAAGTTTTGGATGTAGATTTAGAGCGGAAGCGGATTGGGTTGAGTATGAGGATTGATTCATGATGCAGGATGCAGGATGCAGGATGCGGGATGCAGGATTTAGGATTCACCATTTCGATTTCGATTTCGAATCGTTGACGGACGCTTAGCAGCGCCCCTATCTCTGTGCGTCTAGGGAGTTAATGGTGGACGTTTTGCAACGTCCCCGTCTAGTGGGACTCGTGAATTGCGTGATGGACCGCCAAAATGGCGTCCCTGTCTGACGCTACCTATATAATATG
>CAYGUR010000424.1:0-2262 GCA_964353035.1 uncultured Comamonadaceae bacterium | reverse complement strand
AAATCAGGCAGCGTCACCTACCTTGAACGGCAGGTGAATGTCCCCTTGAACTACGAGTTCGAAATGCTACGCGATGATGAACGTCGTGAGATTCACCGCATTCTCATGGCCCTTTCAAAAGAAATACGCGGACACTCACACCTTATTGTTGGGTACCAGAGCCTCTTGACAGAGCTTGATTTCATCAGTGCCAAAACGCGCTTGGCCTTAGAGATGGGGGCGGATCTTCCGGGCGTGTCAAAGGAAATGGAAATAGACCTGGTGAATGCCTACCACCCCATTTTGTTGATGTCGAACAAAAAGGCAGGCATTAAAACCTTTCCGCACAGTTTGCGCATGGATAAATTCAGCAGAATGCTCGTGATTTCTGGTCCGAATGCGGGTGGAAAGAGCATCTCTCTGAAAATGATCGGCTTACTTCAAGTGATGCTACAAAGCGGATTGCTCTTGCCAGTAGATCCGAACAGTAAGTTTACCTTCTTCCAATCGGTATTGACTGATATTGGAGACAATCAAAGCATAGAGAACCAACTTTCAACGTACAGCTATCGCCTCAAACGAATGAAGCACTTCTTGGATGTGGCGAATCGGAAAAGTTTGCTCTTGTTAGACGAGTTCGGCACAGGGTCAGACCCTGAATTGGGAGGAGCCTTGGCAGAAGTCTTTTTTGAGCAGCTCTACAATCGTAAGAGTTTCGGTGTGATTACCACACATTACGCGAACATCAAGCTCAAGGCCTCTGAAATGCACAATGCGATCAACGGCTCTATGTTGTTCGACAAAGAATCCTTGGAGCCCTTGTACAAACTAGACATCGGACAACCGGGCAGTTCCTTCACCTTTGAAGTGGCTGAAATCAATGGGATTCCGAAGGACTTGATTGAAGAAGCCAAACTTCGTCTCGACATCAACAAGGTGAAGATGGATAGCTTGATTGCTGAACTGCAAACAGACAAAGCCGAGCTTGGGAAGTTAACCAAGCGCTCTGCAGAGGCTGAAAAGAAAGCGCTGGACGCCATGCGGAAAGCCGAAGCTGAGAAGAAGAAGTTCAATGAGCGACAAGTAGTTCAAGACGAAGTGATTGCCAAAAACAACCATTTGATTACCTGGGGAAAGAAAACGAAATCATTCATTGATCAGTATGATACCCGTCCGAAAGCCAAAGGCAATAAAGCACTCCTAGAAGAAGTGCGAAAGTACATTGCCATGGAGAAAACGAAGATTGAGGAAGTAAAAAATGAGGCACTCCTCAAGCGAAAGGCCGCTGAGGCGAAGAATCCAAAAAAGAAACGTCCAAAAGCGAATCAGGATAAAATTCGCATAGGTTCTATAGTCCGTTTAATAGCTGGAGGCAAACAACGAGGAACTGTTATTGAGCTCGATGGCGATAAAGCAACGGTGAATTTTGGCGTGTTTCGAATGAAGGTAGAGATTCAGAAGCTAGCGTACGTGCAGTGATTGAAGCTCTTACCTTACAACTGTTACATGCCCGGTGATTAACTCACTTCGCTCTGCCCCTTTCAAGCGCAATTTCACTTGCCAGATGTAAACATCGCTAATCACATAGTATTCATTTCCCTGATTGAAATCAGCAATCCAAGGTTCATTCACATCATTCGATTCGAACAATTTCACCCCCCAACGATCTGTGATGCGCAGCTCATAAAAATCGAGCAAGTCAGCACCGAGAATAACAGGTAAGAAGTAATCATTGATGTTGTCACCATCTGGTGTAAACGAGTTCGGAACATACATGTTGAACTCTTCGCCAATGGTTACGCTCCCCACATCCCGTGACTCACAATCGTGCTCATTCTGCACCGTCAGTTCAATCAAATACGTTCCTGGAGCTTCATACGAGTGCACCGGATTCGCTTCATTGGCAAAATAGCCATCACCAAAATCCCAGAACCAAGCCCATGCATCCAATGATTCATCGATGAATTGGAACTCAGGATTGTAGATGGTTGAAACATCTGGCGTAAATGTGAAATTCGCCACCGGATTGTCATGTGCAACAATGTAGTCTTCAATCGTTATTTCGTCTTCGCAACCTACATCTGAAATGACATTCAAGGTCACATCGAATGATCCAGACTGGTTGTAGGTGTGCACAGGCGAATTCCCTGTTGATTCTCCGTCGTCGCCGAAATCCCAAAAGTAACTGAAGCCGCCTGCTGATTGATTGGTAAAGGTCACCGGAAGTGGAATACATCCCTCTTGCGGATTTGCGGTGAAAGCGGCTGTAGGTGATGGGTGCAC
>CAYGUR010000423.1:0-2269 GCA_964353035.1 uncultured Comamonadaceae bacterium | reverse complement strand
GCGCTTGATACATCATCCATCAGAAGATAAATGATAGCTTGTTGTTCGTAATTGGCATCTGTTTCACCCTGAGATGAAATCAACTGGAGGTTGTCATTCAATGCATCTTCATACCTGCCTAAAGCGATGTAGTCTTCTATTCGGTAATTGACATACTCTGTATTCAACGGATTGATGGAAATCGCTTTGTTGATGTCGTCCAGCGCTCCGATGTAGTCGTTCTCTAGCATTTTCAATTTTGATCTTTTGTCGAATATGTACTCCGAGTACGGATTCAAAGAAATCGCCGTGTTGTAATCGTTCATGGCCTCTTGGTACCTTCCTAGTACTTGATAAAGCCGCGCCCGCTTCATGTAAGCATCTGCAAAAGAAACGTCTGCTTGTATAGCGTTGGTATAAGAGAATTCTGCAGCTTCAATATTGGCAAGACGCATTTGATTGTCTCCCTCTTGTATGAATTGAATCGCCTGAACTCTTGCTGAATGCTGAGCGGTCATTTGAATTCCGAAGAAAAGAAGGCTCAAAAGAAAAAAGAAGTGTTTTGAAGTCATAACCAGCGTTTATTAAATAACACTTATGGTAAAAGATTGTTCCATAGTAATGTGTTATGAGCCTTGTTGAATGGTGAATGGATGTGGTGAATTCAGCCTATCTGGTAGACAAATCCAATACAGATGTCACCTCTATAACTTACATAAAAAAATCCCCTTCTAGACGTGCAAGAAGAGGATTTTACTAAAGTCGTTTTAAACTCAGTTCGCTTTTGGAATGCGCGTTAACGTTTCTAACAGCCAACCCCAATACTTCTGTACCGATGAAACTTGAACTTTTTCATCAGGAGAGTGAGCACCACGAATGTTCGGACCAAAGCTGACCATGTCCATACCTGGATAGTTGGTTCCTAGGATTCCACATTCCAAACCTGCGTGACATGCCAACACATGTGGCTCTTCTTTGAAGCGTTCAATGTAGATGTCGCGCATCATAGACACAATGTCAGAAGAGGGTTGAGGCTGCCACCCTGGATAGTCACCCGAAAGGTTGACAGTTAAACCAGCAAGGCCGAAAACGGCCGTCAGCGCGTTGGAGATGTCGTTTTTCTCAGTCTCTGATGAACTTCGCGCCAAGCACATAACAGTAACTTCGCCTTCTTTTACAATCACACGTGCTACATTGTTGGATGTTTGCACTAGTCCTTCAATGTCAGGACTCATGCGGTAGATTCCGCATGGAGCGCTGTAGATTGCAGAGAAAAGAGCGTCTTGGAACTCTTCTTGCATCACTTTTGCAGGTGCAGCGGTTTCTTCTACAACCAATTCTAAGTTCGGATCAGTGGTAGCGTGCTCTTCTTTGAAGATAGCTTCCATTTTCTTCAGATGTGCATGAAAAGCTTTGTGCTGGTTCTCTGGAACAGCAACTAGGGCATTCGATTCACGTGGAATCGCATTGCGCAATCCGCCGCCATCAATCGAAGCTACACGAAGCCCAAAGGTTTCATGCGTTTTATACAGCAATCTGTTCATCAACTTATTGGCATTTCCCAATCCCTTGTTGATGTCCATGCCTGAATGTCCGCCTGACAGCCCACGAATGATTAAACGGTGTCCGCTCATTCCAGTTTCGATGTCTTCTTCGTCATAGCTTCCGCTTGCGGTAACATCCACACCACCAGCACAACCAATGGTCAATTCATCATCGTCTTCGGTGTCTAGATTCAACAGAATCTTTCCTTCTAACCAACCACCTTCAAGTCCAAGAGCTCCTGTCATCCCAGTTTCTTCATCTATGGTGAACAAGGCGTCAATGGCAGGATGGGGGATGTCTGTGGAAGATAGCAAGGTCATGATTGAAGCGACGCCAATGCCGTTGTCGGCTCCCAACGTTGTTCCATCTGCCTTCACCCAATCACCTTCGACCAGCATTTTTATACCTTCTGTGTCGAAATCAAAGTTGGTAGCATTGTTCTTTTGATGCACCATGTCTAGGTGACTTTGCATTACAAGATGCGTTCTGTCTTCCATTCCAGGAGTTGCTGGTTTTCTAATCAGAACGTTTCCAACTTTATCGGTTTCTACTTTGAGTCCAAGCGATTTTCCAAAATCAATCATGAATTGAATGACGCGTTCTTCCTTTTTAGACGGACGAGGTACGGCGTTCAAATCGGCGAAATGATTCCAAAGTGCTTTCGGCTCTAGGTTTCTTACTTCTTGACTCATAATTTCCTTTTAAATGCAGGCGTAAGTTACAAAACACCTTCGGCTACTACCTC
>CAYGUR010000422.1:0-2275 GCA_964353035.1 uncultured Comamonadaceae bacterium | reverse complement strand
GTGCGAAAGTACCAGCCTGAAATTGTGCTGGCGAATTCTATTTCAGACCGACATCCAGATCATGGGAAAGGTTCAAAATTGGCATCCGAAGCTTGTTTCTTGGCGGGTCTCAGAAAAATTGAGTCTGAACTAGACGGTCAACCGCAAACTCATTGGAGACCGAAGTCCGTCTACCACTACATTCAAGATTATTTTATTGAGCCAGATTTTGTGGTTGACGTTACTCCATTCTTCCAAAAGAAGATGGACGCTATCAAGGCTTTTAGCTCTCAGTTCTTCGACCCAAATTCAACCGAACCAACAACGCCTATCAGCGGAGAAGACTTCTTTTCTTTTTTAGAGTCGCGTGCAATGCAGTTTGGAAGGCCTATTGGCGCAAAGTTCGGTGAAGGGTTTACGGTAGAACGTTACATTGGTGTAGAAGATTTATTCTCCCTTCTTTGATCGCTCTTTGAGGTAACCCAAAGCCTCAATGAACCAACTGCGTTTCGGAATCAATCCGCCAATGCCCACATCTTCTTCTTTCATAAACATGCCTCCAAGCGCCACTAGCTGTGCGATGTATGCTGCACTGGCCGCCATAGCTGCTCCTTCTACTTGAAAAAGAGGAATGAGAATGAATCCGCAAACTAGTAAGACAACCAGTCCTATTCCAGAAGAAATGGTGTTGCGGAAATGCTGTCCTAAACCAGAAAAGTGATGTGAAAAGATCATAGACAAGGCATTGGCCATAATTCCCGGGGCGAACCATACTAGCACCGAATGAAGTCCAGCCATTTCTTCGCCAAAGACCCATTGGTAAAAGGTGTCAGGAAAAGCAATCATGATTAAAACAAGCACCAACGAAGCAGCAGCGCTGATGTACAGGAAGGTCAAGCTTAAGCGTTGGTTGTAGGCACGGTCGTTTGAATTCGAAATCCTTGCATATTGCACCACAGCGAGACTTTTCCCCACATTCCAGACAGCTTCCCCGGCATACAGACCAATGGAGAATACGCCAGCAGCGCCTCTTCCGTTGAGCGCTAACTTTTCAAGAAGGAAGAGGTTCGAACGGTAATTTAAGAGCTGCAGAATGTTTCCTGCTTGGGCGAACTTGCCGTAGTTCCACATTTCCTTGAATACCTTTCCAAACGTCTCTGTTCCTTTAGGTTTAAAGAATTTCAAGCTGAGTCCGAGTGCAATTAAATAGGTGCTGAAGAACGAGGCGAACAAGGCTTTGATGTACGATTCAATTTGATGTTCTTTCCAGATGAGCATGTAAACCACCAATGTTCCGGCCAGTATAAATGCTTGTATGGTAACAATGATGTTGTAACTGTGAATGTGCTCTTTGCCCATGGCTACCTGCATGTGAAAGGTGAAAAGAGCTTGGATAAGTCCGAGGCAACAGATTTGCCAAATGAACTCCTGAGGAACAATTTCAAATGTAGAGAATAAGAGAAAAAACAGTCCGGCAACAACTGTTGACCAGAGATATGAAGGCAATACAAGTGATCTTGGTGCTAGTCTAGATGTGAGGTAAACCACAGCTCCGCCTCCGATAAAATTCGTCACAGAAACAATAAGTAGAATACCCAGCTGGATGAGAGCTGCGGTACCTTGGCCTACATCGCCCAGAATTTTACTGTTAATGATTACGACCACCAAGGTGAGCATCATGACCAGTAATCTTGATCCCATACTGGAAATAACCTTTCCAATCATTCAGCAGTTGTTTTGAGTGCTATAGAATACAACTTACTATAAGCGTTTGCTATTGCCTTTACGCTGAAGTTCGTTTCTGCATAGCTGCGCAGCTCTTGGGACGAATAGGAGGTTTCCAGCATTTGTTCCATTGCGTCAATCAGCTCCTTTTCGTTTCCTTTTTGAACGAGTTTACCACCGAAGGTAGGCATGTGTTCACTGATTCCGCCAACATCAGTAGAGATGACAGGTGTGCCGCTGGCGAAGGATTCACCGATGACGCAAGGTAAGTTCTCGTAATTACTGAAGAGCACAAATCCGTTTGCTTTTCGCATCAGTTCAGCAATGGTTTCCAAGGGTTGTTCGCCTTTAAATTCGATCTGGTGTTCGGGAATTCCTAGGTTTTGGGCGAATTTCTTGTGCGGATTGATGTCGCCATCACCAACAACTTGTAATTTGACCTTCGGATTTTTTTGAGCTACTTTTTGGAATGCGCGCAGCAGTCCAGAAACATTTTTATGTTGGTCAAGAAGCGAAGAAACGTGCAAGAATGTGAATCCTGTATTTTCTTTGATTGTTTTCGGAACGAAGA
>CAYGUR010000421.1:0-2278 GCA_964353035.1 uncultured Comamonadaceae bacterium | reverse complement strand
CATTGAAAATCACTTGGGATTCAATGAGCGGGCGTTGGCATTTTTGAAAGGGTAGAGAAGGCTAATTTGCCACCCCATTGAATCTCCCTTATTCGAGACTTTGTATGTATTCCAATATTAATGCGAGTCCTTCTTCGTCCAACAGGGTAGTTCCTATAAAAGGCATCTTTTGATTGGCCATGTTTTCAATTATTTTAAATCTACCTGGTTCTACACCAGACCCTTCAAGTGAAGTTGCAAATCTAAAGTCAAAGTCTCTGTCTGCCGGAACATTCCATGCAGTAGGATTATGACAGTGAGCACAATTCATTGCTAGGTAGGCCCTCCCTCTTTCTTCTATGGGTGAGCCTAGGTCGTTAAAATCTACCATGCGAGGTGCTTGCTCTGCAGAGAAATAAGTGAGAATTCCAATTTCCTGCAAATGACTTAGCTGATTTACCGTTTCTCCATTTCTTTCAACAGTTCTATTCAAGTTCAAGATTGTTGGACCTAACGGAGTCATAGAAGAGTTTGACTGATGGCAAGTCTTACACTCATTTTCAGTTGGTATTTTATAAAGTGTTGAAAGGTTACTTCCTGTCGAATTAATCCAAGTCACCTGGGTGTTAAATCCATTTAATTCTAACGTTGCAGCAGTTTGAGCCTCATTCCAACGGTATGTGGCAGCGTTCCAAATGTCGCTTTCCTTTATGATTAATCTCGTTTCAATAATGGTTTTACCTAAGCTGAAATCCCTTTCATCTGTGTAATAGAAGAAGGTCTTTGTTAAAATGGTTCCATTTGGATAGCTCAAAGAGTTGTCATCCAACCGTGACATTTGTGTTCCTGGCGGCAGTTTAACAAGTCTTTGTTTGTGTGCATAATCTGTGAATAAAGAAGAGCTTAATTCCAATAGTTCAAAATCAGATGCTGGAACTAAATCTGAGGCTAACCCTTGAAAGACATTGTACGCAGAAAGACTATCTTCAAATACAACGGTTTGGGGAAAGTTGAATTCAGGTATTTCCACAATTCCATTGAATTCATCTTTTCTACAAGAAATCATCATAAGCACCATTAGTACTGATGTAAAAACAATGTTGTTCTTCATGCGCAGCGTTTGTTGCATCTGTATATTACTCATACAGTTCCTTCAATGTCCAAAGTAGGTCTTTTATTGTCTGACCAATAGGACATATGTCCTCAAATGCTTTTTTGAGAGATTTCTTTTCTAATTCTAGATAATGTTCTTCGTGTAACTCCTAAATAGGATGCAATGTGTTCAACATTCGCCTTGAGGAGAATTTCACCCTGTTCATTGAGTAATCTCAAGTACTTTTCTTTTGCAGATTCGGTGTTTAAAATGGAGGCGTATTCTTCCATGGTGATATATGCGCTTTCTGCTAAAAGTCTACCTATATTTTGCCAAGTCATACTTGTGCTGTAAAGTTGTTGCAATTTATCATACTCAATTACAATGAGTTCAGTGTCTTCCAATGCTATGATAGAAAGGAAGGAAGGCTCTTGGAGTATGAAGCTTCTATAGGAGCTTACAAATGTGTTTTCGGTGCGAAAACAATGTGTTATTTCTTCAGCATTTTTATTGAAATAGAAGGTTCTTAAACTCCCTCGATTTACAAAAGACATTTGACCACATACGTTCCCTACTTGAAGAAATGAATCTCCTTTTTTCAAATGAACGAAAGAGAAGTTAGTACTGCTCACTTCAAATTCTTTGTCGGTAATGGAAGTCAATGATTGTAAGAAGGCTTTCAGTTTATCCATTGTTCAAGGGTGGATTTAGGTGGGGATTAGTGTAAATATGGCTAACAATATCGGCTAACTTGCCGACTTTCAAATGGGGCTATTCATCGCAGGATCTTTACAATCGTGAACGAAAGCTTATTTTAAGCTCTTTGTCAATGTATTTCATGTAGCGTTCGTGAATTGAGCTAATGAAAACATTGGAAAGGCCTATGCAGCCAACCGAACCAATAAAAGGAAGTCCGACAAAGCCAGCCAGAAATCGAATCGCTCCTGTTTTTATGAACATGAAAAGATAGATCAATCCAAGAATTAGGGTTGCGAAAAAGGCAAAGTAAAGTAGAAAGCTTATTCGTGGCTTCAATTGGATTTCAGTTTGGTCCTGGTTTACGTAAACAATTTGTCCATTAAGACCAGTTGGCCGTAACCGCATTAGTGCTAATGATCCAAATCCTAGTAGGAGAAGGTGAAAATTGTTCTGATTGCTATAAGCTCCCTTCAAGTCATTTTCGTCTAAAAAAGAACTCTTTCGATG
>CAYGUR010000420.1:0-2303 GCA_964353035.1 uncultured Comamonadaceae bacterium | reverse complement strand
TAACCACAGTTTACGCAAATCTTTCATTACGGAATGCCTAAGAAGAGGGATCCCGCCTCATCTCATACAACAAGCCGTTGGACACAAACAGAATTATGGAAATGATGTGTTTCGTGCATATGACCAGTTGGGGAATTTGGAGAAGGCGATGTTGTTGAGATATGGGTGGGGAGGGAAATTGAAGAGCTGAATATCTCTTGTTTTGGCGGAATGTTCACATAACTGTGGGTATTACATTAACTACTGGCTTGTTTTAGGTCAAGATAAAAATCTTCAATTGATGCAACGAATGATGCGTTAACTGCGTTTAAAAAATCGAGTCAAGCGGTTAATTATGAAAAAGCACCAATTCAGTCTGCAGGAAATTCTTCGAAATCCTGATTCAAGGAATACAATAGCCTTTGGGAAAGATAAAAACCTACCTCAGTATATAATTAAATCCAAAGCCTTCATGTTCCCAGAAGACCAATTAGGGGGGATAAACTACAAAGTAGTGAAAAAGAATTTTTTGTCCAAGCGAGGAGAGGAGTTGTTTCTTTCTGATCAAAATGTGTGCAGAGATCACTTTATTGATTTATCCGCAATGGAGAAAAAGACATTAATTAAACTGAATGAACAAAAGCAAAATTATCTGTTATTGATAAATAGAATCGTGGCAATTGCTGACGCTTTAGACGTTGTGAAGGAAAAAGCCAATATCCTTTTATATACTGATAGTTCTCCAATTATTCGAGCATTTCGAGACGGCTTAATATTTCGGTGGAAGAAGGGTGGATTCAAGAAACCCGTTTATACTAATGGAGAATATGAACGCATTTACCACCACTGCACTTATCATAATGTCTTTTTAGTTCATGAAGAAAAAGGCAGGTTTGAAGTCATCAATGCAAAAGAGCAGATACAATTAAAAATTCCCGAATTGCTTGAAACTGGTCGGAGGTATGACAAGACACACCGAATTATTTGGTGTTAGTCACTTTCAAGACGATATGTTAGACATCCCTGCGGTTTAAGCTTTTAATTACAATCTCATCAAGCATTGCGGAGTCACTTTATTGCCAGAACTAAGTGAAGTCCAAAATTATTTCAAAAGGCAAGAAATTCTGAAAGAGAAAAAATCCTTGATGATTATCACAGACTAAGGGTTTGGAAAGACAAATATCTGGAAGAAAAGCAGCAAGAAAGAATTCAAACTTATAACGAGGAAAAGGCACAGTTAAAAGAGAGAAACATTCAAATAGCCAAATGGTTAGTGCCAGTTATAGTTTTGATCATCATCTTTTTTTGACGGAATCATCACTTCCTCTTCAACCGTGCATTTAGCAGTCCATCATACTTCTCAGTCATCATCTCCTCCAGCTCCTTTCTGCCCAGATGAACAACCAAGGTTGCCACTTTGATGTTTGCCACGCAATATTCGTTGAGCATGAACTCAATTTCGTCAACATGTTTTTTACTTGATGTGGCTTTCTGATATTCTTCGTGACCCGAATACAGCTTTTCGCCCAATGATCGCCTGAACGAATGGTTCAAGGTTCTTCTTATGTCCTTCATTCGTCCTTGCAAATTGCCCGTCTCGCCAACGTATATAAGTTCGTCATTGTCAAATACCGCATAAACTCCAGCGTCATTATCGAATTGACCTGCCCAGCCTCTTATAAAGGACATTTCAACTTTATCTTTTGCCAAGAGCTTCTTTTCAAGTTTTTCTAAAAAATCAAATACATCAATTTCCATAGCAGAGGGTTTAGGCAGCATTGCTACTACCTTTTGTTCAGACCTTTAATATTAGTTGTTTTCTTTTAGCTAAAGAATCAATAAAGAATTATTTTGCAGGCGTACAGTATAAAATAAGATATGTCCACACACCAAGAAATATCCTCGTTCATTTGGGGAGTAGCAGACGATGTCCTTCGAGGACTATTCAAACCGCATGAATACGGTGATGTCATCCTCCCTTTTGTAGTATTGCGGAGACTGGATTGTGTGATTGAGCCGAAGAAAGATGAGATCGTCAAGCTTTACAACGAGCTAAAAGCCGAAATAGATGACCCGTCTCCCATCATTCACAAGCAATCAGGATTAAAGTTTTTTAATACTTCCAATTACGACCTTCAGCGCTTGAAGAGTGACCCCAATGGCTTAAAAGTAAACTTCCCTAATTACTTAAATGGGTTTTCTCAGAATGTATTCGAAATCATCGAAAACTTTCAAATGGACAAGCCCGTTGAGAAGCTTCAGAAGAACAACCGACTGTACCAGCTAATAGATAAGTTTTCTGAGGTTGATCTTCACCCCGACAA
>CAYGUR010000419.1:0-2315 GCA_964353035.1 uncultured Comamonadaceae bacterium | reverse complement strand
TCATAGGCGCGTTCAACGCCAGAAGTAATTCGTTGTAAGAATCTTTGTCTGCTGTTTCATTAGGGAACAACAAAACTGTGCCGCCGTCTTGAGCAAATTGACTGACCTCCTGAATCAATCCGCTGGAGAAATTCTGTGCCTGGTCTAAAATGACAAGGTCATATGAATTGATGCTGCTATAGTCGATGTTTTGAACACTGGTCTCTGTCAACGCGTAATACGGGTCATTTCCAAAGATAGATTTGAAAGCCGTACTACTTGAATTTCCTTTTACATGCAAAACAGAGATTTGACTGGCGACGTTAAATCCGAAAAAGTAGTCATCATCATAGACTACGGGGTGGTCTTCAATTTTCACAACACATTCTTTCAGTCCGGGTGCGGTTGAAGTGAAGAACAGAGCAGTGTCTGTAGCCAAACCAGGAACTAGATTGAAACTACCAATGGCCTTTTGTTGTCCGTTAATGAGTAAGGTCATGGGCACATTTTCCAATGCGTCTTCTGCATTGTGTTTGATGCGCACGTTGAGACGTTCTGGCTGGTTGAGTAGTCGAACAGGTGTTTCAAACCAGATGCTGTCAATGTAGATGTTCGCAGATCGCGAAGCGAACTCAGGTAAAAAACGCACGCTCAGGGCACTGTCAGGAACGAATCCGTTCAAAATGGACGTGCTGCGCTGAAGGTCAGAAAACAAATAGGCGCTCATCTCTCCTTCATCACTTGATAGCAAGAGGTCTTGTTGACGTTCAACCACTTCGCCCACATTTTTGGTAAAGGGCGAAACGTTCACTTCTTGAATCATTTCCAGCACATCATCTTGGCTGTGGAAACGCTGGTGTCTCCCTTCGAAATCATTGGTTAATAGCTGAAACTTATCTGTTGCTTGGTAGGCAGAAACCACCTCAGCTGCTTTCGCTTTCGCAAGTTCTAACAACCGTCCTTCGCCATTCATCGCATCCATAGAGAAGGAATTGTCAATGTAAACGGATACATTTCGCGAAGCACCTGCTACAGATTGATTTTCTACGGGAATGTACGGCTGGGCAAAAGCTAAAACAATGAATAAAATTGCGAGCAATCTCGAAGCGAGAATCAGTAAGTGTTTGAGCTTTGATTTCGACTTGGTCTCTTGCTGTACTTCACGAAGGAAGGCTACATTAGAGAAAGAAACCTTTTTGAATTTCCGAAAATTAAAAAGGTGGACAAGGATCGGAATTGCCAATGCCAGTAGTGCCCAAAGTATTTCCGGATGTGCGAATTTCATTAAGCGCCAAAGTTAGCGCATTTTTGCACGTAGCAAACAGAAACAACAGGAAGTGAAACGTCTTTTAACAACAACTCAGTTTTCATCCCAGAAAAAACTTAAAGAATTTCTGGATGCCAAAGCAGATCATTACAATCAACCTGCCTTCTTGAAAGAAGATCCTGTTCAAATTCCGCATGCGCTTAACTTAAAGGAAGACAAAGAAATAGCTGGGTTTTTAGCCGCTACTATTGCCTGGGGACAACGTCCAACCATCATCAAAAATGCGCATTCCATTCTTGAGCGTATGGATGGAGCTCCTTTTGATTTTGTGTTGAATGCACAATCTGACGACTTGAAAAGACTTGAAGGATTTGTTCACCGAACCTTTAATGATTCAGACCTGTTGTACTTCATTGCAGCCTTGAAAAATATGTATACCCTTCATGGTGGATTGGAGAAGGTGTTCACTTCGGCATTCAATTCAGAGGCAGATGCCAGTGGAGCAATACATCAGTTTAGAACTGTTTTTTTCGAACTGGAACACTTACCACGAACTCAAAAACATGTGGCGAATCCACAAAAGGGATCTTCGGCCAAACGCATCAATATGTATTTGAGATGGATGGTGAGGCAAGACAACAATGGGGTTGATTTAGGACTGTGGAAAGGAATCTCACCTTCGAAGTTGTACCTTCCTTTGGATACCCACACGGGGAATGTTGCGCGTCAGCTCGGATTGTTAGAGCGCACCCAGAACGACTGGAAAGCGGTAGCTGAAGTCACCTCAAACTTGTCCAAATTGGACCCCGAAGACCCTGTTAAATATGACTATGCCCTGTTTGGATTGGGCGTGTATGAAACCATGTGAAACTGATGGAAAGAAAGGTGATTGAAACGGGAGACGGCTCCTACACGTTGGAGTTAAGTGGGGTGGAAGAAACCTACCATTCGAGGCATGGTGCTGTTCAAGAATCAGCACATGTGTTTATTGAGAGTGGATTGATGAAGGTGTTTCAAACGCAGAGAACCATTCGCATCCGCGAGGTCGGCTGTGGGACGGGCTTAAATG
>CAYGUR010000418.1:0-2346 GCA_964353035.1 uncultured Comamonadaceae bacterium | reverse complement strand
CAATCAATGTTTCAATCATTGGGTTGCCTACGTCGTTTCCATTGGCAGCGAATGTAGCTACAAGTGTTGCAGTAGAAGCAGTCAAAGCAGCTGTTGAATCAGCGTCTGAAGCCCATCCTGAACCCATAGAGATTTTGAAAAGATCTGATGCAGTAGCGCCTACACCAGCAGATGCAGTATTGTAGAAGCAGTTTCCAGCGAAAGCAAGTTCACCTGCTTCCAAACGTGCGAAGCTATCTTCTCCTGAAGCCAAGTTCTCTACGTCGATTCCTCTTCCCCAGTTTACGAATACTCCATTGTGGTACTCACCAGCAGCGTTGTCACGGAAAGTCAAAGCACGTTTTCCAGCGTCAATTCCAAGACCTACGTATGTTACGTTGTAAATCACTGGGTGTGCGTACGGCTCACCATCTTCTGGATTCGTTCCTCCGTCGTGCTCACCACCACGGTCTCCTTCGCCATTTACTGAATCTTGTGCAGTGAACCAGAATTGTCCACGACCTCTCCATCCTTCGTCATAATCAAAAGAATCATCACCACAGAATGCAGTAACAGCCCATTTTACTGAAGCAGTTCCACCAAAGAACTCAATTCCGTCATCTGCGTTTGAAACGATTTCAACGTGCTCAATAACTGTTTCAGATCCTACACCACCAAGTGTCAATCCGTTGATTTCGTTACCAGCACCAATATCTGTTCCACCGTGACGAATAGAAATGTAAGTGATTGACCCTGAGTTGTCATTGTCGTTCTCACCTCCGTAAAGTCCACGTGGCTCAGTATCAGGAATACCCTCAATTTGAGACTCACCTGGTGTAGAGTTAAGAATAGCGTCTCCTAGAACGATTACTCCTCCCCACTGACCGCGAGTGTCCCAAGGTGTAGAACCATCCAAAGGATCGTTTTCGAATGTGAAGATGATTGGAGCAGTATCAGTTCCGTTCGCGAAGATTTGTCCACCTCGAGCAACAATGAGTGCTGAAGCGTCTGCTCCAGTTCCTGACATACCTTTAATAACGGTACCTGCTTCAATGGTCAATGCTTGTCCGCTGTTTACAAATACGAATCCGTCTAGGATGTACGTGTTGTCAGCTGTCCATGTTGTTGTTCCTGTTCCAGAACCGTCATCTGTGATTACAATATCAGCCGCTTGGAGGTTGCTGATGGAAAGAATCGCGATGAAAAGTGCAAAAGTGCGTAGAAGTGTTTTCATTGTATATTTTGTTGTATGAATAATTTGACGGTGCAAAACTGCAACTCAATCGCTACTTCGCTGTTAGCTAATAGTTATTGATGGTTTAAGCTAGTATTAACAGAATGTTTCCTCCCTTTCGAATGGCTTCGAGCGTAGAATTTCTAATTTTGTTGCAATGTCAGACTTAGCTGTTTTTGTAGACGTAGTCATTCCAATTGCCATTCCGAATCTCCTTACTTACCGCGTCCCACGTGAGGTGGAGGGTGAGGTGGCTTTCGGACAAAGAGTGATTGTTCAACTGGGGAAATCCAAGTTGTACACCGCCATTGTACACAAAGTGCACAATGACCCGCCCAAAAACTATGAAGCCAAGTACATCGATTCGTTGCTTGATGATTTACCTATTGTTACTCACAAGCAAATGCGCTTTTGGGAATGGATGGCGAACTACTATATGTGCACCTTAGGCGAAGTGGTTGGGATGGCACTTCCCGCAAGTTTGAAGCTGGCTAGTGAAACAAAACTGGTCTTGAATGACTACCACGAAGAGCTCGATGCATCTGCACTGACCGATAAAGAATTTCTGGTTTTGGAAGCCCTGGAAATCCAAAAGACGCTGGAAATCAAGGATGTTGCTGAAATTCTGGGGATCAAAACGGTACAACCCATCATTAAGAAATTGATTGAAAAGGGGTTCGTTACTACTGAAGAAGAATTGAAGGAACGCTACAGGCCCAAAACGGAAGAACTCGTCTTTCTGCATGATCGCCTGAAGGCGGAAGATGCCCTGCAACAAACATTTGATGAATTGGAACGAAGGGCGCCAAAGCAGAGTGAACTGCTGATGACCTACCTCCGCGAAGACAGTGACTATTCCCAAGGTGTTCAGAAGGTTAAGCTCCAGAAACTGGCAAGTGTTGACGCTTCAGTTACCAATAAACTGGTTGAAAAGGAGATCTTCCGAATTGAAACGCGCTATGTAGATCGCATTGATGCCTATATAGGAGAGCGAACAGAGGAAAAACAACTTTCGCCTGCGCAATCAACTGCAATTGAGGAGATTAAAACTCATTTCGAAACGAAAGATGTGGTGCTCCTGCACGGGGTAACGGGGTCTGGAAAGACGGAAGTCTTTGTGCGACTGATCAAGG
>CAYGUR010000417.1:0-2350 GCA_964353035.1 uncultured Comamonadaceae bacterium | reverse complement strand
ACCTTTTCTTTTTCAGCTGCAGTCAGTCGTTGCTCAAGTTCTTCCTGAAACTGATGATCAGGAACTTGTTTTAAAATATCAGCGTAGCCCGCTTCGTCAATTTTAAAAGCTTTGTTGCAGTGAGGACAGATGATTTCATTCATGTTAGAAAACTTTTTAATTCTTGGTATTGGCAAAGATGCGAACAGGGTTGTACCGCATCAAGCAGACGTGCTTTAGATTTCAATCAAGGTATGCATATCCACCATAATTTCCGCAGTGGGTGAACGAAAAATGGATGGACAACCTATGCTGGTTGTGCAACACAAATGGCACACCAACTGCATTCTTTTGGAGAGACAAGGTTGGAAGATCGAAGCCTGTTTTTTCAGCAATCGTTTTGATGAAATGTCGTCGAAGGAATTGACGTTGTCCTTCGTAGGTACCATCTTCGATTTCAACGACTTCACTTTGATAGTCAACCGCAATGTTCAACCGCGCAATCGTATGAATGTATCCTTCAGCAAGTGTGGAAGTGGTGAAAAAAGAGTGTTGGTCGAAGGTGACTGTGCCTGTTGTGGTTGATTTCAAACAACATTTCAGTTGGGTAGGATGGAAGCTTCGTTTGCCTTTTTGTTGCACGAAGATTTTATAGGCCGCCTCCTTCATGCTCCAAAGCAACCAAGCCGTTTCATGCGGATTGGTTGACCTTGTTATGAGATCTTGCTCTTCTGCGGAATACACTTTTGCTTGAAATCGTTTTTCTTGCCAACGGGTCGAACTCTTGGCTAAAGCAACCACATCATTCCCAATCATTTTTCGGCCAGCTTCGAACTGATGAGTTCCATCGCCGCTTTTACTGAAAGCATGTTGTCCATTTCCTCATTCTCAATTCGAATGTCAAATGCATCTTCAACGTCCAAAATCACATCCACCAAGTAGGCTGAGTTGATTTTGAGGTCGTTGATGAAATCCGTTTCTTCTGTTAAGTTCTCGAAGGCTTCTTGATCCTGAACGTACGGACTAACAATGGTTTTAAGTTTCGAAATGAGCTCGTTTTGATTCATGTAATTTTTCTTGGAAAGTTAGGGTTTATAACGCTTAAACAAAACACATCCATTCACGTCACCAAAACCAAAGCTGGCTTTAATGGCTACTTCAATGGGTATTTCCTGAACGGTGCGCGGAATCCGTTCTTCGTCAATTAACTCAAGGATTTCAGGATGGACATCTTCACAATTGATGTTCGGAAATAGGAACTGTTCCTTGATTTGCAGCACGGTAGCCACACATTCGATACTTCCGGCTGCTGCCAAACAGTGCCCCACCATCGATTTCAATGAGTTGATGAAGGGAAAATCCGTTCCTTTTCGACCCAAAGCCTTGCTCCAGTTTTCAATTTCCAAGCTGTCTTTCGATGTGGCAGTGAGGTGTCCGTTGATGACGTCAATTTCTTCGGCGGAAACGCCTGAATCGAACATGGCTTCCTGAATGCAACGTTGCACGGCTTCAGGATTCGGAGCGGTCATGGTTCCTTCGTTCCGCTGTCCGCCTGAGTTTACCGCACCTCCCAGCACCTCAGCGTAGATAGTCGCATTTCGTTCCAAAGCGCTTTCCAATGATTCAAGTACAAGGGCGCCGGCTCCACTTCCTGGTACGAAGCCACTGGCCGAAGCACTCATCGGCCTGGAGCCTTGTTCAGGGGTGTCATTGTGTTTGAAGGTCATGACGCGCATGGCATCAAATCCACCCCAAAGGTACGGACCGTCATCGCTGCAGCTGCCTACCAGCATGCGCTTGGCTTTGCCTGATTGAATGCGATCAAAGCCCATGACAATGGCTTCGGTTCCTGTGGTGCAGGCCGAAGAGTTGGTAGTCACCTGATTTCCCAAGCCTAACATACCACCAATAAAAGCGCTGATGCCGCTGGCCATCGTCTGGGCAACAACGGTGCTTCCCAACCGCCTGACTTCTTTGTTGTCAAGCTTGTAGATGGCTTCTCTAAACTTTTCGACCCCAGATGTGCCCGTTCCGAAGACCGTTCCACTGTCGTAATCCAAAGTACTTTCTGGGTCTACTTCCAATCCCGCGTCTTTCCACGCATCCATGCCTGCAATGCAGCCGTAAAGGATGCCTGAACTATTGAATCCGCGCAATTGAAGCGGCGTAAAGTATTTTTGTTTCAGCTCTTCGGAAATGGCGGGAATGCCACCAATGCAGCATGAAAAAGCGAGTTCTTCCAACGAAGGATAGTGCTGAATGCCTGATCGTCCTGAGCGGATGGCTTCCGAAAAGGCTGACAATCCCACTGCGTTGGGCGCTACAACACCCATTCCTGTGATCACTACACGTTGTTTCATGTGTCGTTGGG
>CAYGUR010000416.1:803-2352 GCA_964353035.1 uncultured Comamonadaceae bacterium | reverse complement strand
CTGCTAAGCGTCCGTCAAAGGTTCGAAATCGAAATGGAGAATCACAAATCATGAATCACAAATCATTGGCCAACGATACCGTTTGATGGTACGACCTGTAGCCACGAGCTTCGCTCGTGGGAATCGGCAATCCTCCAACAAAAAAGGCCAGACCTCGCAGCCTGACCTTTTCCGAAATAAGAACAAGTAAACAATTAGCGTGCGTAGTTTACAGCACGCTTTTCCCTAATCACCGTAACCTTGATCTGACCCGGATAGGTCATCTCTGTCATGATGCGTTGCGAGATGTCGAACGACAATGAATCTGCTTGATCATCTGTCACTTGGTCACTCTCAACAATAACTCTTAACTCTCGTCCGGCTTGGATGGCGAATGATTTCGTCACACCTGGATACTCCAGAGCGAGGTTTTCTAAATCTTTCAAACGTTGGATGTAGCTTTCAACCACTTCGCGACGAGCGCCTGGTCTTGCACCTGAAATGGCATCACATACCTGAATGATTGGAGAAATCATAGTGGTCATCTCCACCTCATCGTGGTGAGCACCAATGGCGTTGCAAACGTCTGGCTTCTCACCATACTTTTCTGCCAACTTCATTCCCAACACTGCGTGTGGAAGCTCTGACTCTTCGTCAAAGACTTTCCCAATATCGTGCAGCAATCCTGCGCGTTTCGCTGCTTTTGAATTCAATCCAAGTTCAGCAGCCATCACCGCTGAAAGGTTCGCCACTTCACGTGAGTGTTGCAGCAAATTCTGTCCGTAAGATGAACGGTATTTCATTCGTCCAATCATTCGAATCAACTCTGAATTCAGGTTGTGAATCCCCAAGTCAATGGCAGTGCGTTTCCCCACTTCCATAATCTCTTCGTTGATGTTCTTGCGCACCTTGTTCACGATCTCTTCAATACGTGCTGGGTGAATTCGTCCGTCAGTAACCAACTGGTGCATAGACAAACGTGCAATCTCTCTTCTAACTGGGTCGAAACATGAAAGGATAATTGCTTCTGGCGTATCATCAACAATAATCTCAACCCCTGTTGCCGCTTCAATCGCACGAATGTTTCGTCCTTCACGTCCAATGATGCGTCCTTTCACATCGTCATTCTCAATGTTGAAGACCGAAACAGAGTTCTCAATGGCGTGCTCGGTGGCTACGCGTTGAATAGATTGAATAATGATTTTCTTCGCTTCTTGATTCGCTTTGAGCTTGGCTTCGTCAATGATTTCTTGTGCTTGAGCAGAACCCATTGTGCGCGCATCGGCTTTCAATTCCTCCAAGAGCTTAGCTGCTGCCTCGTCTTTGGAAATTCCGCTGAGTTCTTCAAGAAGCGTTACTGAGCGCTGGTGCGCTTTGTCTAGATCACTCTGCTTCTTTTCTACAACAGCAAGTTGTTGCGTAAGGTTTTCTTTCACCTTGTCAACTTCTTTTTCCTTGCGCTTGCTTTGTTCAATTTGTTTTGACAGTTGAGACTCTTTGCTTTTAATGCGGTCTTCTGCCGACTGCAATTTTCGGTTGCGGTCTTTGATTTCTTTGCTGTGCTCTTCTT
>CAYGUR010000416.1:0-793 GCA_964353035.1 uncultured Comamonadaceae bacterium | reverse complement strand
TTCAGCGAGAGGAACTTCTCTTTCGCTTGCAAAAGCTTAGCTTGTTTGATGTTTTCTCCTTTGTCTTCAGCTTCTTTGATGATTCCATCTGCTTTTTTAGAAAGCACTTTGGTCAAAATCAAATAGGCCAATCCTGTACCAATAACAACTCCTGCTACTGCACCTATAAGGATGGGCGTTAATTCCATAGTTTCTCAATATTCGGTGAAGACCGAGTTATGAGAGGGCTTCTTTAAGGGTATCGCGAATGGCCTCCAGTTCAGGTTGCCATTTTGATTCTTCTTCAGTTCCGGGTTTAGCTTTCATGGCTAAAGTGGCCATGGACAATGCCGTCATGGCCAGTAAATCTGACCGGTCTTTAACAGCATAATTATCTTGGAAGAAACGAAATTGTTCATCAACACGCTTGGCGGCTAGGCGCACAGCTTCTTCTTCCTCTCGTTTAATGGTGAGGGGAAATTGCCTTCCGGCTATTTTTACTTTGATGGACAGTTCGCTCATTGAAGTGCTTTTACTTGTGTAAAAGTGCGATACACTTATCGATTTCTCTCACCAACTCATTGATCTTCAGCTTGGCGTCGGTTTTTTCAACGCCGCCGTTCAACGATTTAGCGATTTTCAGTGTCTTAATGGAATCCTCCAGTTCTGCAATGTGATTCTCTTTCATCACCAAGGAGTTCTTCAGTGAATTGACCTGGTCTGTCAATTCAGTCAGTTGAGATCGCATATCGCTTCTTTCGCGAAGCAACTTCTCAACATCATTTCTGATTTCTCCTATTACTCTTTCCATATC
>CAYGUR010000415.1:0-2380 GCA_964353035.1 uncultured Comamonadaceae bacterium | reverse complement strand
CCTTTCCTTAATAGTGCCAAGGCTGATCGTCATGCCACCTGCAACAATCAACACTTCGCTTACAACACCGTTGCGCTCATTGATTAAAATTTCAGCTTTCCCTTTTTTATCATCAATGGTCATCAAGTTTTCGAAACTTCCATTGGCACGCTGAACAGCGCTTTTGAAAACTTCAAGTGCATTCACCAAGCTGTCTGTAGCCACGATGCTCACGCCTTCAATCATGCTGAAAGCGTCTACCATTTCTTGGTCTTCCACATTTTCTACTTCAATGTGGTTTGCCATTTCAAACATCTTCCCTGAGATGGTGATTTTGGTAAAATCATC
The DNA here is from genome assembly GCA_964353035.1 of uncultured Comamonadaceae bacterium. Classification (GTDB taxonomy): domain Bacteria; phylum Bacteroidota; class Bacteroidia; order Flavobacteriales_D; family Sanyastnellaceae; genus JAQWQB01. The sequence goes on along the minus strand of CAYGUR010000415.1, from coordinate 2,053 downwards.
ATTGGAAGCGAAATCAGAATAAATCCGATCAATTGGATTTTGTGCGAATGCCCCGAGCGATACTACCACGCTCAAAAGGCTTAAAATAATTTTGTTCATAGGTCTAAGATTGATTCAATTTACGATTCTTTCTTTGGAGACGACCAACTATCCAACTTGTTACAACCCCATGTAAGATTAACGTCCGTTAACAGCCCTACGAAAAAAAATACAATTGCATTGTTCCATTGTGCTACCTACAATTGAATGAGACAGCGTACCTTTGCGGCATGGCTTGGAAAGACACAAAGTTGTATGCGATGTTGCGGTTTAAATGCCCGAAATGTCATGATGGAGACTTGTTCATTGAAAAGAACTCGTACAAATTTAAATCGTTGATGGACATGCCAGATAATTGTCCAGTTTGCAATGAGAATTTCAAGCGCGAACCCGGATTTTACTTCGGTGCGGCGTATGTTTCGTATGGATTGACAGTTGCTCTTTGGATTGCTTGTCTTGTGGCGCTCATGACCTTCAATGCAATTGGATTAATTGAATTTGGTTTTTTCACCCATCCACTTACTTTTATCATCACTGGTGTTGTTACGCTCGTAGTTTTACTTCCTTTGATCGGAAGGGTTGCAAGAGCTATCTGGATCAATATGTTTGTGAAATATGATCCGTCCAAGTCAGAACGACATTCATCGGAAAGTTAAGGCAAAAGTAAAGGGTCACTCCTCAGCGACCCTTCTTGCTTAACCTAAAATTTTTTTACTTAAATGCTTAAGTATGAGAAAAGACCGTTGCCCTGCCTCGACTCTTATCTACGGAAGGTTTTTAGAAAGGTTACAATTTGGGCGAAAAAAATACTGAATTAGTCATTTTCTTTGAAACAGGTGGGGTTGGTGACCGCTGCCCACGAGCGAAGCGCGTGGCTACTGTTGTGTATTTGACGTTTGAGGAATCTTGAATTTTCCCATCCAACCGGACGAACGCAAGCGGTCGTCCCTGTCAGATATAGCACTGACCTACCAGATTAACTCATCTTCCTTCCCCTCATTCATAATCTTACTTTGCACTTTGATGGACTCTTTGTGCATGAACTCAAGGTACTTTTCAATGAATTCTTCAGGGATGTTCAGCGACTTGGCGAAATCTGAACGAGAGCTGAGGATTTCCTTCCAGCGCTCCAGTTGGAGGATTGTTAGGTCATTTTCCTTTTTATACGCTCCAATTTGATCTATTAGGTCGAAGCGCTGCGCCAAAAGTTGTAGCAGTCCTTCATCAATCACATCTATTTTAGAACGAAGGGTGTGCAACTGGTCTGCCACTTCTTTGGTAGCGACCTCTGTGGAACGAAGGTGCAAGCCATTGATAAGCTTCGCGAAGTTTTCAGGCGTGACCTGCTGCTTGGCATCGCTCCACGCTGCGTCAGGAGTAGGATGGGACTCTAGCATCAATCCATGCATGCCCAGGTCCATCGCTTTTTGCGCAACCGAAGCCAACAGCTGCCGGTTTCCACAGATGTGACTGGGGTCACATACTATGGGTAGCCCTGGAATTTCCGCTTTGAGCGCAATAGGGATTTCCCACATGGGAAGGTTTCTGTACGGACTAGGAAGGCTGCTTGAAAATCCACGGTGCATCGCCATTACCTTAGTCAATCCGTTCAATACCAAACGCTCAATAGCGCCAATCCACAACTGAAGGTCAGGATTGATGGGGTTTTTGACGATTACAGGGATGTCAGTTCCTTTCAATGCATCGGCAATTTCTTGCACAGAGAACGGATTAACCGTCGTGCGCGCACCAATCCACAAAACATCTACACCTGCTTCAAGCGCAAGCTCTACGTGTTGGGCATTGGCTACCTCTGTAGTGGTGGGAAGGCCCGTTGCTTTTCCTGCATCCACAAGCCACTTCAATCCAACTGCGCCCACACCTTCGAAAGAATTCGGACGGGTTCGGGGTTTCCAAATGCCCGCTCTGAACAACTGCACTTTCCCCGTCTGGCTTAGTGCTTGGGCGGTTTCATGCACTTGTTCTTCGGTCTCAGCGCTACATGGGCCTGAAA
>CAYGUR010000414.1:0-2385 GCA_964353035.1 uncultured Comamonadaceae bacterium | reverse complement strand
GTGTTCCTGGTAATCCAGACACCGTTAAAACTCAATATAAAAAGTTAGACGGACCAAATTTCACTGGAAAGAAAATTGACCTTTCAAAGTTTAAGAAGCCAGAGAAAAAGTCGGCCGTTAAAAAAGACGATAAAAAAGGTGGTTCTGCTGCCGATAAAAAAGGTAAAAGAAGACGTATTAGTAAAGGGCCTGCTCAAGGAGGAGGGAACTTTAGAGATAATCGCGGAAGAGGTGGTCAGTCTAAGGGACGCTCAAATGTTCCTAAAGAGGAGCCTAGCGAAGAAGAAGTGCAAAAACAAGTACGTGAAACTCTGGAGAAATTACAGGGTAAATCTTCCAAAGGAAAAGGAGCTAAATACCGTCGAGAGAAACGTGATATTCACCGTCAGAAAACGGAGGACGAGCTAGCAGAACAAGACCTGCAGAGTAAAATTCTAAAGGTTACAGAATTTGTAACAGTGAGTGAGGTAGCAACCATGATGGATGTTCCTGTGACCAAGGTAATCTCAGCATGTATGTCGCTTGGGATGATGGTAACAATGAACCAGCGTCTAGATGCCGAAACACTAACAATTGTTGCTGAAGAATTTGGATTTACTGTAGAATTTATTACTGCAGATATTGAGGAAGCCGTTCAGGAAGTAGAAGATAACCCAGAAGATTTAGAAGCACGTGCTCCAATTGTTACTGTAATGGGACATGTCGATCACGGTAAAACTTCCCTACTGGATTACATTCGTGAAGAAAATGTAATTGCTGGAGAATCTGGTGGAATTACACAGCATATTGGTGCCTATGGAGTGCAGCTTAAGAACGGTCAGAAGATCGCTTTCTTGGATACTCCAGGTCACGAGGCGTTTACCGCCATGCGTGCACGTGGAGCACAGGTAACTGACCTTGCGATTATTGTGATTGCAGCAGATGACGCGGTAATGCCTCAAACAAAAGAGGCCATCAACCACGCTCAAGCAGCTGGAATTCCAATGATTTTCGCCCTCAATAAGATGGATAGAGAAACAGCAAATCCCGATAAAATTCGTGAGGAGCTTTCTCAAATGAACATCCTTCTTGAAGATTGGGGTGGAAAATACCAGTCGCAAGAAATTTCGGCCAAAAAAGGAACCAACGTAGATGCATTGCTTGAAAAAGTATTGCTCGAAGCTGAACTTCTAGACCTGAAAGCAAATGCCAACAAACGCGCCATGGGTGCTGTGATTGAGTCTTCGCTTGACAAAGGTCGTGGGTACGTTTGTACACTACTTGTTGAAGGTGGAACACTGAAAGTGGGAGACGCCATATTGGCTGGACAGTACAGCGGACGTGTGAAAGCAATGTACAATGAACGTGGTCAACGAATTGAAGAGGCAGGGCCGTCTATGCCGGTGTCGATGCTCGGATTAAGCGGAGCGCCAAGTGCAGGAGATAAGTTCCATGTCCTTGAAGATGAAAAGGAATCACGAATCATTGCTGCGAAGAGACAACAACTTCAACGTGAACAAGGTGTTCGTACGCAACGTCACATGACACTCGAAGAGATCGGACGACGTATCGCCATTGGAGAATTCAAGGAATTGAACTTGATCATCAAAGGTGATGTGGATGGATCGATTGAAGCATTGAGTGATGCCCTCGAAAAGCAGTCAACTGAGAAAATTGCCGTGAACATTATTCACAAGGCGGTTGGACAGATTTCTGAGAGTGATGTCTTGCTCGCCTCGGCTTCTGATGCAATTGTAATTGGTTTCCAAGTGAGACCGTCTGCAGGAGCGCGTAAGCTTGCCGAAACTGAGGAAATTCAAATCAATCTTTACTCGGTGATCTACAAGGCCATCGAAGAGATGAAGGAAGCCATGGAAGGCATGCTTTCAGCGCGTATTGAAGAACGTGTGCTGGGAACAGCAGAGGTTCGCGAAGCTTTCAAGATATCAAAAGTGGGTACCATTGCAGGTTGCTTTGTGCTTGACGGTAAGATTGCGCGAAACAATAAAATCCGCGTGATTCGTGACGGAATTGTAATTCACACAGGAACACTCGGTTCACTCAAGCGTTTCAAAGATGATGTCAAAGAAGTGGCGAAAGGATACGAATGCGGTTTGAACGTGGATAGATTCAACGACATCAAAGAAGGCGATCAAATTGAAGCGTTCGAAGAAGTAGAAGTGAAACAAAAACTATCTGATTAATTCAGACTCGTTTAAATGATATCAAAAAAGGCTCAACAGATGTTGGGCCTTTTTTATGCAACAGCGCGAAGCTGAAATTCTTTGAAGTCTTATTTCATACGAGGGGTAAATGAAGTCCAATCAACGCTTAGGTGCTTGGATTTTCGACGGAACTACGAGTGCTCCCGGATGCTGTTCCTTGATTTCCTGTAGTGCTTTATAC
>CAYGUR010000413.1:0-2408 GCA_964353035.1 uncultured Comamonadaceae bacterium | reverse complement strand
TTCATTAGCTCAATTCACGAACGCTACATGAAATACATTGACAAAGAGCTTAAAACACTTTGAGCATTGAGCTGCAGAAGGTCAATGGAATTGGTCGGCTGGTGAGCCGACCCTGCACTGAGCCGACCCTGCTGGCCGTCGCCCCAAAAGTACACCAGCTCGATTTCGATTTCGATTCTCGTAAACCCCTACCCTTTCAAAAATGCCAACGCCCGCTCATTGAATCCCAAGTGATTTTCAATGTTGCAGATGTGTCCGCACTTGTCTAGGATGGTGAGGTTGACGTTCTTGTGGACTTTCGCAAATTTTTGCCCAGCGCCAAGGAAGACGTGGTCTTGATCTTCAAGAACCACAGGATAACATCACATAAAGAAATATTTTATCTTCCCTTTGGATTGAGTGTTCCTGCCCAACACATTCTAAACCCATGAATGAATGAGGCTTTTTTTAGATGCGAAACTTAGAGGGTAGGAATTAGGCTTAATATGAATACTTGGACAATCAACCTTGGAATATTAGTGTGAATCGATATGGAGAAAGGCCCTGAATTAAGTCAAACGCATTGCCTCAACTGCAGTGCTCGAGTAGAAGGGGACTTCTGCCACCAATGTGGTCAGCATGTGCGAGATAACTCAGACCGCTCAATAGCTCGACTTTTAAGCGCGTTTTTTAGCACAGTCCTCTTTTTAGACAATCGTTTCTTTCTCAGTATGCGGTACCTCTTCCAATTTCCTGGCCGCATGACCGTGGAATTTTTGGAAGGAAAACGTAAAAAATTCATCTCGCCTGTCACCCTCTTCTTGTTCTTTAACCTTATTTATTTCTTTGTCAAACCGCTTTCAGACTACTCCATTTCGCTTTTCGACCAAATTTATGCGCAGCCCTATAGCAAGTGGATTAAAGAATGGGTAGACCTCAAACTGCAAAATGGAGGACTAGATGAACGAACATATGGCATTACCTACCAAAACATGAGCGACACCATTTCCAAGTCTATCATGATCATCAATATCCCTATGATTGCAGCGTTCGTGCACCTCATGGCTTTTAAGAAAAGACGATTCTATTATGACAGCCTGATTTTTGCCTTCCACTTTTTCTCCTTGTACATAGCCAGTTGGATTATGATTGATTGGGCCGAAACGTTCATCACTTTTGTGGTTGGCCAGAGTGGTTCAATCGCTTCCGATATCTCCTTTTATCTATTCGTCTTTTTTATACCGCTCTTCTATGCCATTCTGAGCATCAAGAAATTCCTGGACATCAAGTGGCACTGGGCTATCCCTGCAGGATTGGGAGTGATAATTGCCGTGAATATCGCGAACATTTTCTATCGTCTGATTATCTTCCTTTTAACTTTTTGGGCTACGTGAATACGATACTTCATTCACCTCTGTTTACTCCAAGTCCCGCTCGATTTCGTCCATCTCTCCTGGCCTGCTCTTTCAAAAACTGCTTGAGTTTTGGGTGGTAGATGTTTAAACGTGTTGGTCGGCTGGTGAGCCGACCCTGCTGAAGGATCACTGTGACATCAAACCGCTAGCTCTTATTCATTTCCAACATGAAATATAACACACTATCAATTCTTACCGGTACAATTGGTCTTGTCATTCTCATACGATTCGCCGGTAAAATGATATCATTGTTTCAAAATGATTTGATGGCCCAACAAATTTTCAGTGAAATGGAACCTTCCATTTACATCACTGAAACACTGAATAGACTACTAGGCTTCTTTGCAGGAATAGTAGGGATAACACTAGGATTTATTGCTGTTCGGAAAAAACAACGCTTCGGAACACTCGGGATATGGATCTCTCTTGTTCTAGTCATTCTGTCAATGATACCAATTTTGGAAATTGTGCTTTCTAATTCAGCTCATGATATTAATCTTAGGTAATCAACCAATAACACACGTCCAAACATCAAACGCGCACTCCATCATATCAAAAAATTCTTCTATCCTGAAACGATTGTCCATGCTTATGAAGTTTCGCCAGATATAGTTACTCAGAAAATTAAGGAGGTTCTCTATCGAGAGAGTTCTTTATTAGACGAAAATGATTTGGTAGGATATACTGTCGGCCATAACTATTTCTACATGCGTCTAGGGGTTAATTTTTTATCGATAATTCAATTGTGGCCAACTGCACTTAATGGAAGAATAGTTCTCATCCACCAGGAACAAACAGAAATAAGATTGAAACCAAGAATAAGCTTGAAATTTTACTTCACCTTTTTCGTCGCCCTAATTCTCGGGTTGATTTATCTATACATGTTCTTAAAAACAGGTGCGATTCGGTTTCTAGTTGGTTCTGTTGGAGTACCTGTTATCGGATCTGCCGGCAGCATTGGCCTTTCCAATGTTTTCATTAGCTCAATTCACGAACGCTACATGAAATACATTG
>CAYGUR010000412.1:0-2422 GCA_964353035.1 uncultured Comamonadaceae bacterium | reverse complement strand
GAATTACCTGTAATCACTGGCTCTGAAGGAGAAAAAGCTGTTGACATTTCAAAGCTTCGAGCAATGACTGGTTACATCACCCTAGATTCAGGTTTTAAAAATACTGGAGCAACGAAAAGTGCAATTACTTTTCTAGATGGTGAAAAAGGTATACTTCGGTACAGAGGATATCCGATTGAGCAGCTTGCCGAAAAAGCGTCGTTCCTTGAAGTAGCGTACCTACTTATTTATGGAGAGTTACCAAACAAAACACAGTTAGACTGGTTCACAGAAAGCATCACCATGCACACACTCGTGCACGAAGACATGCGCAGATTCTTTGAAGCCTTCCCTACTGATGCCCATCCAATGGGAATCCTTTCGTCAATGATCAGCAGTCTTTCTACATTCTACCCAGAATCGCAGAATCCAAATCGCCCGTTCAAAGACATCGAAATGACCATTCACCGCTTGATTGCAAAGCTTCCAACTTTGGCCGCTCAAGCATACAAGAACAACAATGGTCATCCAATCATGTACCCAAAGAATGACCTTTCATACACTGAAAACTTCTTGTACATGATGTTCGGATTGCCATCTAGCAATTACGAAGTTGATCCTGTTATTTCTGACGCATTGAACAAACTTCTGATTCTTCACGCTGACCACGAACAAAACTGTTCTGCCTCAACCGTGAGAATCGTAGGTTCTTCGCAAGCAAACCTTTACTCTTCTATCTCTGCTGGTATCGCAGCCCTTTGGGGACCCCTTCATGGTGGAGCAAACCAAGCGGTTATTGAAATGCTTGAAACCATCCAAAAAGATGGTGGAGATCTTCAAAAGTGGATTGACAGAGCAAAAGATAAAACCGATAGCTTCAGACTCATGGGCTTCGGACACCGTGTGTACAAAAACTTCGACCCAAGAGCGAAAATCATCAAGAAAGCTGCTGATGACGTGCTTGATAAATTGGGAATGGACGATCCATTGATTGACATTGCGAAGAAACTTGAAGCAGTCGCTTTGCAGGATGAGTACTTCGTTGAAAGAGGACTCTACCCGAACGTAGATTTCTACAGCGGAATCATCTACAGAGCTTTGGGAATTCCAACTGATATGTTCACTGTGATGTTCGCTATCGGACGTTTACCAGGATGGATTGCTCAGTGGAAAGAAATGATTGAAAATGGTGACCCAATCGGTAGACCACGTCAAATCTATACCGGAGCAACCAATCGTAACTACATTCCAGTTAGCGAAAGAGATTAATTTATTTACACAACATATTCGGGCCTTCAAATTGAAGGCCCTTTTTCTTTTACATTATGAGCACTTCTGAAGGTTTTGTAAAAACATCTATTGATCAATCCATTACAACCATTGAGTTCTACCACCCGCAAAGCAACTCGTTGCCAGGACATTTATTGAATGAACTGGCGGTGGCTATTTCTGCTGCGGGAACATCTCCTGAATCGAAAGTGATTGTTCTGAAATCTTCAGGCGACAGAGCATTTTGCGCCGGTGCCAGTTTCGACGAACTAATTGCCATTGATGATGAAGCAACCGGGAAACTATTTTTCTCAGGATTTGCCAACGTCATCAACGCAGCACGCACATGTCCGAAATTGATCATTGGAAGAGTGCAAGGAAAAGCAGTCGGCGGAGGTGTTGGAATGGCTTCAGCTGTAGACTATTGCTTAGCCACGAAGCATGCTGCTGTGAAACTCAGTGAACTTGCCATTGGCATCGGGCCCTTCGTTGTTGGTCCGGCCGTTGAACGTAAAGTTGGAACTTCGGCCATGAGTCAATTGGCCATCAACGCTTCGGAATGGCAAACAGCAGAATGGGCTGCTCAGAAAGGATTGTATGCTGAACTCTTCGATACCGTTGAAGAACTAGACGAAGGAGTTGCCAAATTAGCTAACAAACTTGCCGGCAGCAATCCTCAAGCCATGGCTGAACTCAAAAAAATCTTTTGGGCCGGCACCGAACATTGGGATGAACTGCTGAAGGAACGCGCAGCCATCAGCGGCGAGCTCGTGCTCTCAGAATTCACGCGCAATGCCATCAACGCATTCAAGAATCCTAAATCCTGAATCAATCATCCTGAATCTTGAATCAATCATTATACGCTTCCACCGCCAACCACTTTTCATCATTGATCGGGTTGTCAAGAAAGAAGCTTCCTCCTGTTAGCAAGGCTCCAATCAGCAGCTTTGGCGACATAATAAATCCACCTTGCATGGCCCAAAGGCTTGTTGCAAGTAATCCAGCACCACTTCCCACCATGCCTCGTTTGAGCCATTGATAAGTGCGCATCTTTTTCAAGTGCGATGTGCTTACATGATTTGAAGCTAAATCCAATTTGAGGTTTTGGTAATTCGGTTTCTTGGCTACACCTGATTCATTCAAGTAGTACGACATTCGTCCGTTGGCCATGAAC
>CAYGUR010000411.1:0-2425 GCA_964353035.1 uncultured Comamonadaceae bacterium | reverse complement strand
CGATTTCTAAATGTGACGCCAACCGCGAGATAAGTGAGTCCACAAATGATAAACACCACACCAACAATAAGGTAAAGCATACTGTTTTCTTGAATGCAGAATGACAATATGAACACAATCAATCCTGCAAATATTGCTACAAGAGCAAAGTAGTGGTACGCCAAATTCGGATTCGTTTTTAGATTGACGTAGGACCCTTTTTCGCCATCTGTTATTCGTCCTTTCAGGTAAGCTGCTTTCCTTTCTAGCCCTGGGATATCCCAACCAATAACAACTTGACTGTCAGCAATGCGAAATTCATTTTCATTGGTGAATTTTCCTCTCAGACTATCCGTACCTTTTTCAAGCACCTCTTTCACTTTCTCAATTAAAATGGCTTTGCTCATTTTTGAAGCATATTGCACTTCATCAGTATGTAAGAATCTGTTGATCAACATCTTGATATTTGATTGTTTAGTGCCCACGAAATTTGCCAATGGAAGAGCAGAAATTACACTAGGCACTAAGAATTATCTGCAATAAGATAAGAATTATCTTATAGAATTTAGCTCGAGCAGCAGTTACAAGCTCAGGTGTTACTACCTTGAAATGGTGAGTGATTTCGTGTTAGGTAGCCGCTCCACGAAGCTATTGGTCAACTACCTTCGTTACGCTTGGTTTAGACTGAAGGGGCGGGAGGACGATGAGCAGGCCTAAGGGGTGTTATACGCTGTATGAGAGACAACTTTACCAATACATCTTGCATCTATTAAACACGGCACCCTGCCACTCCTTAATCTAAAAAGTTATGTTTCTCCCTCGCTCTATTCGTTCGTTTTGGCGAAATTTGAAGGTGTACAATTTCCATGTTGGTCGGCTGGTGAGCCGACCCTGCCTCCTCTTCTTCCTAACATTCTCTTCTCTTGCTGGATTAGCGCAGTGGGAAGATGAAACGGTACTTCTAAATGGAACAGCATCCTTACAAAATCCTGCTGAAATGGAATTCATTGATGCAGATCAAGACGGGTTGTTAGACGCGGTGGTTGCTGACAAAATTAGCGGGATCATCCTACTGCACAATGAAGGTGAACGGGTGTTTGCGGAAGTGGAATTGACTCCTGATCCGAACAACGAGATCGAACTGGGAGATGTCAATGGAGATGGATTTTTCGACATTGTAGCACTTAATGAGGGCGGTCTACTATCTGTGTTTGTCAATGATGGTAGTGGTAACTTCGCTTTACTGGTCTCTATTGAATTGGAAAGCACTGAAAATGCCCACCTGCAATTGGAAGACCTTGATAACGATAGCGATTTAGACTATGTGTTCGCTTCCATTAACGGCATCTTCGTCGGTGAGAATGACGGAACTGGTATGGCAGCAAATGCTCTTCAAGTAGTAACCGTGACGGTACAAGAAGACCCAATTCATTTCGATCTGAGCGACCTAAATTCCGACGGCCTGGTTGATGTCTGCTGGGTAGTGAAAGAAATAGACACCTATGGCTGGCATCAAAATGAGGGTGCACTCACTTTTTCGGAACAGCAGGTTTTCTCAGGAGGTGACTTTAAGTATGTAATCCTTTCAGATTTCGACACAGATGGCGACGACGATCTATGCCTGCTCTCAGGATTGGGATTTGTTGTGTTGGAAAATGTGAACGGTCAAATTGGAGGTGAATTCTTCGCCCTAATTGAAATGAATAATCTATCGTCTGGACGAGCTTGCGACGTGGACAATGACGGTGATGAAGACTTCTTAATTCACCAAAATGGAACACTAATAAGTTTCATTAATCTGGGAAATGGGATGTTGGATGACCCTATGGATGTGCTCAATAGTGGGACATCATTCGTTGACATCAAGTGTGCAGATTTGGACAACAATGGCGACCTTGATTATGGTATCATTTCACCAGAAGGAACTGTGGATGTCTTATTTTCAGACATTGGTTTTTACACCATCAACAGAGGGTTGGCGTATTGTACGCAAGCATTTTTTGGCGATGTGAACGGTGATGGGTTATTTGACATTGTGGCCAGTCAGCTGGCGAAAACCATCATCTATTTCAATGACGGCAACAATGCTTTTCCCTACTGCAAGCGACTTGGAAATCTACAAAGTAACTGCAGGTTTGCCGACGCTGATGGAGATGGTGATATGGACATTTTTACCAAGCACGAGACCTATCAGCTAGAAAATGAAAGCGTTCAAATCTCCATCTTTGAAAATGATGGTGAAGGAAATTTTACACAGCATCCATGGGCTGAAGGCTGGAGTGCTTACCAAATTGGCGATGTGGAAGGCGATGGCGATGTGGACCTGCTTTCAATGACGGGCAATCCTTTGATGGCAGTTGAACAAGAGAATTTTGAACAGGTAGCAGAAACACAAATTACCACGAGTCAAATTGTTGGTCCCAATTACAATTGGGGCGATTTCAAC
>CAYGUR010000410.1:1903-2429 GCA_964353035.1 uncultured Comamonadaceae bacterium | reverse complement strand
TGACCCTGCGAAGCAGTCGGTCACAGAATTAAAAAACGACCGCCTCGGAAGACGGTCGTTTTGATTGTACAGTAACCCAAACCTACCACGCTTGGCAGCGTTCGATACTCGAATGTAGGGGGTCAAAGCGTACGTTCAACAACAACTTTGTAGACGTACGGAAGAACTTTGTAGACGTTGCGCAGGGTCGGCTAATGCAGGGTCGGCTTATGCAGGGTCGGCTTACCAGCCGACCAATTCGTTCGTTTTAACAAAACTCATCAAACGCCATCTTCAGGTTCTCAGCAATCATCTCTGCTGTTCTACCTTCAATGTGATGACGCTCAATCATGTGTACCAATCGTCCGTCTTTGAACAACGCAATGGATGGCGAAGATGGAGGGTATGGCAACATGAACTTACGCGCACGATCAACAGCTTCGGTATCGAAACCGGCGAAGGTAGTGGTCAAGTGTTCAGGTGTTTTTGAGTGCTGAACCGCCAGTTTAACGGCAGGACGCATGGAGCCTGCGGCACATCCGCAAAC
>CAYGUR010000410.1:0-1893 GCA_964353035.1 uncultured Comamonadaceae bacterium | reverse complement strand
ATTTAGAACCACGAGTGTAGTGCCTTCTGCGTTGATGGCATTGTCTACTGCTTCTGGTGTTGTGAGTTCTGAGAACCCTACATTTACCAGTTCATTTTTCATGGGAGCAACGAGCTCAGCTGGATACATATTTCAAAAGTTTAGACAAAGGTAACAAAGAACAACCTCATGGGTTCACCTTCATTATGTTAAACAATGTCATGGCTGCCCGCGAACATTTCCACACCTTTGTAGCTTCTCTTTATAAGCACATCCTCTTATGAGAACCATCAAATGCATTGGCGTACCGGAACACTTTAACCTCCCATGGCTGCTGGCCATCGGTGAAGGCGATTTTGAAGCGAAAGGAATCAAGGTCATCTGGGAAGACTATCCGGGTGGAACCGGCTCTATGAGCAAGGCCTTGTACAAGGGTGATGCAGACTTAGCTTTGCTACTCACCGAGGGCGCCCTGACGTCCATTTCCACGGGGAATCCGTGTAAGATGCATTCCTTCTTTGTAGACTCTCCCCTTTGTTGGGGTGTTTTTGCTGGCGCGAAGACCACTTTCGAGCATGGAGGAAACTTCGAAGGAGCCACCTTCGCCATCAGTCGGTTTTATTCGGGTTCACACCTCATGGCCTTTCACTATTGCGACAGCAATGGATGGGCGATCAAAAAGGACCAATTCAATATTGTTGGCGGATTAACAGGTGCGCGCGCTTCATTGGCATCGAAACCCAATCAGCTGTTCATGTGGGAGAAGTTCATCACCAAACCCTTAGTGGATGAGGGCGAATTCAAACTGGTGGACGAATGTGCTGCTCCGTGGCCTAGTTTCTCAGTGGTAGTTCGCGAAGCATTCTTGAATGAAAACCCCGGGTTGGTGGACGAAGTGATGGAAATTGTTCGGGCGAAAGCGGCCCACTTCCACCAGCGCGAAGAGGCGGCAGAAGTCATCGCTTGGCGCTACGGATTGAAGTTGGGCGATGCCGAAGAATGGCTGCGCCTCGTGAAATGGAGCCAGTCAGCTGAAATAGATCCTTCTACCTTGGTGCAGGTGAGCGAAGAACTGGCGAAGCTGGGGATATTGGATGGGGTTTTGTCTGTTGAAGCGGTTGAAGGGATTATGGCGTAGGGAAAACCGTCGTTACCGCTGATTGTGCGACCTGTAGCCACGAGCTTCGCTCGTGGGAAGCGAAGGAGGGAATAGTTATAGACTTTAGAAATAGAAATTAGAGGGAAGGTGATACGCCACGGTTAGGTTCCTGAGCTGGTCGAATGATGGCTCCACCTTTTGAAGAAAAAGGTTGAAAAAGGATGAAAATCTTTTCAATAGGAAGGCCACTTGCTTCCTTGCACAAGAATGAATCAAAGAACGTATGAAAGCTTCCTTTCGAAAAGCATGGACAATCTACAAGTACCTCGTGCTCACCTTAGCCCCTATTTTTCTAATTGGAATGGTGATTGATGATTGGGTGTTTGTTGAGAAATACTGGAGTAAGAATTGGTTTGAATATATTAGTAGCTGGTTGCTTTATTGCCTTGTATACGGCGTCGCCTTTTCAATTTATTTCTGGATTTCGGCTTTTGCAATGGTGATGGTTTACCACCGAATTTTCAAACGTTCGAATGGGAGCAATGCTAAAAACTAAAAGCTTCCTCTTGCTCTCCTTCTTTCGGCATCGAAATACGGACACTAAAAACGAAGAACTAATTCATTTACAAAGTTCTTTGGTACGTATACAAAGTTGATGTTGGGGGTGTTGTTTTTGTTCGGAGCTTCGCACAGGGAAGGGGCGAGTAGTAATCCATAGGTATAGCGGGGAATGGTGAATCGAGAATCGAAATCGAAATGGTGAATGGAAAGCCGTCGTTACCACTGATTGCACGACCTGTAGCCACGAGCTTCGA
>CAYGUR010000409.1:0-2442 GCA_964353035.1 uncultured Comamonadaceae bacterium | reverse complement strand
GTAATGTGGTGCTTCTCCATTCGTGTAGTAAGGAAACGTAGAATGCGCTCATCGCGGCGGAATTCTGTTTCGAAAGCACGAATATGCTCAGGGTCCATCTGGAATTCTAGTAGGTGGTAAAAACCTGTAGTCTTCTTTTGGATCGGGTAAGCCAGTTTCTTAAGTCCCCAAGAATCTTCAAAAACGATGTTGCCACCATTTGAAGTAATGATTCCTTTGAACTTATCAACTGTTTCCGCTGCCTGTTCTTCTGACAGCACGGGAGTCATAATGAAAACAGTTTCGTAACGGTTCATAGTGATGTGTTTGTTTTTTCCCAAAATTGGGGTGCAAAAGTACGGTTTATAATCTGATTTCCAATTATAATCCACCGAAAAACAAACCTTTCGCCCCTTTCTAAGCCGGGAATGTGCGAGCGAAAGTTAGAAAAGTGTTCATAACTCGCTTTCTTTTTCCGCTGTATAAGCGCGATATTTGCGGTTCGCCATGGAACAAAAATCTTTTCTAGTATCTGCTCGTAAATACCGACCTCAACGATGGGAAACCGTTGTTGGACAGGAGAGCGTGACCAGTACACTCAGAAAAGCCATTGCCACAGGCGAAATTGGTCAAGCTTATCTATTTTGCGGACCAAGAGGAGTAGGGAAAACCACCTGTGCCCGAATTTTCGCCCGAGCTATTAACGAGGAAAATCCTGAAGTTCAAGGTGAAGCAAGTCTGGATGTGTTGGACGGCGAAGAAGTTAACGACTGGTCTTTCAACGTGTTTGAACTGGATGCGGCTTCCAATAATAAGGTAGACGACATCCGCTCGCTCACAGACAAAGTACGCATCCCGCCACAGGTTGGAAAGTACAAGGTGTACATCATTGATGAGGTGCACATGCTTTCTAAACAAGCCTTCAACGCGTTTCTGAAAACACTTGAAGAGCCTCCCGCTCATGCCATCTTTATTCTAGCCACCACTGAAAAACATCAGGTGATTCCCACCATTCTTTCACGTTGTCAGATTTTTGATTTCCAACGAATTTCCATCCCAGAAATGGTGGCTCAACTGAAGCTCATTGCCGCAGATAAAGGTGTCAAAGCAGAAGACGAAGCCCTGCATGTAATTGCGCAAAAAGCTGATGGCGCCATGCGAGATGCCCTCTCGATTTTTGATCAGGTAGTGGCATTCACAGACGGGAACTTGACCTACGATACGGTTACGCAGAACCTGAATGTGCTTGGACATGAGCTGTATTTCAAATTGACAGACGCTATTCTTGCAGAAGACATTCCAAGTTGTTTGATTGAATTGAATGAGGTGGTTCGAAAAGGATTTGATTTGCACCACTTTGTAACAGGACTAGGTCATCATTTTAGAAACCTCATGGTGGCGAAACATCCAGAAACAGTGAGTATTCTGGAAGTCAGTGATGCCGTTCGCGAACAATACAAAACGCAAGCTGCAGCATGCGACAGTGCATTGATTAAAAATGCGCTTCACGAAATGAACGAAACAGACACGCAATTTAAACTCAGTCACAATCCGCGTTTGCTCGTAGAATTGGCGCTGATGAAGCTGTGTTCATTGACGGGACGAATTCGTGAAAAAAAAAAGGCCGATTTAGCCTAATTCCAATCAACGGAGCGCAAATTGAAGCGCCCAAACCCAAAGAAAATAAAATTGGTGGAGGTCCATCTGCTTCACAGAGCTACATGGCTTCTGTTCCTAAGCCTATCTCAGAGCCCTCTGGACTGCTGAAAAGAGAAGGTGTTCGTATATCTGAGCAAGAATCGTATCGCTTGAATGAAAGCCTGATGCGGAAACGCATTGAAAGTACGAAAGGCTCAGACCCCATTCGAGATGCTGCCGAATCAAATATAGCGCTACCACAAGAAGCAGTGACCCAAGAAGACTTAGATGACGCTTGGGCACTTTATGTTGAAACCCTCAGAGCAAGTGGAAATAGAAGTTTGATTGCCACTTTGACTTCTGAGAAACCCGTGTTGGATGGAGTGATGATCAACTTCAAAATAGCCAACATCGTTCAAGAAAAAGACATGGAGCTGGCCAGAGCTGAGCTCATGGAATTCCTTCGTACAAAGCTTCAGAACTATGCACTCGATCTCAAGACAGAGCTAAACCAAGAAATTGCGTCGAAAATGAAGTTCCTCACTGAGCGGGATAAGTACGACCAAATGGTTGAGAAGAACCCAGTATTGGAAGAGCTTCGTAAAAAGCTTGACCTCGACCTGCGCATGTAACAGAAAAATTGAACCTTTCTACCTTTTCAATGTTGTAGGATTGAATTTTCACCTCATGAAATACACTTTACTTCTCTTAGCCTTCCTGAGCACTGCCGTGGGATTTGGCCAAACAGGCACCATTCGTGGTGAAGTTAAAAGCGAACGAAACAATGAGCCCGTTCCATTTGCCAGTGTAGTGGTTCAGTCTACC
>CAYGUR010000408.1:0-2451 GCA_964353035.1 uncultured Comamonadaceae bacterium | reverse complement strand
GGTGTACACTCCTTGACCCGCATTTCCGTAGGGAACTTTCACAACTGCTTGTCCGCCCATTTTCTGAACCCACAAAGGCACTTCGTTCTTTGAGATGTCCCAGATGGTTTCGGGCGTTTCAATTCGAAGTCCTTCTGCCTCGATTTCACTGTTGAAAAAGTCATACGCCTTGCTGGCCATGAGTTTATTTCGCCCTCCTGCAAGACACGCAATAACCGGATTAAAAATATGGGTTTTTGTTTGAATTGGCAGGCGGTTCCATGGTTTTTGTGTCACATAGCGAAACATCCCTCGCACAGGAATCCATTCGTTTTCCCATTGAATCTCGAAGGTTTTGTCTACATAACGCACGTGATCCGATTCCTCAACGCTGAAAAACGGAATGAGGTAGACTTTTTCATTAAACTCTTCCGCAATCGCTGCTGCATAGCCATTCGCCTCGCGTTCATTTTTGTCGAAGAAAACAGCGAGACACCCTTTGACAGAGCGGCGCTTCGTCATCTGATGATGGAAGGTTCTCGCCGCATATTCATGGTATCCGCCGAGCTCTTGAAAATCATTGAAGAGGGGCATGCTTTTTTGTCCAGACGGACTAGAGTTGTTTTCGATGACCACCATCTTTCGTCTTCCCGAAGGAGTTGTGCAATAAATGAGGTCACTTCCAGAATGGAAATAATATTTCGGTTCGTAGGTAATCCATTTTAATATATCACCTGCGTTGCATCCGGGATGCAGGTGCGCAAATCGCAAGGCCATTTGCTTGGGCGACATATTGATAAAATGGGAAACCATCGGATGAATCGTAGCGTTTCGAACCTCGGGATACCAAAATCTCCCCGGCTCAGATTCACCTGGGATCAGCACATCCGGTTTCGCGTTTAAATTGAGTGTTTTAACAGTCTGCTTCAAAAGAATTCGAATTGATGATTGATTGTGAACTTACACAATCTATTCAAGATAAGGTAATGGAATAGACGACGCTAACAATAGCTTCACAAAGCAAGTGAGCGGTCTTCTTAAGATCACTTTGATCTATTAGAATGAGCTCAGCACCTGCTTCCAGCTAAAATTTCGCGCAAGAATAAATCAAAAATGAATCACTTGTACTTTCCGGGGAAATTACTTTGAAATAATCCCCATGGACTTCATCAGCCAAGTGGCATTCATGGTGTCACAAACCCCTTCTTTGAGTTTGTAATCGAAAAGCAGATCATTGTTTCCAATCTCTGAAGCGAAGTGCTTGTTATCAATGGCGTCTGGATGTGCCTCTTTCAATGTGCACAAAGAGACATCATGCGTGGCCACAATGGCGTGAATGTCTTTCTTGACCAACTGTTCCACAAATCCACGTGAGCCTTGTTCTTTGTCTACTGAGTTCGTCCCTTTCAGAATCTCGTCTAACAACGCAACTACCTTCCCCTTCGCTTGCGCAAGATCTATCAGCCCTGATAAGCGTTTGAGCTCTGCCATGAAGTACGAAGTCCCTGAATCCAACGAATCAGTTGTGCGCATAGAGGTATACAAGGTAAAGTCTGCAAGTGTAAATTTTTGGGCGAAAACTGGAGCTCCAATTCTACTGAGCAAAATTGTTGCACCAATTGTTCTCAGGTAGGTACTTTTCCCGGCCATGTTGGCCCCTGTGACCAACATCACTTTTGCGGGATCTAGCAAATGAACGTCATTCGGCACACCTCCTTTATGGCGCATCAGTGGATGTACCAGTTGATTTCCTGAAAAAACAAATTGGTTTGAGGGAGTTGGGAAGATCATTTCTTCCTGAAAGTTCGCATGCACTGTTGCCAATGATGAATAGAATTCAAATTCACCAATAGCGTTCAACCAATTGCGCAAATTCACTCCATACTTCTTTTGCCAACGTACAGCATTGAGCGCATTTCGAATGTCGGCCAAGTAAATGGCATTCGTCAGAAGGGCAGCTAGAAGGTTGTTGCGCTGATCAAATGCGGATAATATCTGATTGAGTTCTTTCATGGCAGTGCCCGCCTCTGTCAACTCTGCATGAAGTTTTGCAAGTCTCGAAGACGTGTGAGGTAGTTGCTGTGAAACTTGAATCACTTCTTCATAGTTTCGAAAATAGCCTTCGTTCTTACCCAACGCATCATACACTTCATTGATTTGTTTCAATCTGGAAGCTACAAGGGCTAGCGGAAGCGCGAAGAGGATAAAGGCTGGCGAAGGAGGAAGCACACCCGAAAACCCCAAGTAGATTACGGCTAAACTGTACACGGGAACGAGGTACAACATCACGCTCAAAAAGCGCGTTGATTTTAAAGGAGGTGTGGTCTCTGACCAATCCAATAGTTTTTGTTCTAGAGCTTCATTGTCTGTGAGCATCGAAGTAGTGGCGGCCAGTGAAACCCGCAATTCGTGATGCAATGTCAACTCTCGCACAGACTCATGACTTTCAAGCATTGACTGGGCGGTTTCAGG
>CAYGUR010000407.1:444-2465 GCA_964353035.1 uncultured Comamonadaceae bacterium | reverse complement strand
TGTTCGTATTTCGAAGATCAAAAACTTGGAAGACGACATTGCCTTGAGTTTGGCAGCCCTTGGTATTCGTATTATTGCACCAATTCCGGGGAAAGGAACCATTGGGATTGAAGTGCCGAACAGCAATCCGAGCATTGTCTCTATGCGCTCATTGATTGCGAGTGACAAGTTCCAAGGGGCCGACATGGAGCTGCCGATTGCGATTGGGAAAACCATTTCGAATGAAACGTTTTGTTTCGACTTGGCGAAAATGCCCCACTTGCTGATGGCAGGAGCAACAGGACAAGGTAAATCGGTAGGATTGAATGCCATGCTGGTTTCGCTCCTCTACAAAAAACATCCTTCGCAGCTCAAATTTGTACTTGTAGATCCCAAAAAGGTGGAGTTGACGCTTTTCAATAAGATTGAACGTCACTTCCTTGCCAAACTTCCTGATACGGAAGAGGCCATTATCACAGACACCAGTAAAGTAGTGACCACCTTGAATTCGCTGTGCGTAGAGATGGATGACCGCTATGAATTGCTGAAGCTCGCGCAATGCAGAAACATCAAAGAATACAACCACAAGTTCATCAAGCGTAAACTCAATCCGGAGAACGGACACCATTACCTACCTTATATAGTGTTGGTAGTGGATGAGTTTGCTGATTTGATTATGACGGCTGGAAAAGAGGTGGAAACACCCATT
This sequence comes from uncultured Comamonadaceae bacterium, assembly GCA_964353035.1. GTDB lineage: Bacteria > Bacteroidota > Bacteroidia > Flavobacteriales_D > Sanyastnellaceae > JAQWQB01. The sequence continues at coordinate 1,777 of CAYGUR010000407.1, read as the reverse complement.
GCACGTTTGGCGCAATTGGCGCGTGCCATTGGAATTCACTTGATCATTGCCACGCAACGTCCGTCTGTGAACATTATCACAGGTACCATCAAAGCGAACTTCCCTGCGCGAATTGCCTTCCGCGTGACGTCAAAGATTGACAGTAGAACCATTTTAGATGCAGGAGGTGCAGACCAGTTGATTGGACGTGGAGACATGCTATTTTCAACGGGAAGTGATCTGATTCGAATTCAGTGTGGATTTGTAGATACACCTGAGGTGGAAGAGATTACAGACTTCATTGGATCACAGCAAGGCTACCCAGATGCATTTCTTTTACCAGAATTTGTGGGTGACAGCGGTTCGGAAATTGGTAATTTAGCCGACGAAGACCGAGATGAATTGTTTGAAGATGCCGCACGCGTGATTGTGATGCATCAACAAGGTTCAACTTCGCTCATTCAGCGCAAGCTCAAACTAGGATACAATAGAGCAGGCAGACTCATAGACCAACTGGAGGCTGCAGGCGTTGTTGGTCCGTTCAAAGGAAGTAAGGCCAGAGAAGTTCTTATTCCTGATGAACAAAGTTTGGAACAGTTCTTGAATGGGATGTCGTAACAAGAGAAAAAAAGGAAATGAGAAACCTCAAACTAGTACTTATCACATTGCTTTGCTCAGCATTCAGCATAGCAACTAATGCGCAAAGCGGCCAAGAGATTTTAGATGACTTGAGCAAAAGCGCCAAGACCTACAAAACTATTTTTGCAGAATACAACTCTGCACTCATTGCTGATGGTGTTGACCAGACGCAGTCAGGAAAGGTGTATGTGGAAGGCGAAAAATACAATCTAGAGCTCGGGAACTACAACATCATCACAGACGGACAAACCGTTTGGACCTATGACAAAGGCACCAATGAGTGTTACATTGACAACCTAGAAGACCTCGGTGACGATGCCATGTCTCCTTCTAAAATGTTCACCATTTGGGAAGATAATTTCAAGAACGAATTGAAAGGTACCTTAGATGTTGATGGTAAACCACATTACCATGTGAACCTCTATCCATACAACCAGGCAGAGCAAACCTACCATACCATTCAGCTTTACATAGACAAAGCGAAGATGGAGGTGTCAAAGTTTGTAGTGAAAGGAAGAGATGGAACAGACGTGATTTATTCAATCACCAAATTCAATCCGAACACAGCTATGCCTGCTGGCATTTTTAAATTCAATGCAGCCAAGCATCCTGGATGTGAAGTCATTGACAACCGCATTTAAGGCTAAAAAAGAACAGTGGTACTTCTTATACCATTCAAAAGCGCCTCATGATGATGAGGCGCTTTTTTTTGTTG
>CAYGUR010000407.1:0-434 GCA_964353035.1 uncultured Comamonadaceae bacterium | reverse complement strand
GCTTAATACTCAAGGTTTTTTATTTATCTTGAATGTCCTCACTCAAACTTGAAAATGCGAATCTCACTTGAAACCAAGAGATTCAGTGGCTTTAAATGAAATTACATTCTCTCCTACTTTTCCCGAGCGGATTTTCACCCAATGGAAGTCCGCTTATTTTTTTGCAACGAAAAGCACACGATAGTTTCACGAAATTTTGTTCTTTTGCAATCCGAAAATGGTCCTATAGCTCAACTGGATAGAGCAACAGACTTCTAATCTGTAGGTTCGGGGTTCGAGTCCCTGCGGGCGCGCCATGTATTCCAAATATTTATGAAAGTCTTGCGTTTTCAAAAAATTTATTGGGCACCACGCAAAAGTATCAAACATAGGACTTACGCAGGATATGTGAGTGGGATCACAGATTGCAATGGCAAGCTCAACCTTAAAGACAT
>CAYGUR010000406.1:0-2466 GCA_964353035.1 uncultured Comamonadaceae bacterium | reverse complement strand
CCATTATGTCCTCAACCCTTCCGTCAACACCCAACCCCATTGGTAACCAACTTTCTCCATCCCATTTGGCGATGTTATTCAATTCAGTATCTCCACTGTGAGTAAACCGCCCGCAGGCGTAGAGTGTATCTTGAAAATACATGAAGTCTTGAGGTCCTAAATTTGCGTTAGGATTACTAATCTCATCGCATATAGGTGTAAAACCGCACCCCATGGGTTGAAGGGAGGTGCCGTCCCACTTCGCTATGCGTGCTAATTTTTGGCCATCATTGTCCTCAACGAAAGCGAACCCTATGATTAACTCATTCTCCTCAGAAGTGACAAAGCATCTCGCTCCACCAGCTACATGAGGCAAGAAGCCAGGGCCAAGTTGTTCCCATTCTTGTGCAACAGCTGGGTTCAAAAACAACAGAACTGTTACGACTATAAAAACTACCTTGCTCATGTCCTTATCACTCGTTTTCTTGAGATACATTTATTATTCATTGTGCTCGCTACGAAATATACTACATATGCTAGATTGTCCAGAGTGACAACACCGCCAGCGCTGAGAGCTTGATAATTGGAAAACACTTTTTTAACTATTCCTATAACTAAGCTAAGGGCAGAATAGTATGATCTAATCTTAAGTGTTTCAATATTATCGATGAACTTAGCCGACCCTGCACGTCGAATTCTTGCCCCAATCTCATCTACAAAGTTCTTCTAGACGACTACAAAGTTCTTGTCGGGTGTGTTGATTTGGTTCGGAGCTTTGCCTAGGGAAGGGGCTGATGATTACCAAGATTGTAGTTGCAGCAGGGTCGGCTAACCAGCCGACCACAACGGCTCAATACTCCACTCTCATCACTCATGCCTCAATGCCTCAATCGGGTCCAAGGCCGCCGCACGTTTCGCCGGATAGTAACCGCTTGCAACGCTGGTCAAAAAGCAAAGGCTAGATCCAACAATGATCCAAAACCAAGGCATCACAAAAGGAGCGCCTAAGGCACTCGCAGCGATGTTGCCAAAAATGATTCCGAGTACAATTCCCAACGCTCCTCCAATCTGTCCGATGATGATGGCTTCGACCAAAAACTGAAAGCGAATCACCTTGGAACTGGCACCAATGGCTTTTCGAACGCCAATTTCTTTGGTACGTTCGGTAACGGTTACGAGCATGATGTTCATGAGTCCGATTCCCGCTCCAAACAAGGTGATGAGTCCGATGATGGTTGCGGCAATGGTGACACCTGAGAGTCCTTCCATTAGCGCTTCTACCAATCCGCTGCTTTGATCTATTTCAAATGATTCTGTCGGTTTCAACACATCGCCACGCACAACGCGCATGGTTCCGTGTGCTTCACTGATAGCGTCTTCGAGGTTGGCTGTTTCGTTTACACGAACACTAATTGAATAATCCGTTTTGGCAGTGCCGTATTGTTTTTTGAGGTTCGAAAGGGTAATGAATACTTGGTTGTCTTGCGACATCCCCATGGCGCTTCCTTTTGATTTGAGCACACCCACAACCACGTAAGGGAAACTACCAATCATGATTTCAGAATCTGTGGGGTCTTGGTACTCCTTGTACAGCGTGTTTACCACATCTTGTCCGATGATGCAGAAGTTTTGTGAACTGTTCATGTCAGAGGCTAGAAATCCTCTTCCAGACGATAGTTCATAGCCGGAGATGGTCAAGTAATTTTCATCGATTCCGAGAACTTGCACATTGGGATTCGTGGTTTCACTTCCTTTTTTCAACGTGGCCATTCCCGATCCAAAAGCAGAAATGGAAACCGTGGCATCAAAAGCATAATCACGTTTAAATCCTTTGGCTTGTTGAAAATCAACAGGGTCGCCATCTTTTTCGACCATTCCAAATCGTCTTCCCCGACTCGTTTTTCGCTTGATGCTGAAAGTATTCGTCCCAAGCTCTGAAAATTCAGATTGCACATTGGATTTGATGGCTTCTGTGGCCGTAACCATGGTGACCAATGCCATGATCCCAATCCCAATAATGGAAACGGTAAGAAACGTCCGAAGCAACTGGCTGCGAATGGCTCTGAGCGAAACTTTAATGTTCTCTACGATGGCAGATCTGGTCATAATTCAAAAGTAGTGAATACCCTGAGTTGTTAAGAGATGTTTTTCCGCGAGCGGTGAAGGCAAATGGCGTGTGGCAAGATGCGGTAGATTTCGTATCTTTGCCACCCTTGAATAATTGTTCTTTTTAACACTACAATTCCCCATCTCTATGGTATTTGATATTGATATGATCAAAGAGGTGTATGCCAAGATACCTGGACGCATTGCAAAAGCGCGCCAAATCACTGGTAAACCTCTTACCCTTTCGGAAAAAATTCTTTACAGCCACCTTTGGCAAGGCGATGCAACTGAAGCGCATGAGCGTTCGAAGTCGTACGTTGATTTTGCACCTGACCGTGTGGCGATGCAAGATGCAACGGCTCAAATGGCCTTATTGCAATT
>CAYGUR010000405.1:0-2469 GCA_964353035.1 uncultured Comamonadaceae bacterium | reverse complement strand
TAAGTAAAGTCTGTGAGCGGAGCTTCCACCCCACCCGCAATGGCTTTTTGAACTTCCCCAGACTGCATTCTTCGCGCCGCTTCAATTACTGAATGGAGTCCGCTACTGCAGGTCATGCTCTGGTCCAAAACATTGGTATCGATGCCCGAAATTCGCGCCGCATTGAAAGCAATGTTACCCAAGGTGGTGTTCGGACTGGTATGCACAGAGATGCGTTTTCCAGCTAGAAACGAAGCATGTGCCTTTTCCCAGGTTTCAGTAGCACCTCTGGCTGAGCCAATGTGGAGAAGTTCTGGGGCGAAGGAAGCGAGATCATGTGCTAGAACAGCCGCCAACTGGCTCACTCGGTCGATGCGACGAAAAGCTTTTGATGTGGTATCGAGTCCTTCAGACATCAAGGCATCCTCCTTTAACACACCTGAAAAACTGGCTTTCCAGGGCACCAGAGCACAGTGATTTGACCTTAGCAATTCATTCAGCTCGGTGAACGAATTCGCCCCCGGAATGCGGAAAGCAGCCTGTTGAATGTACACCTCCATTTAGCGCTGTTCTGAAAGTTCGTCCAACACTTCAAGCATACTTTGATACGCCTGCTCCAATTCAGGAATGGTAGTAACGTAGGGAGGTAACAGGTAAATCACGTTTCCAAGCGGACGAATCAACAAACCTTTTTCGAGAAAGGCATTGTACAATCCATCGCGAATTGGATGAATGTAGCCTTGGTTCTCCTCTGCAATGTCCATGGCGATAATTCCGCCACATGTGCGAACGGAAGACACCAATGGATGTGCCTTAAATCTTGCAGCAACAGTTTTAAACGAAGCTTGGATGGCCTCAATTTGCTTCCACGTTCCTTCTTCTTCCATCAAATCTAAACTTGCCAATGCCGCGGCGCACCCAACTGGATTTCCTGTGAATGAATGTCCGTGTAAAAAGCCACGTTCAAACTCTTCGTGCAAGAACGCATTGTAGAGCTTCTGGCTGCAAACGGTCATCGCCATTGGTAAAGCTCCTCCTGTTAATCCTTTGCTCAAACAAATCAGGTCAGGCACAATGGTTGAAGCATTGCTCGCAAACCACTGTCCAGTGCGTCCGAATCCGGTCATCACCTCATCTGCAATCAGCAACGCTCCAGCTTCTTTCGCTGCTGACAGCATGTTCTGGAGGGCGTCAGCAGAGTACATCAACATACCTGCAGCCCCCAAAACCAGCGGTTCGTAAATCAAGATACTGTTGGGCTTCAGAGCCTCTTGAAGCTCTTGCATGGAAATTTCTTCTTGTCCTGGAGTGGGCGGTGTAATGCAAGTAACATCAAAGAACAGGTCGTCCCAAGGGTCAGTAAAAACACTTCGAGTAGCAGCAGACATGGCACCGAAAGTATCTCCGTGGTAACTGCCTTCCAGGGCAATGACATTGATCTTCTTTTTAATATTGTCTTGTCTCAGATACTGAATCGCCATCTTGAGTGCCACCTCCACAGCCGTTGATCCGTTGTCAGAAAAGAAAAACTTCCAAAGAGCTTGTGGCAAATGGGGTTTCAACCTATTGCACAATTCAATGGCAGGATCATGGGTGAACCCAGCGAAAATGACGTGTTCCAACGAAAGCATCTGCTGGTAAACAGCTTCCGCTATTTTAGGATGTGAATGTCCGTGCAGATTAACCCACCAAGACGATATTGCGTCAAAAAGCACTCGTCCGTCTTCTGTGTGCAACCACACACCTTCTGCTTTAACAACTTTGGGAATGGATTTCTGGCCGAACATCTGGCTAAAGGGATGCCAAACGGGATAGCCGTCATCAACTTTGGTCATTACTTCAGTCTTCTATCGATGTCGCGTTGGATGTCTTTATCTTTCAGATCATCGCGTTTATCATGCAATTTCTTACCCTTGGCGATCGAAATTCGCACCTTCACCAGACCTCGCTCATTGATGTACATCTCAATTGGAACAATGGTTTGTCCTTGGTCACGTGTTTTCTTTTGAATCTTCGTAAGCTCACTGCGGTTCAGCAAAAGTTTGCGTTCACGCTTAGGCTTGTGATTGGCATGACTTCCATTTTCATACTCTGCGATGTAGGCATTGATGAGAAAAAGTTCATCCTTTTTGAATTTACAGAATGCTTCAACAATACTCGCCTTTCCCACTCGAATTGACTTCATTTCCGTTCCGGTAAGTTGAATACCAGCGGTGTACTCGTCAACGAGAAAGTATTTGTATGCGGCTTTTTTGTTTTTAATTTCAATGGCCATGGGACAAAGATAGTGATTGGCTGTGATGGGCACCTATTCTATGGTGATTATTGAAAGAAGCTTTCTGCGCTGCACAGGTGGATTTTGTAGCTTGGTCAAATGAAATTCCACGTTCAAACCATAGTGACCCTGATTGTTCTGCTCCAAACCGGAATTTGCGGGGCTCAAGGTCGCATTGCGTTCACCATTGATGATGTGCCGAATACCATGTTATT
>CAYGUR010000404.1:0-2474 GCA_964353035.1 uncultured Comamonadaceae bacterium | reverse complement strand
AAGATCTCGATCACGGTCGCCACGCTCTGGACGCTCAGGTCTTTCTACGTATCCTTGCGGTTTCTCCATCAATACTTTTCTAGAAAGTTTGATTTTGTTGGTTTTAGGATCCCGTCCAACAACTTTGAACTTCACCATATCACCTTCCTTCAGAACATCTTCAACCTTGTCAACGCGTTCCCACGCCAACTCAGAAACGTGAATCAATCCATCTTGTCCAGGAACGATCTCAACGAAAGCACCGTACGGCATGATTGACTTCACTTTTCCTTCGTACTCTTCGCCAATCTCAATTACTGGAGGGAATACGATGGTCTTGATGCGTGAAACGGCATCTTGGATAGCAGAAAGATTGCTTGCAGAAACTTCAACAATACCTTTTCCATCGCGCTCGTCGATTGAAATCGTTGTTTCAGTTTCAGCTTGAATTTCTTGAATGATTTTTCCTCCAGGTCCGATCACTGCTCCAATCATGTCTGTAGGAATCTCGAACGATTCGATACGTGGTGCATGTGGCTTGTAATCAGCCGCAGGCTCAGACATGGTTTTCTTGATCTCATTGAGGATGTGCAAACGTCCATCTCTTGCTTGGTAAAGTGCTTCCTTCAACACTTTGAATGAAAGTCCAGCAATTTTAATGTCCATCTGACATGCCGTAATACCTTTATCAGTACCCGTCACTTTAAAGTCCATATCTCCCAAGTGATCTTCATCTCCGAGGATATCAGAAAGAACGGCATACTTTCCAGACTCAGCATCTGTAATCAATCCCATTGCAATTCCTGACACAGGCGCTTTGATTGGCACACCTCCGTCCATAAGTGCGAGTGTTGCCGCACAAACAGTTGCCATAGAAGACGAACCATTTGATTCAAGGATTTCAGATACAATACGAATGGTGTACGGACAATCTTCTTGTGAAGGCATCACAGGCTTCAACGCACGAAGCGCCAAGTTCCCGTGACCAACTTCTCTTCTGCTCACCCCACGAATAGGACGTGCTTCTCCTGTTGAAAATGGAGGAAAGTTGTAGTGCAACAAGAAACGATCGCTTCTTTTCTCCAAGGCCCCATCAATGGTTTGTTGATCCAACTTCGTTCCCAAAGTCAAGGTCGTCAACGACTGTGTTTCACCTCTTGTGAAGATAGAAGAGCCGTGTGTTCCAGGTAGGTAATCTACTTCAGACCAGATTGGACGAATGTCTGTGGTCTTACGTCCGTCAAGACGTTTACCTTCATCCAACACTACATTACGAATCGCTTCTTTCAACGCTTCTTTCGCGTAGATTCCAATAAGACCTTTTTTCTCTGCTAATTCTTCTTCAGAGAAAGTTGCAACATATTCTTCTTTGATGGCAGCGAACTTTTCTTTTCGTTCTTCTTTCGAAGCACTGTTCGAAGCAGCATCAAGGTATTTTGGGTACAATGCAGATTTTACAGCTGCACGTAACTCTTCATCATGTGTTTCGTGATTGTACTCACGTTTCGGAAATGCTTTTCCAACCATTTCAGCTAGTTCCATTTGCACTTTGCAATGAACTTTAATGGCAGCGTGAGCAACTTCAATGGCTTCAACCATTTCGTCTTCGCTCACTTCATGCATTTCACCTTCCACCATCACAATGCTATCCATTGATCCAGCGATCATCATATCCATATCTGCAGTTTCAAGTGCAGATTTCGTTGGATTGATTACAAATTTCCCATCGATACGCGCTACACGCACTTCAGAAATTGGTCCGTTGAAAGGAATGTCTGATACGCAGATTGCAGCTGATGCAGCCAATCCGGCCAAACAATCTGGCATGTTCTCTAGGTCGGCAGACATGACCATAAGCTGCACTTGAGTGTCAGCATGGAAATCTCCAGGGAATGTTGGACGAAGCGCACGGTCAACCAAACGCATCACTAATACTTCATCATCTGAAGGACGCGCTTCACGCTTGAAGAATCCACCAGGGAATCTACCAGCCGAAGCATATTTTTCACGGTAATCCACCGTAAGTGGTAAGAAGTCAACTCCTTCTTTAGCTTCATGATTCGCTACCGCAGCAGCGAGGATCATAGTGTCGCCCATACGAACCATAACAGATCCGTGAGCTTGTTTCGCCAGTTTACCAGTTTCAATGGTTACTGGTCTGCCATCTCCGAGGTCGATGGTCTTTGAGTGCAATGTGTAGTTCATACGTCTTCTAGGGTACTACATTCAACCAAAAAGAGGCAACGGTCGAATTACCTATTGCCCCCTTTTGTAAACATCTATGTTATCTTTATATCTTTCAATTACTTACGCAAACCTAGTTCCTTAACAATTGCACGGTAACGTTCGATGTCTTTCTTGATCAAGAAATCAAGAAGTTTACGACGCTTCCCTACCATTTTGATGAGAGAACGTTGGGTGTTAAAATCTTTACGATTTTGTTTCAGGTGCTCAGTCAAGTGAGCAATACGGAACGTGAACATGGCAATCTGCCC
>CAYGUR010000403.1:0-2497 GCA_964353035.1 uncultured Comamonadaceae bacterium | reverse complement strand
CAATGTGATTGGACTCTCCATGAAAGATCGTGGGGCTATTCTCCCTGCCGGACATCAACCTACCGCGGCATACTGGTTTATGGGGGGTGACGAAGGTAATTTCGCGACTAGCAGTTACTATATGAAGGACCTTCCATCTTGGGTTCAGAAATTCAACGCGAATGGACTGGCTAAAAAATACATTGAAGAAGGCTGGAACTTGATGAAAGACGAAGCAACATACAATGAAAGCACAGTAGACAACAATCCCTACGAAGGTCCATTCAAAGGACAATTTCGCGCAGCATTCCCTTATGATTTTTCTGACATCACTGAAGACCGTTTCGACCTAATAAAAGCTACACCTCACGGCTCAACACTCTCAGTAGACTTCGCCATAGAAGCCATCAAATCTGAGCAAATGGGAACTGACGCCACAACTGACTTGCTTGCTTTGAGCTTTTCAAGTACAGATTATGTAGGTCATCAATTCGGTCCAGCATCGAGAGAGGTCCAAGATTGTTACCTTCGATTGGATGCTGACTTGAAACGTCTATTGGATTTCCTTGACGATGAAATTGGCGAAGGCGAATACTTGATCTTTTTAACCGCTGACCACGGCGGAGCACAAAATCCTGGCTACATGAAAAAGCACGGAATCGAAGGTGGATATTGGAAGCCTCAGGTAATGCTTGATGAAGTTGATGCTATGCTCAAAGCGTCCTACGGAACTGGGCAATGGGTTTTGAATTACACCAATGACCAGTTCTTTTTAAACTTAGAATTGATGGAAGATCGAAAAGTGGACATCAACGAGGCTTGTGAAAAAATTGCTGCAGTGTGCATGAAGCATGAGGAAGTTTACACGGCACTTCCTACGTCTGTGTTCACCACCCAAGATTTTGACGAACTGCCGCTAAACACTATTCAACGTGGCATTCATCCGCAGCGTTCTGGTCAGGTCGTTGTTGTTCCATCAGTAGGGTGGATTGAAAATGGGTATACAGGGACAACGCATGGTTCGCCGTACAGCTATGACTCGCATGTGCCACTGATTTTCTTTGGTGCAGGTGTTGAGCACGGACAAACTGCCAGAAGAACAGCGGTTAGAGACATTGCTCCTACGGTCTCCATGATGCTTAAAATTACCCAGCCGAACGCTACTACTGGCGATCCTGTTTTCGAACTTTTCAATACCCATCATTAATGATTCCTGTTCGCTACACCCTTTCGTACCAAAGACCCAATCGACAATACATTGATTTTGAAGCTATTTTTCAAGTCACTTCTGAGGAGATGGAGTTTTGTCTTCCAGCGTGGAGACCAGGTCGGTATGAACTAGCGAATTTCGCCAAAAATATTCAGCAATGGGCCGCATTTGACACCAATGGGAACATGCTACCCTTCGTCAAAACAAACAAAGACACATGGCGCGTTTCTGATATCCGAACGCACACAGTAATCATTCGCTACAACTATTATGCAGCAGAGCTCAATGCGGGTTCAACGTGGTTAGACTCAGAGCAGATGTATGTCAATCCGGTGAACTGCTTCCTCTATGTAAAAGACCTCGCTGACGCGCCGTATGAGATCCATTTAGATGTGCCGAAGGAGTATGAAATTGCTTGCGGACTTCCTTTGAAAGATGCGCACACCATTTTAGCAAAAGACATGCAGCAAGTGATGGACAGTCCGTTCATTGCAAGTGGGAGCCTCTGGCACCGCACCTATGAATACCATCAGGTGACGTACCACATTTGGATTCAGGGAAGACATGATTTAGACGAACAGCGACTTCTAGATGAATTTGAAGCATTTACGATTTCAATGCTCAGTAGGTTTGGAAGCATCCCTTGCAAAGATTACCACTTCATTTTTCAGTTTCCTGACCAATACGCCAGACATGGTGTGGAACATGAGAACTCAACTGTGATCGCACTTGGTCCTGCAGAACGCCTTCAAACCCAAGCTGGATACGAAGAACTTTTGGGGATTTCCTGCCATGAGCTCTACCACACTTGGAACATCAAAAGCATTCGTCCGAAGGAGATGATGCCTTATGATTTTTCCAAAGAGAACTACAGTAAACTTGGCTATGTGGCCGAAGGTGTTACGACCTATTATGGCGATCTCTACCTCAAACGTTCTGGTGTTTTTTCAACTGAGCAATACCTTATTACGTTGGAAGATCAGTTGAGGAAACACTTACACAATGCAGGCAGATTCAATCTAAGTGTGGCAGATAGTAGTTTCGATACGTGGCTAGACGGATACAGCTTAGGAGTTCCACACCGAAAGGTTTCTATTTATACCGAAGGCTGTTTATGTGCCTTCTTAACAGATGTAGAAATCATGCATTTGACTTCAGGGCGAAAATCGCTAGATGATGTCATGGTCCTCATGAATGACCGTTTTGGAAAGAAAGGAATTGGCTACACCGAAGCTGATTACCGCGCTTGCGTCACTGAAGTGGCAGGACAAGACCATGGTCGCGGTCGGGCCGAACCTGGTGGCCGAC
>CAYGUR010000402.1:0-2500 GCA_964353035.1 uncultured Comamonadaceae bacterium | reverse complement strand
CAACCCCCTTGTTGGTGTTCGCGAGCTAGGCTCGCGACCTCTTCAAATCCTACTCCAATCCCTTACCACGAGCGAAGCTCGTGGCTACATGTCGTCCAACAAGAAAAATTAAATCTTCAACCCCAAACTCCTATTCCCCTGCAACCCCCCTGTATGAATAGCCAACACCTTCGCTAGATCCACTTCGTCCTTGGCAGATAAATCTTCCAATCCGAACACCATCTTGGCAGTGTACACGAGGTCAAGGGGCAGCCCTGAAGCGGCTTTGGCCTCCATAAAAGCAAGCAACTCTGGAGTCGTTTTTGCGAAGCCGCCAAACGTGTAATCTTCTATCCACGTGACGCGGTCTAGAAGGTCTGAAGCAAGCTCGTGGTCTGAGGTAGCCCAATACAACTGCTCTTGGATGCGTTCTGGCAATGAAGGGTCATGGAGGGCGGGGAACGCCAGAAACTGTTGGTGCGGTGCAGCAGAAAGTAACAATCCGCCCAAGGTGGTGCCGGTGCCCACAGAAACCGCAATGGTGGGATACCGCTTGTCTTCCTTCGACAAGATTTCCATGCAGCCATTTAAGCCCAAGTAATTGCTTCCGCCCTCAGGAATGAAATAACAAAATTGAAATGAATCGTTGACCCAAGCTTTGAAGCCTTCGGTGGTGAGCTCACGGTAGAACGTGCGCTCTAGGAAGTGCAATTCCATGCCCAGGCGTTCACAATCTTGAAGGGTAGCGCTGAGGGTTGGCGGACGCGTGCCCAGAACTAGTCCAACACATGAAATGCCTTCCTTCGCGCAAGCAGAAGCAGTGGCATGCAAGTGGTTGCTCCAGGCGCCGCCCACAGTTACAATGCGGTCAACCCCTTTTTGTTGGGCCTTGAGTAAATTGTACTTTAATTTGAAATACTTGTTGCCTGGTGCTTCAGGATGCAATTCATCCAATCGTTTGATGTTGAGCCCAGTCATGGCTTAATATGCGCGTTCGTTCTTCCCTTCCATGTAGTTGATGAAGGCCTTGTTCACCACCTTGTTTCCACCAGGAGTGGGGTAGTTTCCGGTAAAATACCAGTCGCCCAAGTTGTGCGGACAAGCACTGTGCAGCTTGTCAACCGTTTGGTAGATGATGACTACTTCGGCCTTGACCCCTTTAGGCGATAACAACACAGAAATTTCAGCAGAGATTTCTTCATCTGTGAACGAAGCATACACCTCTTGCACGTAATTCTTTACTTGCTCTTTCGGTAACCCTTCCTGCTCTTTACACTTTCGGTATACCTGCTGTAGAAGGTCTTCTTTCCCTTGTTTTTTCAAGAGCGAAACCGCTGCTTGGAAAGCAATGAAATCGCCCATCTTCGCCATGTCGATGCCGTAGCAATCAGGATACCGAATTTGGGGGGCCGAAGAAACCACAACAATGCGCTTCGGATCTAAGCGATCTAAAATGCGGATGATGGACTTTTTCAAGGTCGTACCACGCACAATACTGTCATCAATCACCACCAAGTTGTCTTGGTTTCTATTGACGGTGCCGTAAGTGATGTCGTACACGTGCGCCACCATGTCGTCACGCGCGTCATCTTGTGTGATGAAGGTGCGCAGCTTGGCGTCTTTGATGGCGATTTTCTCCACCCTCGGGCGGACACTGATGAGGTCTTGAAGTTTTTCGTCGGTAAGGTTTGCACCTTCGGCCTTAATTTTTTCAAATTTCCACTCATTGAGGTAGTCTTCCAGTCCTTTCACCATTCCGTAGAACGAAGTCTCAGCGGTGTTAGGGATGAAGGAAAACACTGAGTTGCGAAGGTCGTAGTCAACGGCCTCTAGAATTTGTGGCACTACTAACCTTCCAAGTTCCTTGCGTTCTTTGTAGATGTCGGCATCACTTCCTCTGGAGAAGTAGATACGCTCGAAGCTACAGGCTTTTCGCTCTAAAGGAGTTTTGATTTCTTCTTCAGAAACTTGACCGTTCTTTTTAATAATTAGGGCGTGTCCGGGACGAATTTCGACCACTTCTTCTTCAGGAACGTTGAAGGCTGTTTGAATGACCGGACGTTCAGAGGCAACAACAGTTACTTCATCGTCTTCGTACCAGTAGGCCGGACGAATGCCGCTAGGGTCACGCAGGATGAATGCATCACCATGTCCGATGAGGCCTGCCATGGCATACCCGCCGTCCCATTTATCGGCAGACTTGCGCAAGATGTCTACTACATCAAGGTTTTTGGCAATCTGATGGGTAATCTTTTCATTGGAATAGCCCATGCCTTTGTAGAGTTTGAACAGACGTTCATTCTCTTCATCAAGGAAGTGGCCAATTTTTTCCAATACCGTTACCGTATCAGCCTTTTCTTTGGGGTGCTGACCGAGGTCTACGAGTTGTCCGAACAGTTCATCTACGTTGGTCAGGTTGAAGTTTCCGGCTACCACCAGGTTTCGGGTCATCCAGTTGTTCTGGCGAAGGAAAGGGTGGCAACTTTCAATGGAATTTTTTCCAAAGGTACCGTAGCGAAGG
>CAYGUR010000401.1:0-2506 GCA_964353035.1 uncultured Comamonadaceae bacterium | reverse complement strand
CTTTGGACTAGACGCATACATTGCCCGCACACCCGGATTTGAAGAAGGGTCGTTCAAAGCGTGGATTTCCAGAATCACAGCTGATTTCGTTGAAACACCTATGGAAGGACTCGTTTTCATTTTCATAGCGGTTATTATCTTACTAATCATCGAATCAGTTCTTCAGTTTTACCAAACCTATACAGCGAACTGGGTCGCTCAAAGTGTGACCCTCGACCTTCGTTCCAAACTGTACAAACACATCCTGAGTTTTCGTCTGAAGTATTTCGACAAAAATCCTGTTGGTGCCTTCGTCACAAGACTCGTCTCAGACATCGATGGAATTGCAGATATTTTCTCCAATGGTTTCTTGTCAGTGGTAGGAGACCTCTTGAAACTAGTTGTTGTGATTGTGATCATGGTGGCAACAGATTGGAAGTTGACCCTCATCATACTCACACCAATCCCAGTGCTACTGATTGCCACGCGTGTCTTTCAAAAAGCCATCAAAAAGGCCTTCATTCAAGTTCGAAATCAAGTCAATAAAATTAACGTTTTCGTTCAAGAGCACGTAACGGGAATGTCCATTGTGCAAACCTTCCATCGCGAAGCGAAAGAGCAGCAACGCTTTGAGAAAATCAACAAAGAACACCGAGACGCGAACATCAGGTCTATCTGGGCGTTTAGCATCTTCTTTCCACTTGTTGAATTGCTTTCTGCAGGAAGTGTGGCTTTGTTGCTCTGGTGGGGAATGGGCGAAACCATCAAAGGGACTACCTCACTGGGAACCTTGATCTCGTTTATCTTGTACATTTTTATGTTGTACAGACCAATTCGTCAACTGGCAGACCGTTTCAATGTCCTGCAGATGGGAATTGTGAATTCTGAGCGTGTATTTAAGGTGTTTGATACCGAAGCCTTTATTCCTGATACAGGGGAGGTTTCGAAAGCAACCTTGAAAGGAGACATTGAATTCAAAAATGTCTGGTTCGCTTACAACGATGAAGATTGGGTATTGAAGGATATTTCCTTCGAAATGAAGGAAGGACAAACCATTGCTTTTGTAGGTGCTACTGGAGCGGGAAAATCGTCGGTCATCAACTTGTTGAGCCGGTTCTATGAATACCAGAAAGGACAAATTACCATTGATGGTGAAGACATACAAGATCTTCGCCTAGAAGATGTGCGAAAGCACGTGGCAGTAGTGCTGCAAGATGTATTCCTCTTCTCTGATACCATTTTGAACAACATTACCTTGTATGACAGCTCAATCACAAGAGAGCAAGTTATTGAAGCAGCGAAGGCGGTAGGTGCGCACGACTTCATTATGCGTTTACCGGGAGACTATGATTACGATGTGAAAGAACGGGGTGGGATGTTGAGTGTTGGACAACGACAGTTGTTGGCGTTTATTCGTGCGTACGTTTACAACCCTTCTATTTTGGTGTTGGACGAAGCAACATCCAGCATTGATACCGAGAGCGAAGAGCTCATTCAAACAGCCACAGACGAATTGACGAAAGGAAGAACTTCGATCGTCATTGCCCACAGGCTAAGTACCATCCAGAAAGCAGATCGAATCCTTGTTATGGAAGAGGGTAGAATCATTGAGCAAGGTGATCACCAGTCGCTTTTAGCGCAGAACGGACATTACAAAATGCTCTTCGAAATGCAATTTGCTTAACACGCCTTATAGAGGTTGGTGTGAATTAATTTCTTACTTTTAGGACAAGATTCATTTCTTCAACCGAAACCTACTTGTCTGAGCTAGCTCGCTATACCATCATTTGCATGACTTTGTTGGGTGCTTTGTCCCTAAAAGCCCAAACAGGATGTCCTTCTGTTGACGTTCTTACCATTGATGGGTTAGACGCACTTGAACTGGATTGCGATGACCCGTGTGTCACACTAGAGGCCAATCCCTTCGAGACAGGTAGTACAGATAGTTACGTAGTAGAATCCATTCCTTTCGCCCCGCCATACCCCTTCAATCAAGGTACTTCGCTTTTCATCGGCACAGATGACACGTACAGCTCGCTTATTGACCTGCCGTTCGAATTTTGCTTTTATGGCATCAACTACGGTGGTATTGTTGTAGGATCTAACGGCGTGATCACCTTTGATGCTGGAGAGGCCAATGGCTATTGTCCGTGGTCATTCAACGCAGCGGCACCCAGTCCAAACTTACCTACCAACGCCATCTTTGGGGTGTATTACGACATTGATCCGTCTGACTGTGGTACGGTGAGGTATCAGATTTTGGGCGAAGAGCCTTGTAGAACGTTCGTGGTGAGTTACGATAATGTTTGCCACTTTTCATGCGGAAATCTGACCACTTCGTCCCAAATTGTTTTTTACGAGACAACAAATACCATCGACATTTACATTGAAGACAAACCAACCTGTTCAGGCTGGAACAGTGGTAATTCATTGGTAGGAATTCAGAACGCAACGGGCACGCTAGCTACAGTTCCTCCAGGGAGAAATACCGGCTCTTCGACGGCCAATGACGAAGCTTGGCGATTTA
>CAYGUR010000400.1:393-2517 GCA_964353035.1 uncultured Comamonadaceae bacterium | reverse complement strand
ACTCAAGGCAATGTCGTCTTCCAAGTTCTTGATCTTCGAAATCCGCACTCCAGCAGCGGGAATGATTTCGTACAAAGTCACAGTTGGACCAACCGTTGCCTTGATTTTCGAAATCTCAATTTTGTAGTTGTTGAGCGTGTCTACAATGCGGTTCTTGTTCTGCTCAAGCTCTTCTTTGTTGATTTGCACGGCCCCAGAACCATGTCCTTCCAACAGGTCAATGCTTGGCAACTCATAATGCGACAAGTCCAACTTCGGATCGTATTCGCCAAATTGCTGCACCTTGGTTTCGAGCTCAGACTCAGAAAGCTCTGTTTCTTCCACAGCGGCTTCAATCTCT
This sequence comes from uncultured Comamonadaceae bacterium, assembly GCA_964353035.1. Lineage (GTDB taxonomy): Bacteria > Bacteroidota > Bacteroidia > Flavobacteriales_D > Sanyastnellaceae > JAQWQB01. The sequence goes on along the minus strand of CAYGUR010000400.1, from coordinate 2,177 downwards.
AGCTCTTCTTCCTCTTCGCTTGTTTCCTTTTTAGGTGGGGTCGAAGTGGTTTCTTCTTCCGGTGTTGAAATCTCGAAATCGTCTGATTCCTCCTCAGCAACTGCTGGGGGAGGTGTCACAGGAGGAGCTGGTGTGTCTTCAATTTCGCCAAATAGCTCATCAAGTACGTTTCCTTTGGAAGGTTGATCCGCTTCGAAAGGTGGTTCTTCAGCCACAACGGTCGATTTGGTGCGGGGAGCATTGGTGAATTCTAGATCGTCTTCTTGATCTGGGTTTAATGGTGTTGCTTCTTTTGGTTTAGGACGAAAGAGTTGACCGATCCAGTTGGGCAATCCTAATTTTTCAAGGTCCGGATTGAAGTTGATAATGATGCTGGCGCCAATCACGAAGAGCAAGAACAGCAATGTTCCGAACCAGCCAAGGGTGAATACACACCAGCGCGTTGCAAAGGCTCCGTAAACACCCACCAAATTGTCATTGCAGGTAATGGTAATTTCCTGCGCTACTTCGTCCTTTGTGTGAAAAAGAAATCCAATCACCAAGGGCAATACCAACATTCCGAAAATGGATAAGCGAGTTGTTTTACTTAGAGGAAGTAGGGTTTTCTTGAACCAAATGTGCACACCAAACAAAAACATCAAGAAAGGAATCAACAATCCGCCAATCCCGAAGCTTCGGTGCATCAAAGCATAGCCAACGTGGGCTCCAACTTTCCCTAAGAAATTTTGATATTGCTCAGGGAGGCCACTTTCAAGTATTTCCGGATTGTGCAAGATCAGCCTTAAATCGTGTTTCCCACTCGCCAAAAAGCCCAGTCCTGACAAAAAGAAGAAGACCGCTGTAATGGTCAAAAAGGCACCAATGATTTTTCGCGTGCGCTCGTCTGCAAGCCACGTGGGAAGCGTAGGTTTTTTGAAACGCGCTTTTTTAGGTGCTTTCGCCTTTGATTTGGTCGACTTTTCAGTCTGAGGCTCACCTTTACTTTTTACTGTGTTCTTTGCTTTCGCCATGATTTACTCCAAGGATTCAAAAATAAGCTGTGAAGCAATGGTCTTCACTCAACGGTGAATTGCTTATTAACATTATAAATTGGAAGAATTCTGGTCGAAAAAGGCTATCTTTCAGACAAGCTGAGACGCAGGAATTTGTTTCGAAAGAAATATTCACGCCTGAAGCTTTTGGATTGCGATAAATTGCCTATATTTGCGCTCCCGAAATTTGAAAAAATGGCAAAGAAAGGAAATCGCGTACAAGTAATTCTTGAGTGCACAGAGCACAAAGAGACAGGTCTTCCTGGTACGTCACGCTATATCACGACTAAGAACCGTAAGAATACACCGGATCGTCTTGAAATCAAGAAGTACAATCCGATCCTTCGTCGTGTAACTGTTCATAAAGAAATTAAATAATTAAGCGATGGCTAAGAAAACGGTAGCATCTCTGCAAACTGGTGGCGGAAAGCAGCACACCAAAGTGATCAAAATGGTACGTTCTGAGAAATCAGGTGCGTATTCATTCAAAGAAGAAATTGTACACAATGACGAAGTAACTGATTGGCTTGCCAAGAACTAGTTAATCGTTGTTCGTAAACTATATTTTGAAAACACCGTGGTCTGAAGATCTCGGTGTTTTGTTTTTTACAAAGGTGCAAACTGCGTCGTCCCATCCCTTCAACTTCGTATCTTTGTCCCTCAATAAACAACCTGCAAATGAGCCTCTTTAAACGATTTTTCTCCAAAGAAAAGAAAGAGACCCTCGATAAAGGTCTGGAAGAGACCAAAACC
>CAYGUR010000400.1:0-383 GCA_964353035.1 uncultured Comamonadaceae bacterium | reverse complement strand
CGAAAGCCATCGCCGGAAAGAGTCGCGTTGATGACGAGGTATTAGACAACCTAGAAGAAGTGCTTGTTACTTCTGATGTGGGTGTTGGAACAACCGTTAAAATAATTGAGCGCATTGAAGCAAGAGTATCGCGCGATAAGTACCTAGGTACAGATGAACTCAATCAAATTCTCAAAGAAGAAATTGCTTCGCTCCTAGAAGAAAACAATACCTCTGATGCTTCTGACTTAACCATTCCTGATGTAGACGGTCCTTATGTGATCATGGTGGTGGGCGTAAACGGTGTGGGAAAAACAACCAACATCGGGAAGCTGGCCTACCAGTTCAACCAACAAGGAAAGAAAGTGGTGCTGGGTGCTGCAGATACCTTCCGTGCTGCGGCA
>CAYGUR010000399.1:0-2520 GCA_964353035.1 uncultured Comamonadaceae bacterium | reverse complement strand
AATACTTGCCTGTCACGCAAGGGGTCGCGAGTTCGAGTCTCGTCCAGACCGCCAATATTTTTCCAAAACCCCTGTAAACACTATGTTTACAGGGGTTTTCTGTTTTTTTTTAGTCTTGCATTTGTATTTATTTTTCATTAATCTACTCTGTTGAGGAATTGGTGTAGTGTTGCGATAGAATGCCCTTTAACTCCACCCATTTTCCTTACCTTCAACCTATCCCACTTGCGCAATGGAGTGTATCTAGTTCGTGCCGTGAATAAGACCAATGGAGAAGAGTTCAATCAACGTTTTGAAGTTATTGATTAGCGTCATACAGCATTTTGCGTTTATTGTTTTTTTGTTGACTTCAAATTCGTTGTCAGGACAGACTACTTTCAGTCATTTATCTCATTCAGGCTTCAATTGTGCTTTCGGTGGGGTTGTTCAGATAGATGATGGTTTTATATGTCAGGGAGGCTTTGTGAATACTACGAAGGGTGTAGACTATTTTGGAACACTTTATAAGCTTGATAACTTCGGGAATTTCACAGATTCTTTAATTATCGGGAGTTTTGATGACTATATCAATGCAAGAATTGAAGTAATCGATAAATTCTCAGATGGTACAATTCTGGCTGGGTTCTTCAAATTTGATGAGATAAGAAAAATTCTGCTGATTCATTTTACTCAAGAGTTGGAGGTTCTAAATTCTATTGAAATTCAATCTCCCTTTTACGACCCTCAAGTGGAAGACTCAGATTTTGTTGATTTATCTTGTTTAGTAATTGACGAAACGGACAATATATACTTGTCTTTGAATTTGAGCACTGCTGAAGAGTCTAATTTTCTTGGAGTATTGAAGTATACTGAATCATTTAGTCTTTTATGGGACTATTACGACTCAGATGCGATTTCGAACTCTGTCACTGATTTAATAGTAGATTCTTCAGGAGTTATCTTTGGTGAAAACGCTATTGATTCTCCTTCAAACACGCCAACAATTCAAAAACTCAATTCTCTCGGTGAATTAGAATGGTCTTTCCAATTCCAAATCGAAGAGGAGCTATTTTCAGTATCGCCGCGAAACATTGTACTACAAAATAACAATGTCGTAGTAGGTAGTTTTATGAGATTCGAAGGCATGGAAAGGAGTTCTCCTGTAGTGGTTTCTATGGACATAGAAGGGAATCAAGAATGGATCACCATCGTTAATCCGAATCCAGTGGATGGTTCCAGTATAGATGCACTATCCAAGACGTGCGATGATGGTTTTATTGCAGGAGCAAGGTCTACAGTTCCTGTTATTGAAAATGACTCACTGGTGGCAAGTGATATCTTAGAGGCGCAGCTCATACGTTTCAATACCCAAGGTGAAATCTTATGGAAGCGGAATTTTAGGTTAATAGATAACCCAACTGCAGAGCATGAGATTAGGCAAGTTGAACAAACCGCAGACAATGGTTTTGTGATGGTAGGGGAGTACATCAATACCAATATTAATGACACCACCAATATCTTTCCCTATCAACGACAATTGATCATCAAAACAGACGCTTGTGGATGCCTTGTTCCCAATTGTGATCCTGAATGTTCAAGAGCAAACTGCGAAGACTTCCCTGTATTCGAAGATGAGAATTTTCTATTGTTAGGACCTTCACCAACCAGCGGTACGTTGAATGTTTTTGTAGCCAATGTGTCATCAGATAAGAACCATAGCTTGAAACTTTTCTCTTCTTCGGGTGCACTCATTTTGGAGGAAAGTAATGTCGTTCCTGATGTGACCTATATTTTCGATTTAAGTAATGTCAGCCCAGGCATCTACTTTGCCCAATTGTTGAACAATGAAGGTGTGGTGCAAACGGAGAAATTTGTGAAATTCTGAATCACCCTGCCATTTCCATCTACTCTATATGCTTCGCTGATTTCTCTTTCGGGTCACAGCTTACATTTTTCATCCAAAGTTGAGTTATCTTGACAAATTTAGTTCTAAATAGTGCTTGACTAATGGTATTATAAATTCGAAATAGGCATGAAGAAGTATTATTATTTCGTAGCCGTTGTTATTGGGTTAATCGTTGTTATGAATTTGCTTCCTAAGGGAAAATGTATGTACACTAAAAAGTTAATGAAACAGAGCTGGTCCTTCAGTGTTGATTCGACGTACCGAAAGAAAGGAGAACACAACAATCCCTATGTAGAGCTTTCAAATGATTCATTTTTAATATTAACAGCTGATCGTTCTGGCTTGTTTGAGTCCTTGGTAAAGGGAGATTACCTTTCAAAGGAAAAAGGTTCAGTATTGGTCAAACTAACCAGAGATACTGAGGTATTCGAATATACGCTGGACTTCGATTGTGAAGATTAATTCTCAGGTCTTTATCCATTCCACTGAGGTACGAATTGGTGCAGAAGCTTCCTCGACCTGTATGAGGAGAAAAAAAATCAATGCTACGAGCTATTAGAGGTTAGAAAAGGTTTTGGAGGGGTTAAGTCTGTTGATACTCAATGAACTCCCACGTCCGATGCATGGCATCAAGG
>CAYGUR010000398.1:0-2528 GCA_964353035.1 uncultured Comamonadaceae bacterium | reverse complement strand
ATTTTCAGCTTCCAGAACGCTACAAAGTGTACTTCGAAAATAAGCTCCATGAAGCGGATAAGTCGTTCAAAATCATAGATGTTTCAGGGTATAAACAGTGGTTGCCCTTCATCAACCAACCTATCACAACTATTCGACTTTACAGTCAACCCGTTTTTGAAAGCAAAATTCTCACTGATCTGGTGTTGCAGACAGAACAGCACCAATTTGCCTTCTTCTCTTCTGCTGAACCAACCTTAAAGGACGCTCAAACGCAAGTTGATTTCATTGTTTCCAACGAATGGACCATCGTGGTGTTTGACGAAGAAACCATCCGACGCAGTTGTAGATTAGCTGATTAGTTTATCTTGAGCACTATGAAAGCTGTGTCCCTTGTTTTTCTGTTGTTCACGTTGAATGGTTTTGCACAAATTCCCCTTGAAACTGTGGTTGGGAATTTCCGATATGAGCTTCCAAACGTTCCTGATTCAACTGGACTTGTGTTGGCCGTTCATCCGATCGAAAGCATCTCGATTGATTCAAGTCTTCGTGTTTCCACATCGCGCTTTTCGCCAAATAACGACTTGCATTGCAAGGTCTTCAAAGGCAGCTGTGAAGTGCGAAACGACACTCTCATTGTAACGTATACCTCTGCGTTGAATACCTGTAATTTAGGTACCGGCCTGACGCGTGAAAGTGTTTCGCCTGAAATCGTTGAAACGTATCTTTTCGCCCCAGACGCTTCGTATCTTGTTAGCTTAGATGGAGAAGAGAGGAAGTACCATCGCATCATTCCTGTCAAAAAAGAACCGTAGTCGAACGAGTTCATATGAATGGTTCTTATTCCTTCCGCTGCTGCACCTACCCTTCGTGAAACAGATCATCAACTGGAATTTGCCTTGGGATTTTCGAGGAGTTCCATCAAATAAGCTTTCCTTTTAATGCGTCATATTTGTTAACTTTCTGCGTCAAACAACGAAGACAAGACCATGTCCAAACTTTCCAAACTTCGAGAATAGGAACCAAATCTCAAAACACCTTACATTGGCTCTACGGATTCAAACAAAACAATAGGAGTTGCAATGGCCTTAGGGGTTGCAGGAGGAAGTGTAATTGGTGTGTTGACCAAAAATATAGCACTATAGATTAGTTTGGGCATTGCAAGTGGTGTTGGAATTGGTGCTGTCTTAGCTCAGAAGCAAAAACAAGACGATGACGATAAGAATAATAAAGAAGTCTAAAAAAGTGTTCCTTGCCTTCTAATACGCTACCTGTGCTTCAAACAAAACGACCCTATGTCTACCCCTCAATTCACCTACTCCATCTGCGAGCCACTTAATCCGAACATCATTCAAAAGGGCGCTGTGTCCGAGGAGGCATTTCGTTCTGTGCTGGAAACGTTCCCGTGGCTAGAACTGCTCAGATCCATGGAATCAGCTGTTGAAGATGAAATTCACTTCTCCCCTTCGCTGGAGTTGAAAAATGTGGCAACAAAGCATTCGCTCGCTATTTCCATCGTTGGACCAGAGGAAGATCTTGAATACTATATCTTCTATCGCAGGCCAAAAACCGTCAAACAAAAGAAATGGTTTAAAACTGTCGACGTTTTTGATCCTGACTACATGACAGATCGAACGGGACAGACAGCAAGTGATGTGATGGATGCCTTTGATGCGCTTTTGAGAGGAGATCATGAGATGTTGGAAAATCGCTGGGGTTGAACTGTAATGAATGCTTTATTATTGGTCGAATTTTGTCTATACAAATTCAATTTCAGTTTACCTTAGAGCATATCACTCCTAAACAACTGAATATGAAAACGCTCTCTCTACTTTCTCTCGCAGCATATCTGCTTCTTTCTTGTTCACTCTTCGCCCAGAACCCAGACTTGATTTGGGCTAAACAAGTAGGAGGAACGAATTATGTTCAATCTACTTCAATTGCCACTGATGCTGAAGGGAATATTTTATCTACAGGCTTTTTCTTAGGTACCGTAGATTTTGACCCCAGCGATGATGTTTTTGAGCTAAGCTCCTTCGGTGGCGGAAATACCTTTATCTTGAAACTAACATCCGAAGGGGACTTTATTTGGGCAAAGCAACTGGAAAGCGTTGATTACCAATACGCCACATCCATTGCGAGCGATACGGAAGGTAATTGTTACACCGTAGGGGCATTCAATTATCAGATTGATTTCGACCCGGGTGAAGGAGTGCAGCTATTCAATACCGGCTCCCCTGCGGTCAATGGCTATATTCTTAAACTAGACGCTGATGGCAACTTTGTATGGGCCAAGCAATTAGAAGGAGCCGGCAGTACTTCTGTTAGTTCCATTGCCATTGATAGCAATAATCAAATCTATACTACGGGCTATTTTGATGATTCCATTCTCTTCAACCCAGGAGAGAATGAGGTTTCTTTCAACTCTTCAGGTACACTTGATGCTTTCGTCCATAAACTGGATGCTGATGGGAATTTCATGTGGGCGAAACAAATGGGTGGTTCCGAAATTGATTTGGGTTCTACCATCACCACAGATACAAATGGGA
>CAYGUR010000397.1:0-2538 GCA_964353035.1 uncultured Comamonadaceae bacterium | reverse complement strand
TCGGAGGCTCCTATTATGGATACTGAGGCGCTCATTAGCGGACTTTGAGGGTTACAATAGTGACAACTGCAAGTAGAATTCCCACAATCCAAAAGCGCGCAACGATTTTAGATTCGGGCATGTTTTTCTTTTGATAGTGATGGTGGAGAGGTGCCATTAAGAACACCCTCCGACCTTCACCAAAACGCTTTTTAGTCAATTTGAACCATCCCACCTGTATCACAACTGAGAGGTTTTCAATCAAAAAGATTCCACACAAAACAGGAATCAAAAGTTCTTTTCGAATCGCTATTGCAAACACAGCAATGATGCCGCCCAAGGCCAAACTTCCGGTATCTCCCATGAAGATTTGAGCAGGGTAGGCGTTGTACCACAAGAAGCCGATGCATGCACCAACAAATGCCGCAATGAAAACTACCAGTTCGCCTGAGTTCGGGATGAACATGATGTTCAGATAGTCAGCGAAAATGTAGTTACCACTGACATAGGCGAGAATAGCAAGAGTGACCCCTACAATGGCTGAAGTGCCTGTCGCCAGTCCGTCCAGTCCATCGGTCATATTGGCTCCGTTAGACACGGCTGTCACCACAATAATCACCATGAGTATGAAGATGATCCACCCGTAGTCTTTCGCGCCTTCGCCCATCCAATCAATCAGCCAGGCGTAATCAAACTCGTTGTTCTTAACGAAGGGAATGGTGGTCTTCGTTGATTTAGCAGCTTCCCAAGATGCTGTCCCAGCGGAGACTTCTATTTGAGCAGAATCAACAGCAGGTTCTTTGATCATCACGTCATCAGAGAAATACAACATGCTCCCTACGATGATCCCGACGCCTACTTGTCCAATCACTTTGAACTTACCTGCTAGTCCGGCTTTGTTTTTCTTAAATACCTTGATGTAATCATCAATAAACCCAATCAGTCCCAGCCAAACAGTAGCAATGAGCATTGTTTGCACATAGATGTTGGTGAGGTCTGTGAAAAGCAACGTTGGGACAATGATGGAAGCAAGAATAATGATGCCTCCCATCGTCGGCGTTCCTTGTTTTTTCATCTGTCCTTCCAAACCAAGGTCACGCACAATTTCTCCCACTTGCTTCAATTGAAGCCATTGGATGATGCGTTTTCCGAACACCATCGAAATCAAAAGCGATGTAATTACGCTCAGTGCCGCTCTGAATGAGATGTACTGAAACAGACCCGCTCCTGGGAATTGATATGCTTCTTCTAGATATGTAAATAGATGGTATAGCATGTCAGTGACTGTGTTCGTTTAGGCTTTGTGCCACCACTTGCATGTCGTCAAATGGGTGGCGTTCGCCGTTGATTTCTTGGTATTTCTCATGGCCTTTTCCAGCAATGAGAATGATGTCGCCCGGCTGAGCGATGTCGCAAGCCATACGAATAGCTTCTTTGCGGTCAGTAATTGAGAATGTTTTTGCTTTTTGAACAGGGTCTAATCCTGCCTTCATGTCTTGGATAATCGCGTCTGGGTCTTCATTGCGTGGATTGTCAGAAGTGATGATGAGCTTGTTTGATAGTTCAGCACCAATGCGCGCCATTTCTGGTCGCTTAGACTTATCTCTATTTCCGCCGCAACCCACGACTGTGATTACGGTCTCATTTCCAGTTCGAATTTCTTTGATGGTTCCCAGCACATTTTTCAGGGCATCTGGCGTATGCGCATAATCAACAATGGCGGTAACTCCAGCCTTCGATTTGATGTATTGAAAGCGTCCTTCAACACTGCCTAGCACGCTCATGTTCGTCAAGACGTCCATTTGGTCTTGTTCCAGTTCCATGGCTACGGCATAAATGGTAAGGAGATTGTAGGCGTTAAATCCTCCAATCAGCTTGGTGTACAAGTCTTTGCCGTCAATCGTCAAGTGCAATCCGTTGAACTGATTCTCAAGCACTTTAGCACGGTAATCGCTCATGGTTTTTAGCCCCATGGTTTTCACCTTCGCTTTCGTGTTTTGCACCATGACCTCAGCATGTGAGTCATCATTGTTTACGAGAGCAAAAGCACTTCCTGGCAGTCCGTCAAACAACATTTTCTTTGCCTTGATGTACTCGTTGAATGTTTCATGGTAATCAAGGTGGTCATGTGTGATATTCGTGAAAACGGCCCCTCTGAAATTCACTCCAGTAGTTCGGTGTTGGTGAATGGCATGAGAGCTTGCTTCCATAAAGCAATACTTACAGCCTTGATCAGCCATCTTGCGCAACATGGCGTTGAGGGAAATAGCGTCAGGGGTGGTGTGTGTTGCCTTTACTGCTTGATCATTGATTTTATTTACAACAGTGCTGAGTAGTCCTGTTTTGATGTTCAAGAGTCTGAACATTTGGTAAAGCAACGTGACAGTAGTTGTTTTTCCATTGGTCCCTGTCACGCCAATTACTTCTACTTCGTCTGACGGATTATCGTAGAAGTTAGCTGCGATATATCCTAGTGCTTCCGCCGAATTGGAAACTTGCACATAAGTGATGTTTTCTTTCAGGTTTTCTGGAAGTTCTTCGCACACCACAGCTACCGCT
>CAYGUR010000396.1:0-2545 GCA_964353035.1 uncultured Comamonadaceae bacterium | reverse complement strand
CTTCTACAATTTCGAGGTCAACCTAGATGTTGATGCTTACACCAAGTCGAAGTCCGCTCTCAACGTTTCCGCCCCCAAGCTCAACAAAGAGCGATTTATCAGGTTGAAAATGATACCGGCCAGCAATGACAATTCTCAATTCGAGTTCGCTCTCATTTCCGGAATATACGCCATCAAAGCCATCTATGGGATTGATCAATTTACTGTTGAACCTGTAGTATCCAAGTCGAAGTCCGCCCGAGACATCAAATTCTTTAGGGAGTTCAGCTAGTTCATCAAAATAGTAGTTCCAACCAGCCTCAACGCCGAAAATATGATGTCGCCAGCGGGAATTGTAATTGGAAAAGACAAATGGAGTGCGTTTGTACCTGTACGAAATTCCAGCAACTACACTTTGATTTGCAGCATTGATGGGGATTTCCATGTTGGCGAAAACAGGAATGCCCCAGTTTGAAAGGCCAACTCCTGCATTAACAACCTTGGAACTTAGGCCTTGTGCAACCAAACCCGAGGTGCTCATTAAGAGTGCACAAACGAGTGAGAGTTTAACAGATTTCTGCATGACGGTAGCGAGTGTTGATTTTCAAATTAACGTCAATAATGGTTGTTGCGCCTATTCGATTTGGATTAATTGTGAATATTCTGATGTGTCAAACCCATACGCAGAAAGAGCACGACGTCGCTTTAGTTGTTCGCTTCCAAATGAAAGACATCAATTCAAAATTAGAATTCTACGGGTTTGAGAACCCACTTTGAAAAGGTAAAGTGTTGGTGGAAGTGAGCTTACATTGATGGTTTGTGTTGTACCCAGAATTCGTCCCGAGCTAACCAGTGCGCCTTGCATTGTGAAAATGGAGTAGACCGCACCATCAAGTCCAACTTGTTTGATTTGCAGTGTGGTTTGTGCTGGATTTGGAAACACATCGAAAGAGGGTTTGTCGGAAAGGGAAGGTAAAATTGAAAGGGTTTCACATCCAATTTGTCCTTGTAAAGTATACTGAGAAAGAAAATCCCACACCAATGCGCTGGCATTGATATCTTGATTTCCCCAAAAGTCTGGCCAATCATGGTCGCCCCCAATAATTTTGTAATGCTCCACGGCAGAGCAAGAGGTGCCGTTGAGGTATGCAAAATGCTGCACTGTGGATCCATCATTTGTGTCGATGTCTGGCACTTCAGTTACGATAGCTTCAGGATCACAGTTGTTGTAATTTGCCCAGTAAGAGATGACGCTTTCTATTGATTCTGTCCAAAATGCATTCCCTTCATACGGCACTGTGCCATCTGCTGTTCCGTGTATTTGGAGCACGGGAGTAGGGTGAAGTGGATTGCAGTTGTCGTAGGTTTGAACGGTCATTGAACCGGTTACGGAGGCAACCGCAGCAATGCGATTGCTCATTTCACAGGCCAAAGTAAAGCTCATAAATCCGCCATTGGACATTCCAGTGCTGTATATTCGGGAAGGATTTATGGCATAGTCAGCTAGCAGTTGATCAAGCAAAGCGTTCACAAATCCTACATCATCAACAGTACTGTTTAAGGTCCAACCACCTACATTCCAATGTGTCACGCCGTCCAATAAACTGCCTTGTGGATATACCACAATAAAATTGGCCGTGTCAGCAATGGCGTTGAAGTTTGAATACGCCATGATAATGTTCGCATAGCTCGTATAACCATGAAAACAAAGGAGCAATGGGCTAGGACTATCAGGGGAATACGAACTTGGTATGTGCACAATGTATTCACGTTCTAAACCACCAAAATCGAGGGTTTCATTCAACGTTTCTTGACCTTGAGTTTGGAAAGCAACAAAAGTTGTCAAGAAAAAAACAATGGAAGTAAGTTTGAAGTGAAACATAGCATTAGTTTGAGGTTCAAGTAACTATTTTAGAGGTAATTTGAACTGAAAGATAAGTTCTAATCAAACACCACTCATGTGGCACGATAAATTTACTAGAATCAGTCAAATACGTGGAATTAATTTCGTTGGAGGAGTGACCTAGAACAACCCTAAGAACAAAATCAAATCCGCTACATTCACCAATCCATCCCCATTCAAATCTCCAACACAATCTAGTCCGACGCAGCCGTAATTTCCAATAAACGTGAGGAAGTCATCTGAGGTAATTACTCCGTTGTTGTCGAAGTCAATCTCCTGCGGGAAACCGTCTTCTTCAACTGTAATGGTCGTTTGTGTGCAGCATCCTTGCTGGTTACAGACTTCCAGGAGGTACTCGCCAATGGCTAGGTCTGGGACGGTTCCTTGCGCATGCGTTTCACCGTTTACAGTGAGTATTTCGCCGTTTTCACTGCTGGTGGAAATAACAATGGAACCGTCGGCACATTCATCGCACGTTGCGGGCAGCACTTCAATGACGTTCAACTCCAGCGGAATGGCGGGTGTGACATTCACGATTTGAGAAGTTGAGCACCCATTGGCATCAATTACTTCTACCTCATGTTCGCCGGCAGGAACGTCTGAAACTACAGTTCCAACAACAGCAACGCCGTCAAAGAAGATATCGAAAGGGCTATCTTCTCA
>CAYGUR010000395.1:0-2556 GCA_964353035.1 uncultured Comamonadaceae bacterium | reverse complement strand
GGTGAAAATGGTATTGACACCTGGAAGAAAGCAGTTTCAAATGTAACTCCAGGAGTTGAGGTGAAGAGCCGCAGAGTTGGAGGAGCAACATTTCAGATTCCACAACCTATTCGCGAAAGCCGTAAGCTTGGTTTAGCAATGAAGTGGATGATTGCTATCGCTCGTAAGAGAAATGAGCGCAGCATGAGTGAAAAGCTAGCTGCTGAAATATTGGCTGCTTCTAAAGAAGAAGGCGCCACATTCAAAAAGAAAGAAGATACGCATCGTATGGCTGAGGCAAACAAGGCATTCTCACATTTCCGTTTCTAACGCATTTACATTAAGAAGATGGCAAAAAGGGATCTAAAACTAACAAGGAATATCGGTATCATGGCCCACATTGATGCTGGTAAAACCACTACTACAGAGCGTATTCTGTATTACACGGGGATTTCTCACAAAATTGGTGAGGTTCACGATGGTGCAGCAACTATGGACTGGATGGAGCAAGAGCAGGAGCGTGGTATCACGATTACCTCTGCTGCTACAACCTGTTTCTGGAAATACAGAGACACTGAGTACAAAATGAACATTATTGACACTCCAGGACACGTTGACTTTACTGTAGAGGTAGAGCGTTCATTGCGTGTGCTTGACGGAGCTGTTGCATTGTTTTGTGCAGTTGGTGGTGTTGAACCGCAATCAGAGACGGTTTGGCGTCAGGCAGATAAATATGGTGTTCCTCGTATTGGTTTCGTGAACAAAATGGACCGTTCAGGTGCAGACTTTTTCAACGTTGTTGAGCAAGTGCGTGAGCGTCTAGGTGCGAACCCTGTGCCACTTCAGGTTCCAATTGGAGCAGAAGATGATTTTAAAGGTGTTGTTGATTTGATTAACAACAAAGCAATGGTATGGAATGATTCAGATCAAGGAATGACTTGGACTGAGATTGATATCCCTGCTGACCTTGTAGATACAGTTGCTGAGTGGCGTGAAAAGCTTGTAGAAGCTGCTGCTGAGCAAGATGATAGCTTGATGGAGAAGTATTTCGAAGATCCAGATAGCATCACTGAAGCTGAAATGCTTGAAGCAATTCGCAAAGCAACCGTGGCAATGACAATGACACCTATGATGTGCGGTTCTGCCTTCAAGAATAAAGGTGTACAAACAATGCTAGATGCAGTAATGGAATTCCTTCCATCGCCTGCAGATGTTGATGCGATTGTTGGAGTTAACCCAAATACAGAAGAAGAAGAGAAGCGTCGTTCAAATGTAGAAGAGCCGTTTGCAGGTTTGGCATTCAAGATTGCAACAGATCCTTTCGTTGGACGTCTTTGCTTCATCCGTGCATACTCAGGAATTCTTCCTGCGGGTAGCTACGTATTGAACACACGTTCTGGCAAGAAGGAGCGTATTTCGCGTCTATTCCAAATGCACTCTAACAAGCAGAATTCAATTGATTCGTTGGAGGCAGGGGACATTGGTGCAGCTGTAGGATTCAAGGATATCCGCACTGGAGATACACTATGTGACGAGAAAAGTCCAATTATTTTGGAGTCAATGAGCTTCCCAGAGCCGGTAATCGGTATCGCAATTGAGCCAAAAACTCAAGCAGATTTGGATAAGCTAGGTGTTGCTTTGAACAAACTTGCAGAAGAAGATCCAACATTCACTGTGAAAACAGATGAGAACAGCGGACAAACAGTAATCTCAGGAATGGGAGAGCTTCACTTGGAAATTATCATCGACCGTCTTAAGCGTGAGTTTAAGGTAGAGTGTAACCAAGGACGTCCACAGGTGGCATACAAAGAGGCTATCACTGGTTCTACTGATCACAGAGAAACATATAAGAAGCAATCAGGTGGACGTGGTAAGTTCGCTGACATTGTGATCAAAATCTCTGCTCATGATGAGAAGGAAGCTTCAGGTTTGAAGTTTGTGAACAGCATCAAAGGTGGTAACGTTCCTCGTGAATTTATCCCTGCTGTAGAGAAAGGATTTAAAGATTCAATGATCAATGGAGTTCTTGCTGGTTTCCCTATGGATTCGATGCAGGTAGAGTTACTTGATGGTTCTTACCACCAGGTCGATTCAGATAGCTTGTCTTTCGAGATTTGTGCGAAGATGGCTTACCGTCATGCGGTTAAGAACTGTTCTCCGGTGATTCTTGAGCCAATGATGAAGCTTGAGGTATTGACACCTGAAGAGAACATGGGAGATGTAATCGGTGATTTGAACAAGCGTAGAGCATTGATCGAAGGAACTGATGAGAGAAGCGGAGCAACTGTAGTGAAAGCTAAAGTTCCTTTGAGTGAAATGTTCGGATACGTAACAGATCTTAGAACAATCACATCAGGTCGCGCAAGTTCAACAATGGAATTCTCGCACTATAGCGAAGCTCCGAGAAATGTGGCTGATGCAGTAATTGCAGAGGTACGTGGAAAACAAACAGCATAATCGATTTTGACAATGGCTCAGAAGATTCGCATAAAACTAAAGTCGTACGATCACAACCTCGTAGATAAGTCTGCTGAGAAAATCGTAAAGACGGTAAAATCAACCGGTGCTGTCATCAGT
>CAYGUR010000394.1:0-2568 GCA_964353035.1 uncultured Comamonadaceae bacterium | reverse complement strand
ACCCCATTCATCCGTTTGAAACCTACCAAACCCTGCACTCGCTTACCAAAGCCCCTTTTTCTGTCTACCTCAAACACCAAGAGAACTATTTGCTGTGTGCTTCGCCAGAACGTTATTTGAGCAAAAAAGGAAACACCCTAACCTCTGAACCCATCAAGGGAACAACCAAAAGAGGCGCAACAACCGAAGAAGATGAACAACTCAAAAGCGCTTTGAAAAACGACATTAAAGAGCGCGGTGAAAACATCATGATTACTGATTTGGTGAGAAACGACTTGAGCAAAGTAGCACTCAAAGGATCTGTAAAAGTAGAAGAACTCTGCGCCATTCACACCTTCGAGACCGTACATCAAATGATTTCGAAAGTATCAGCCGAAGTAGACTCAACAACCACATTCGTTGATATTTTAAGAGCTACATTCCCAATGGGAAGCATGACTGGAGCCCCCAAGGTAAGCGCCATGCAACTCACTGATCGTTACGAAGATGCTCGTCGTGGATTGTACTCAGGAAGCGTAGGTTACATCACCCCAGATGGGGATTTCGATTTCAACGTTGTGATCAGAAGTCTTCTCTATAACGCACAATCGCATTACCTTTCTGCCAAAGTTGGAGGAGCTATTACCGCCCTTTCGACCCCAGAAAAAGAATACGAAGAGTGCTTGCTCAAAGCAGAAGCGCTTTTCAGATCACTGCGCTGATGTTACAAAAATTCATTCACCACCTTGAGTCTACAAAGCTCATAGCAAAAGACGATTACACCCTCGTTGCCTGTAGCGGCGGACCAGATTCCATGGCGCTTGCAGCACTTTTACACGCCGCAGACATGCGTATTTGTCTGGCACACGTGAATTTTCAGTTGCGGGGCGAAGATGCAGAACTTGACCAGGAAATTGTTGAAGCGTGGGGAAAGGAAAACGGCATCGAAGTTTACACGAAACGTTTTGACACCGCTGGCATAGCCGAAGAAACAGGACAAAGCATTCAAGCTACCGCTAGAAGGCTGCGCTACTTATGGTTTGATCAGTTGAAATCTGAAATTCACGCCACCACAATTGCCACTGCGCACCACAGCGATGACCAAGTTGAAACGCACCTGTGGCACCTCATGCGCGGCAGCAGCTGGTCAGGTTTCACAGGCATTCCGGCCGTGCATGGCGACATTGTTCGTCCGTTGCTTTTCGCCACGAAAAAAGAGCTTTCAATCTACCTCGAAGAAAACAACATTCCCTTTCGAACCGATCAAAGCAATTCTTCCGACAAGTACATGCGAAACCGGATTCGCAATGAAGTCATCCCCTTGTTGGAAGACATTCGTCCGGGCTTCAAACACAACATTCATCGTCAAATAGCAGCCTTCTCAGAAGCGGGATACATCATTGATCAGTTCATGAAGGAATTAGAGTCAGGCATGCTGCAACTGAGCAGTGATGGATTGGAGCTGAACGTTGAGGACTTGGTGGAAATGCCTTTTTCGCGCTTGTTACTGCTGCACGTGCTCCCTGATTACGGTTTTCCAGGGCGAAGGGTTGACGAGGTACTCAGCCTCTTGGAAGCACAAGTTGGAAAAGCCCTTTATTCGAGCACACACCGCATCATTCGCGAACGGGAAAGCATTCAAATTCGTCCGCTACCGCTGAACTCTGCTGAAGAAACACTGATTTCAAAGGAAGACCTCGAAGTGCACTCACCTCTGCATTTGGTGTTGGAAATTTCAGAAAACACTTCGATTCCCAAATCGGGAAAACAGGAAGAAGCAGTTTATCACCTTGAAAAAATCAGCTTTCCTTTACAACTCCGGAAATGGAAGTCGGGCGATAAGCTGCAGCCTTTCGGCATGGAGGGGACTCAAAAAGTGAGTGATTTATTGACACAACACAAGCGCACCACCAGCGAAAAGGAGCAGACCTTTGTGCTTGTCAGCGGAGACGAACTTATTTGGGTGGTTGGTCTTCGCACCAATGAAAGCACGAAAGTAACCAAGGAAACAAGTAAGGCACTGCGAATCAAACTTGTAAGAAATGGCTGAAACCTTTGGCGGCTGATTGTCGTTTACCACACCACCTAACGACTTAAAAAATGACCCCTTTCTTAATTCACCACCCGGTTACCCGTGTCTTCCTCTCTGGAGTTGAATTTTCAGACTCCGATGTATTAGCTACATCATTTGCTCAACGGAAAAGGAATCGTCAACTATTCACAGCCATCTCTTTAGAGTCTCTCAAAGCGCAAGAAGTAGTGCTTTGGATTGAAGCCATGAATTACTGTTTCCCGATCTCCAGCAGAATTACAGCCATTGGAGACCGCATGGTACATTTGGAAAACAATGTCCGAATTCCGATCCGATCAATTTGTCAAGTAAACCTTCAATAATACGTTAAGCAAGTTCGTACTTTCGCAGTATGAGCTCCCTTTCTGACAAAGATCGCGAAGTCGCCTTTCGACTTTACTTGCTGCTAGCAGGCTTATTTATTGCCAGCTTGGTAACCTGCAATTTGATCTTCAGAAAATTTTTTATCTGGACCCCATTTGGGGAAGACGGATTCTCATTTGAACAAAGTGTAGGCA
>CAYGUR010000393.1:0-2598 GCA_964353035.1 uncultured Comamonadaceae bacterium | reverse complement strand
ATCCCGTATAATTCAAGGTGATGTCTGCCGTAAACTGTCCTTTCCCTTTGTAGAGCGGAAGTCCGGCAGCATTCGTGTTGATGTCGAAACCAAGTGAGTTGTCATCCATCAATGTAAGCGGCTCTTCAATGTCTGGGAAAATTCCGCCAGAAACAAGTGTTCCTTGGAAAGCGAGGTCTTTACGAGAGAAGTTATCCAAACTGTCAATGGTAAAGGGTTCCACTTGGTAATAGAACCGGTCGCGATCATACACTCCGCCTTGGATTCTGCTGTTGTCGTAATACACGTACGACTCACTTGCTGAGGTCAAGATGGGGTATTGCGGGTAGACGTTGGAAACTGTACCTCCCTTGTTTGTAGGAGAGTCGATTTTCAGGGTTCCATTGATTTCCTCAAGTACGTTCTTGATTCTAGAACGATTTTTATTTCCGTACAAATCAGCGGCTGAATTTTCATCTTCTACGTAGATTCTACAACTGTCAACCGCCAGCAAGTCGATTTTAAACTCCTCGTAGTCAAAGAAATAATCCCTGCCAATAAACTCAAAGTTTCCTGCCCAAACGCGTCCGCCAAATTTGAAATCACGGTTTTTCTTTAAAACCACCTCTTCATTGGACGGGAAGATGTTCACGTTTTGAGAGTCAGAGAGTGCGATTCGCCCTACGCCTTTCAGCAATAGATTGTAGTTGAGCAGGTTCAGTTGCGCGTTGTTTCCGCCATCCACAGTACTATTGAATTGAAGTACATCGTAATCACGTTTCCCTGCACTATTCTCGATGTAGTGGTTCATTTTGTCATTGGTGACACAGAAATTCGTGTTCAAGTCGTACTCACAAAACCCGCTGTTCGCTAGGTTAATCAGCATGATTTGTGCTTGCTCTTCGCTTAACCGAAGAAAACCTGCCAGTTCATAGGCATAGAATGAGTTCGTGCCTATTTTTCGAATAAAATCTCGAATTTCAATGAGTGGATGCACCATGCCAATGCCAATCATGGCATCATAGCGCTCTTTTTTGTAGAAAGTGTTTGACTCAAAAGACGCCAAGTGTTGTGTAGATCCGAAAATGGACCCCATTTCAATCAGCGGGTCATCAATGTTCCAGTACAAGGCCTCGAAGCGCATGTCTACGTTGTGGTAACTGTTGAAATACGGACTCTTTGAGAGTCCTTCGTCGGTCCGTAACAACACCAATCTTCGCTCTGCGCGATTGAACTTGAGTGATACATCTGGATGGTAAATGGAATCTTCTTCAATTCGAAACAGCACTTTGGAGTGGGACGAAGAGAACCTTTCAGGACGAATGGTGAACTCCAGCGAGGTAGCTGTAAGAAAGGCTTTGCCCTCACGATAGAAGACTAGCTTTGCTGGTTCTTCATCTGTTCCCGTTCCAGCCAACTTACTCCCACGCATGGTAAATCCGCCATCGTAATCTACATTTTCAAAGAGGTTCTTGATTTCCAATCGCTTGTTGTACGACTCAAAACGCGGATAACTGGCATCCTCTCCTGTACGGTCTGCGAGTACTTTCTCTGTTAACTGTCCTCTCAATGGCTGCTCGAAGTAATCATTGTAAAACAGCACACTGTCAATGATATAGGTAGATCCTTTGATTCGAATTTCATACTTGTCGAAGGTGGCATAGGTGGTCTCAGGGTTGAAGTCTGCCCGGTCCCAATTCACTCTTCCTCCATCGCCGTACCATCTCTCCAACGAAGGAAAGAATGTTCCTTTTGTTTGAAGAATTCGAGTACTGTCGCCTTTCGTATAACAAATAAGTGTCCCGCTTGGATACTCAATTTTAGGAAGGGAGTCGTATTTAAAGGCGTAATTATCGCTTCCAAAAGCCCATTCTACGGCGTTGGTGCTGTAGAAAACACGCTTTTCATACAAAGTAGATGAGTTTTCTAGAAACTCCCCAAGGTCTTTCTTCATCCGTTTGTTTTCCAACATCTTGTATATCACCTCATGCCACTCCATAAAGAAGGCAACACTTTGGCGCGATTTCGGAAAATGCATAACGGCATGCAGGTAATTGTTAAAGACGGGGTAGGCCGTAAATTTCGCTTCCTTAAACTTATTGCAGGTCGCCACAACAACGGTTTGCATGTCGGGTGTGATTGCGCCTGAAAGGTAGACGTCTTCAAATTCGTCTTCCACGAACTTCTTTCCGTCTTTTTTCGAAGCGCCCATAAAATCAGCCATTGCTTTCACAAATGCTTCGGGATCACTGGGATAGTCTGTGCCTTTCTTTTGGGCGAACACAGAATTCACACCGAAGATGAATAGTAAAATCAGGCAATACCTAGACTTCAACATAGGGTACTTTGTTTTTGGATTGCGTAGTTTCAAAGTTGGCTTTTCCTTTGCAGAATTGCATGGTATTTCACAATTCTTATGCTGTGGTTTATCCACATTTTAGAAACGCAGATTACTGACAAAAGTTATCAGATGCCTTCTGACATTCAAAGAGGTTTGACGCAGAAAAACGTTACACTCAACTGAATCTTACTCAGTTACCACGGTTGTTTCCCAGCCGTCAAATACAGAGTTGTGTTTTTCCGCAAGGGCATTTAGAGCAACTGTCACTGAAGTAATAG
>CAYGUR010000392.1:0-2626 GCA_964353035.1 uncultured Comamonadaceae bacterium | reverse complement strand
AATTCTTTTTCTTCTATTTCCATGAATCTGCGTAGGGTTCTTAGGTTCTTGCGGTGTCATAGAATGGATGATGGCCTCAATGTGTTTGAATGCATCATCCTCAATTTCAACATTTTTCAACGCTTTGCCCATTCCAGGGATCATTCCCAGGAGGTCTTTCACGTTACCCATTTTCTTAATTTGATTCAGCTGATCTAGGAAATCATCGAAGTCAAATTGATTTTTTTGGATTTTCTTCTGGAGTTTTCTGGCAGACTCTTCATCGTACTGCTCTTGGGCTCTTTCGACAAGGGAAACAACGTCACCCATTCCAAGAATACGGTCAGCCATACGTTTCGGATAGAACACATCCAACGCATCCATTTTTTCTCCCGTACCAACAAACTTAATAGGTTTGTTTACAACAGCTTTAATGGATAAGGCAGCCCCACCACGCGTATCACCATCCAACTTGGTTAGAACAACTCCGTCAAAATTCAGGCGCTCATTAAAGGTTTTAGCAGTGTTAACAGCATCCTGGCCGGTCATGGCATCCACCACGAACAAGGTCTCACTTGGATTGATGGCTGATTTTACCTCAGCGATCTCATTCATCATTGCTTCATCTACCGCTAAACGTCCGGCTGTATCCACAATCACCACATTGAATCCGTTGCTTTTCGCGTGAGCGATGGCCTTTTGCGCAATTTCTACTGGATTTTTACTGTCACGGTCGCTGAACACCTCGACACCAATGCTTTCGCCTACTACGTGAAGTTGGTCAATTGCTGCCGGACGGTAGACGTCGCACGCCACGAGAAGCGGTTTTTTACCTTTTTTCGTTTTAAGGTAATTCGCCAGCTTTCCAGAGAAGGTTGTTTTTCCCGATCCTTGAAGACCCGACATCAAAATTATCCCAGGATTTCCTTGGTAGCTGATTTCGGTTTCTTCACCTCCCATCAGCTCAGTCAGCTCAGCATGTGTAATCTTTACAAGCAATTGACCTGGCTTCACGGCCGTCAGCACTTCTTGTCCGAGTGCCTTTTCCTTCACGCGATTACTAAAGTCTTTCGCCGTTTTGAAATTCACATCGGCATCAAGAAGTGCGCGTCTCACTTCCTTGAGCGTTTCTGCAACGTTTACCTCTGTAATTTGGCCTTGTCCTTTGAGGACTTTAAACGCCTTTTCAAACTTATCCTGTAATCCTTCAAACATCTTTTTATGGTTTCTGGGGAGACAAAAATACAATCCTTATTGTGACCTACCTAATTCGGAAGTGGGAGAGCCCATTTTCTTCTAACTGCTGTAACGCGAATAGCAATTACAACGGCCATTGAGATGAGAACTGTCCATAAACTTCCTGGGAAAAAGTGCGAAATAATAACATAGAGAACTGCACCTGCTAAACAGGCGGTGGCATAGATTTCCTTTCTAAAAATTAATGGAATTCGATTCACAAGTACATCTCTAACTACACCGCCAAAAACTGCAGAAACGATTCCCATCATAACGGCAACAGAAGGGGACAAGCCGAAGGACAGTGTTTTTTGCAATCCAAGCACTGTAAAAAGGCCAATTCCAATGGAATCGAACAAGAAAATAGTTTTATGCCATTGGGTGATCCTCTTGTGTAGAAACATGGCAACGAGAATGGCCAAACCAATCACAATGAGGTAATGACGGTTAACCATCCAGCCAACAGGAGTGCTTCCAATGAGCATGTCGCGGATGGTTCCACCACCCACCGCTGTTACAAAGCCAATCACAGAAGCGCCGAACACATCCATTCTTCGTTCGTTGGCTGTTACTACGCCACTCATCGCGAAAACGAATGTACCTGTGAGGTCAATGATGTACAGTAATTCTTTTAATTCCATCAGGAAATAGATTCCGAAAAAGTAAAAATCACAACTCTTCATGGTGTATGAAGAGTTGTGATAGAAAACAATTGTATAAGCCAGATCCTGTTCATCCCGAAGGATGCTTCATCATTTATCTATTCAACCTACCCCCTGACATCGAGCGAGCAGCTCTATAGCGTCAGTATACATGGTCTTTCAGCCCGCAAGGTTTACCTAAGCTAAATTGGTCACCCAATTTACTGGGGGTCTCTTACACCTCCTTTTCAGCCTTACCTGTGCCCAAGGGCCATCGGCGGTTTAAATCTCTGTAGCACTATCTGTCACAGCGAACTGTTCCTCCTTTTTGGGGAGTGCGGCACTCTTTGCTGTCTGGACTTTCCTCTTCAAATCAAGTTTGAAGCGATGAAGACAATTGCAGCGCAAAAGTAACTGAAATTCACAATTGTCGCGCATTTCGCAGAAAAACACCAACTTGTTGGTGAGACCACTTTGATTTAGTTAATTTTGTCTTAGGTTTATTCAACCTGTTATTAAGGTAGGACTTATTAAAAAATTGTTATGTTATCAAACGAAAAAGAACTCTTGCTTACTGAGATCGAGGCATCTGAGATGCGTCATCAGTACGAGCAAGAATATATTAATCTGAGTAAAAGAATCGAACATGTTAGTTCCATTCTGAACAAACTCGGAAGTTCGGTATCGGTATCTGGAAGCTCATCTCCAGCCATTGATCCAGAAAAAATGACGCCACGCGCTCTAATGTCGTTAAAAGCAAAAGAGCACGA
>CAYGUR010000391.1:0-2639 GCA_964353035.1 uncultured Comamonadaceae bacterium | reverse complement strand
GAATTGAATAAAGCGATCAGAGCTACGGTCATTGACATCAGGAGAAATTTTGAGTCGCGAAACAATCTTCTCAATCGCATTTTCATACTGACTGAAAATGGGGATGTTCCGAAATTGCATAATGGTATCTGCGGCGAAATTCAAGGCGTCCAAATCATCGTCGTTCAGACTTAAATCGCTAATACTGTAGTCAGGGTCGGTGTAAAAATAGCCTTTGTGGGCTTTGCTGTAGGAGATTGGCGCATGGTAACCGAGGTCGTTCTCATTCCGCATGGCCCAAAGGTCTTTTTCAATAGTGCTCTCACTGATGTTTTCGCCATCACTTCCGTACAATGCATCTTCACATGCCTGCCTTAACTCTTCCTTTGTAGGGTAAGGTTTTGCTTCATTCGAAATGCATCTGTCTATGATTCGGTAACGAAGAAGTGCATACTTATTTGCGGGCATAGCAACTATTTTTGGAACTTAGAGCGAAATCTAAAAGTACACATTCGCAGCATGTCTCGAAACAGGATAGCCATTCTTTCTCTGCTTATTTTACTGACGATAGGAACCGTTTTGTTTCTGTTATCACGAAGCACACCCAATCAAGTTGTTCCGGGTACCGAAGCATTTCAAGGAAGTGCATTGGAGGTAACGCTTGCAAATTATGGGGATGAGGTGTTGGAGCTCGCTGAGGATTTCGATTTATCGTATGAATACCTGATGGCGCTCATTGTACTGGAGACTAGTGGTAAGAAACCGTCTGGTAGTAGGTTTGAACAAGGGGTGTACAACCGACTCATCAAAGTGAAATCTGGCGAACGCAGGAAGTATGAAAATGTAAAACAGCATCACCTTGAAGATGCGTCAGATGAAGCTGTGCGTAATCTGGCTACTTCTTGGGGACCTTTTCAGCTAATGGGGTATAAGTGCATCGGCATGGAAGTGAATGTTGCCGATATCAGGGGGGAAGATGGCTTGTATCATGGCATCCTTTGGATAAACGATGAGTACGGAAGGTTTATTCGCAAGGGCGATTTTGATGACGCGTTTCATTATCACAATACCGGACGAAAATATCCGGTGGTCGGAAAACCGAGAACGCATGATCCTAGGTATGTTGAGAAAGGCTTGAGCTACATGGAGTATTTTCGGCAAAATAAGCCATAAAAAAAGCGGAACCCCGTTGGGCTCCGCCTTCTAACCTTAACCAAAACTGCTCTCTTAGTTGATCCTGATTTGTTTTACAGGATCGATAGCTTCTTTTTTCTTAGGAAGCGTGACGAATAATATTCCATTCTCAAACTTCGCTTCGATGTGCTCCGTGTCAATTGAGCGCGGAATCACAAATTGTCTGCTGAATGAACTGAAGTTAAATTCGCGGAAGGTGTAGTTCTTCGCTTGTTCATTCTCATCAGTCTGCTTTTCAGCTGAAAGTGAGAGACGATTTTTATCGAGCTCAATTTTTAAATCGTCTTTCGTAAATCCTGGCAATGCCAGTTCAATTTCAAAGGCAGCCTCTGTTTCGCTCACGTTTGCCGCTGGACGTCTCGCTCCTGATTGTGGTCTTCCTTTTTCATTGAAAAAAAGATCTCGAGCGATGGCATCATCAAACAATGCGTTGAACAAGGATGGGCTGTTGTGCTTATACTGCTTTGCTAAATTCATAACTAAAAGTTTTTTCGTTTGTGTTTGAACTGCTTAGGTCAAAGGATGTGCCAGCCGGTTTTTCGACACAAAAAGGCAGAAAATGAACTTTTAGAGCGACAAAAAGGCAGTTTTTAAGAAATTACACTGTCAAAAAGGCAGTTTAGGTAATTCATCGCCTTCGGAATATAGATCGCAAAGAAGGGAGCCAGCAACAATGAAGGGGCCATGTTGATGATTTTCAACTTGGTTACATTCAAGATATTTAAGCCGAGCCCAATGAGTAGAATTCCACCGCACCCCAAAATGACCGATTGGATTTCTTCAGTGAGGTAGGGTTCCAGCCAGGAAGCACCCAGCGTTAAGCCGCCCTGGTAAATCAGCAGTGGGATGATTGAGAAGAGCACTCCTCTTCCGAAGGCCGAAGCCAAAGCCACTGAAGAGAACAGGTCCATGATTGATTTCGTCAGGATGGTACTGCGATCACCTCTCAACCCTTCGTTCAGACAGCCAATAAAAGTCATTGCTCCAATGCAGAACAGTATAAAGGCAGTGACCAGTCCTTCCGCGAAGCGATCTTTCCCTTCTTCTTTTTCTGTGCCCTTGCGTTTGAGTTTTTCAATCGTTGCGGTCAGTCGCTCTTCCAGTGCCAAAGCTTGTCCTAAAACGGCTCCTATCACAAGACTGATGACCACCGAAAAGAGATCTGACGTATCGAAAGCTGTTTTAATTCCAATGAGAATCGTAAACAAACCCAGGGCTGAGAAGACAGCTTTAATAAGCGATTGAGGCAATTTGTCTCTGAGAAGAAGACCAACGGTGCTGCCAATTGCTACCGTAATTACGTTGACGATTGTTCCGATCATATGCAATTATATGAATTGCTTCGCGAGGTATAGTTACATTTGCGGCAATGAAATTTTCAGTTGAACATACAGATCCCAATTCTTCGGCCCGAGCGGGAAGAATTCAGACGGATCACGGGGTGATTGAAACGCCTATTTTTATGC
>CAYGUR010000390.1:0-2659 GCA_964353035.1 uncultured Comamonadaceae bacterium | reverse complement strand
AACGTTCCCGCTATGAAACGTGTCCCGAAGGGCATGTTTTTATAGCGATTGTTGGCATTAGTTTTTTCTTTTAAAATTCAAGTAATATTCCCCTCGTTCTCGTACAAAGCAGTAGTCGGATTCTTCATCTTTTTCAACGCAATTCAGATTGAAAATTGTGAATGTGCTGTCGCTCAAACTATAGCCAAATGTTTCTTCAGGGCGATTGTCATTGTAACGGAGGTTTATCATGTCTAATTGCATTCCTGCGTCAAAATAGTCTTCATTAAATGAATAGCTGATAATTGAGTCAAGTCCTGTTATCTCTCCGCTTGGTTTGAATTTTACCACATTTCCATTAAGCAGCAATTCATTTGGTAAAATGAGTTCATTGACAATTCTCGAATAGTCTCGATTCTTATAGTCACTGGAGAACTGAGTTAATCTAAAGGAGTCTTTTTCGTCCTTAATTATTATCTCTCCTTTTTTTGAAAAGTCAATAGAGTAAATGGTGTCTTTTGATAGCTCACCTATTATAATTGCTTTGGACTTAGATACCATTCTGACATAGTCATTTCCTCCTCCTTCATGGAAATTCCATGTATTTGAAAGAATAATATTTCCATCTTCGGAATAGAGCCCGGCTGTACTCATTATGGCTTTTTCTTGAGCTTTCTTTGTCGAACCGTGATATTCCAATTCTTTTAGATACTCGGAACTTATATACGCTCCTAAAAAGTCAGCTGGAAACTTGAACTGCTTAGTTGTCTTAGTTTCATCTGAATTGTTCTCCTCATTTGTCGTGTTCTGACTAGAACAACTGAATAAAAGGATTGTCAAAATTATGGTGAGTAGTCTTTTCATTTTAATTAATGCCAACGTCCACTGTAAACCATCGCGCAGTGTTGTTTACAATATGTAGTGCCGCGTACGTTCTTTGGTACCGAAAAGGTAGCAATTATCCGAATAGTGTTAGCGAAGCTTTTTGCAATCGGTTTTCGTCGGGCTGCGCCAGGTGGTAACCGGTTGAACCCACTGGTTTCTAATATCGATTTGAATCGGGTGATCAGCTGCGAAAACTGTTGCGAGAAGTGAGCGGGTTGGCGACAGGGTATGCGGCACAACGTCCAGAATATGAAGCATGGACGGCTGAAAGCCTCCATGATTTCATATTCATTGTTAGGCACTTTTATTCTGTTTTTATCAGCTTTATAGAATGATTATCAATATTCAGAATATAAAGGTTCGGAGACAATGATAACAGATCTATTGTGCTAATATTAGAATTTAGTCTTCCGGTTAACACCAGTTCTCCAATAGTTGAATAAATTCTATATTCTTTTCCCTTTGCTATCTCAATTTCTATCGTTAGGTGTGAACTTAGAGGATTTGGATAAACCTTGTAGTTTACTTGCGAATTGTTATTCTCGTTTATTGAAGTTGTTGTACATCCAATTAATCCATTGATGTCGTAACGTGAAACAAATTGCCAAATCTCTTCATTTGCATCTATGGTCATATTGCCAAAACTACCGGGCCAATCATGTCCTCCTCCAATCACTTTTAATTCCTCCACGTAAGCACAACCTGATGCAGTCGACCATGTATATCGTTCTACACTGGGGCTTACACTACTCATGGTTGCATTTAGATCACAGTTGTTATAAGCAGCCCAATAACTATGGGTTTCTGCTGCAGAAATATAATACTCTATACCGTCAAATGTCAGCCCATCGTAAGGAGAAATAAAGTCATCCGTACCAAGAATTGTAAGGACACCGGTGGGATGAACTGGAGAACAATAACTATTTGGATCGGCTTGCATCGTTCTGGCTACAGCACCAATAGCGGCAATTCTGCTGCTGAGTTTACAAGCAAGTTCATAGGAGAATTCACCTCCTAATGAATACCCGCAAGCATATATTCTGTTCTGGTCTATCTGGTATTCACTAGCAATAGAGTCTATCATTTCACTCACAAATGGCACGTCATCAAAAGTGCCAGGCGTTTTTGGGAGCCAGTTAAGAGAATTTCCATCACTTGGATCAGGGCGTGCTTGAGGGTAAACCAGAATGAAATCAGCTGTGTCTGCTATAGATGTCATATCTGATGTTGTCTGCCAATTGGCAATAATATCATTACCTCCATGAAAATTGAATAGCAAAGGGAAATCTGTCGTTCCATCATAACTTGAAGGAACATAGATGCTATATTCTCTTGTTAAGCCATCATGCTGTATGGTTTCGCTGATGAAATCTTGGGCATAACTTAAACTTAATAATGAAGTAAATATGAAAAGAGAAAGAAGTCTTTTTGGTGTCATGGTTACTTTTTAATTGATTTATATTAATCTCTATTGGTTGAAATTTTGATTGTGCCCAACGTCCACTGTAAACCATCGCGCAGTGTTGTTTACAGTATGTTGTGCCGCGTACGTTCTTTGGTACCGAAAAGGTAGCAATTATCCGAATAGTGTTAGCGAAGCTTTTTGCAATCGGTTTTCGTCGGGCTGCGCCAGGTGGTAACCGGTTGAACCCACTGGTTTCTAATATCGATTTGAATGGGTTGATCAGCTGCGAAAACGGTTGCGAGAAGTGAGCGGGTTTGCGACAGGGTATGCGGCACAACGGTTTGGCTATGCGCAGTGTCCCGAAGGGCATTGCGTATAGGTGTTGTTACC
>CAYGUR010000389.1:0-2661 GCA_964353035.1 uncultured Comamonadaceae bacterium | reverse complement strand
ATGCACCGATTCTGCATCCAAGTGGTTGGTAGGCTCATCAAGCAAGAGCACGTCAGGCTGTTTCAATAGCAGTCTACATAAAGCTACTCTTCTGCGCTCACCACCTGAGAGTTCAGAAATCTTCTGGTCTTCAGGAGGACAACGAAGGGCGTCCATGGCACGTGCCAATTTGGTGTCCAATTCCCATGCATCGAGTGCATCAATACGGTCTTGCACTTTCGCTTGTTGGTCCATTAAAGCCTCCATTTTCGCTGGGTCATTCAGGATCTCTTCGTCCATGAACTTATTGTTGATGTCTTCATATTCTTTCAACACATCAACAATCTCTTGGGTACCTTCTTCCACCACTTCGCGAACCGTTTTGGATTCATCTAGTTGGGGTTCCTGAGGTAGATAACCTACGGTATACCCATCAGACCAAACAACTTCGCCTTGAAACGCCTCGTCTAATCCGGCAATGATGCGCATCACCGTAGATTTACCCGAACCGTTCGCTCCGATGATCCCGATTTTCGCTCCATAGAAGAATGAGAGGTAGATATTTTTCAGAATATTTTTTCCTTGAGGTGTGGTCTTATTGACTCTCACCATTGAGAAAATGACTTTTTTATCGTCTGACATGGGTGTACATTTTTGGAACAGCGAAGATAGACATTTGACTGACAGTCTGGAAGTGTTGTGAACTGGAAAATAGACCTGTTTTTTCACCTCTTTTCAGTCGTGTATCAATTATTTTCAAACAAATTTAATGTACGTTGGGCGTTTTTCGCGCAAGGTTTCAAAATTTCATTGTCAAATTCTGAAACTCTTTATTTGCGGTGTTTGTAGGTGGGTGTTTTAGAAAATGGAAAAACATTTCCTTCGCGAATTCACTAAAAACAGGTCAAATTAGGTTGGTTTTAAAAGTACGTATTGGCACTGAGAAAATTTCACTTTCGAAAATCTTTCTAACCTTTGAAGAAAGCCCAGTATGAAAAGCGAAATGGAATGTCGGCAAAACCATTTACTTCTGTTGAGTGAACCGCTACAGAACACCTGCTGGGTTCAAATGAATAGAACATGAATTAAAACAATGAGCCATGAAGAACATTAAAAACTTAAAAGAAGATGAACTACAACGCCTGAGTGGAATGTGGTTAGTAAAATCTACGGAATTGCAATGGAAGGCGAATAAAATGAAACTTCGTCTAACCAAACGGTTGGAACGGGAAGCAAAGCGACATCTAGCCATTCTTCCAGTGCGAAAACAATTGGCAGATGCTCAAGTAATTTTAGAAGCTTTGTTACCTCACGGTGAATCAATAGCTCTTGATCTAGTGCGAGCACAGATTACCGCCTGTGAAGCAAAGATTGCTGATGTGATGTATAGGTATCGATTACTTTTTCCGGAAGAGATTGCATTGAAGGAGATGGAAGTTGAACTTGCAGAAATGCGTGCTGAGAAGGCTCGAACAGCCAAAGAGGAAGTTGATTTGGAGTTGGAGTCAAGAGGGAACGGGGTTGAAGAAGTCGAATCCGACACATTGAATTCCATTTCAACAGCACCGGTCAATGAAGTAGCACCCAACACATTGCCCGCTCTCTATCGTAGAAGTGCGTTTAACGTCCCTTTAGGTCTCGTGCATCAGTCTTTTCAACATGTTTCAATTCAGATGCATCAAGGAATTCAGCACGTGTGGCAACTTATAAGATGGAAATGGAGCCTCTCGCCTAAATCTTCTTTCAGCGCTCTGTATATTTTAAATCAATGAGCACAAAAAAGGCCTCCTTTCGGAAGCCTTTTGAAATTCGTACAATTGAATTCGAGTTACTGAACAGCGAAACGAACGCGTGTAGCGGCCATTTCGATGATGTATTGACCAACAGTCAAATCAGAAATATCGATGCGCACGTTTGATGCGTTGATTTGTCCAGTTGCTACAACACGTCCAGTCATGTCGTATACACTGTAAATCGTTCCAGCTGCAATGTCAGTAGTTACGTTCAATACATCTCTTGCAGGATTTGGATATACAGAAAGGGTAGCAGCTTCATTTTCTTCAACACCGACAATCACAAATTCTTCAGCGCAGTCTCCATAGACTACATCGATGTATACTTCGTCAGATGGGTTAGATGCAACATAGTAATACATTCTCCATGCTGAACCGTTTCCAGCCCAATCCCAAAGGTGCGCTGTAAGTTCGCTTGTTGAACCGCCTGGCTCAAGAGTGAAGTTCAAGGCTCCTGGAATCTGAGTGTTTTGTGTGTATGGACCTAGACATTGTCCAGGAATACAAAATTGCACTCCAGATCCATCTTGTGGATAGCAGCGAAGTTCCAATTTAGCAGAAACCAATACAGGTTGATCAGTAACGTTAGTAAGCGTTACTTCATCATAATCAAAACCAGGCTCGTCTGCTAGGTTGTCTGTGAATTCTAGAAAAGTATCACTCAATTCCAAGCTTTGTGCGTTAACAGCACCAACTGTAAGAAGAGCAACTACTAAAGTGTAAAATCGTTTCATATTGTCTCGCGTTTAGAGGGCAAGATACGACGAAGTGGCTTAAGTAGTTGATCGGAAAATGACTGAAAATTGTATTTCTGACGCAATTTCGTTTTCAAAAAAGATTGAAAACGAAGGTAGGGTGCACAGTTTTTCAGGCTTTCGTTAGCTGCAAC
>CAYGUR010000388.1:0-2678 GCA_964353035.1 uncultured Comamonadaceae bacterium | reverse complement strand
GTTTGGCCCGAAGCTGCATTGGCGCTCACTGGAGTACTATTTCTTTTTTCGTTCTTTTTGTTCCGAAAAGCGAAACGAATGATGACTTTCTTTAAATACCTGTATTTACGTCCGCTTGGAAGAGCACTTGGATTTGGTAAAACAGACTTGGTTCCTTCTCACCTGCCTCGTTCGGTCCAAAATCTTGCGCAACAACCTTCCTTAGCCATTGAAGTGGTTCTTAAAAATGCGTTTCATGTTTGGCAAAAACGACAAATCGTTTGGCTCATCGTTTCCAATAACGAAGTCTCTTTGATTCAACCAAAATGGTTCGGTATGACCAAAACGGTTCACCTTAGCCATGTAAAGTCCGCTTTTTCTCAAGTTGATCGACGTTGGAGTCATTTCGTTCTGAAAAGCGAAACACAGAATCTTCAGCTTCAATTGAACTTGACTTTTTCTTCAAAAGTGGATGAAATCGAACGTTTGTTTGGAATCGAAAATGACGCTTTGAACAATGAAGCAGTTCCAAGACTTGGCGACTTGGCAATTGTGTTAGGACAGTCAAGTTAATTGCCTTGCGACTGCCGCTTCAGCTCTATTTCGAGAGGTGCATAGACTGCAGTTTAACTTGAGTTTTTCAAATGAAATCTTCCATAATTCACACATGGAAATGGGCTTCGTTAAGTCCTAAAAGGTAAAAACTGAACGATTGCTCTCCAAGAAAAGAGGAAAGGTCAATTTTATATCGCATTTCTTCAACGTATCTTCGTAAAAAATTAAACCTGTGAGAACGCTATTAACCTTTTTTCTTGCTGCGACCTTGGGTTCAGCATTTGCACAGCCTACCTGGGAAGTGGGCTCAACAACACTTACTGAATATGATCTTGTTACTGGAGTGCAAGTTCCATGGGAAATACTTTGGGGACCTGATGATTTCATTTGGGTGACCGAACGAAGAGGAAAAGTACTTCGTGTAGATCCGGCAACGGGTAATTACACTGAAGTTTTGAACCTCACATCTCTGATTCCTTACAATGGCGGTGGAGAACCAGGAATGCTAGGAATGGCTATGCATCCAGATTGGGAGAACACACCACAAGTTTTTATCGTCTACAATTACCTACAGGGAAACAGCGTTCGCGAGCGCTTATCAGTTTTCGATTGGGATGGAACGAACTTGGTAAACGAAGAGTACATTTTGAATAACATCCCTGGAGCTGGAATTCATGACGGATCTCGTCTGGTTTTCTTGCCAGACAACACTTTGTTGATGACTACCGGTGATAAAGGTGATGGCGGACAGTCTTCTCAAGACATTGAAGCATTGAATGGGAAAATCCTTCGTATGAATATCGATGGCACTGTTCCTGCAGACAATCCAGACAACACTTCCTTGGTGTACTCTTGGGGACACCGAAACGCACAAGGACTTTGTTTAGGACCAAATGGATTGATTTATAGCTCTGAGCACGGACAAAGTACCAACGATGAATTCAACGTTATTGAGCCGGGAAGAAATTACGGTTGGCCAGAAGTTGAAGGCTTCTGTGATCAAGCTGGTGAATCAGCACCTTGCGCAGAATTGAATGTTCGTGAGCCTCTCAAAGTGTGGTCTCCTTGCATTGCTGTGAACGGAATTGAATATTACAACCACCCTGCCATTCCAGAATGGCAAAATTCAGTTCTAATGGCTGTGCTTGGTGGATTGGGAGCGCAGTTCGAACGTCTCTCTGTGCTTCACATGAGTGAAGATGGAACAGAAATTGAGTCTGAAGATCAGTTTTTCAGCGAATTCAACCAACGTGTACGCGATGTGTGCGTGAATCCTTACACAGGTGCTGTTTATGTGGCATTGAACGGTCCGGGTTATCCAGGTTCTGGTCCGAACATCATCAAAGAATTCAGAAATGAGGACTTCGTTTCAGTAGAAGAAAAAGGAAGTCTTCCGGTTCAAACAATGGAGATTTATCCAAATCCGGTTGCTACAAATTTAAAATTGGAATTCAGTGATTCTTTCATTGGAACCAACTTCTACATCATTGGGTTTGACGGAAAACAAATGGGACGCTACGTGATTCAAGAGAATCATGTAAGTGTAAATGTTTCAACTTGGGCAAAAGGCACTTACTATGTGACCTCTACTACTGAGTTAGGAACAATTACGAAAACCTTCGTGATTCGATAAAAACATGATTAAAATAGGTTTAACCATCGCCCTCTGGCTTGGAGTGATCATTGCATCTGCCCAGTCTGAGGGCGATGCTATTTATAGCTTTTCTGGAACATTGATAGACCAAGAAACAGGCAGTGCGATTGTTGGATCCAATGTATTCGTGGAACTCAATGATAGTACCTATTCCACTTCAACTGATGTGCTGGGTGAGTTCTTTCTGTCTCTTCCGAAAAAGCCAGAGTCCTTCAAAGTTCAATCCATCACGTATTCAGCCGAGCTCACGCCAAGTGAGAGCGGAGTCTATGTGTTGAAATCACGAATTATTCAGATTCAAGATTGTTACATCGAAGTATATAAGAACACAAAAGCGCTGAATTCATCTTCACCAGTTGCTATCCTCTCTCCTGCTGACATGAACTCCTCTGACAACAGTTCATTGCAAGAAGCATTGAACACAATTCCCGGAGTTAAAATGGATTCTCGGGGATATGGAGGAAGCCGACGCATCAACATCCGAGGGAGC
>CAYGUR010000387.1:0-2697 GCA_964353035.1 uncultured Comamonadaceae bacterium | reverse complement strand
CCAACTATCGAACCCAATGTACTGGTTCTCACATTCTTCGTGAAGGTGCACCCAATCACAGTAAGAGCGTAACCAAATCCACCGACTAGAATTGTACTTGCAGGTGCACTATTCTCATAGAACAGACAATTCTCAATATTTACGTTGAAGGGGCCAGCTGAACCAGAAGTTGCGAAAAAAATAGCGCTCACATTGAAATCAACCGAAACGTTGTTTCTCAAAACACAATTTTGAACATCCAGAAACGATGGTCCATCATAATTATTCAACGGTTTGACTGTTACTGCTGATTTACTATCCAATTCATTGGTCTCCTCATAATGGTCTTCAATAATAAAACCGGAGATGAGAACAGGTGTTTCATCAGTTCGTACTTCAAGAAGGTGACTCTTGTTATCTGTATTCAGACCTGCCACTCCTAGATCTCCAGAAATAATGGTCTGGTTCATTGCCCAATTCGATTGGCTTAGGAAATACTCCGTTCCGTTGAAACCACCATGCAAATTGATGCCTTCCGAAATAACATAAGTAGCAGTGGCAAGATAGATTCCTTCGGCCACCCAAACTTGGTTTCCATCAACAGCAGCAGCCAATCCATCATACAAACTTGTGAAGGCATCTGTCCAGCTTGTGCCGTCGTTCGCACCAGTGGCATCGATGTCCACATAAATAACTCCTTCTACAGGAGGAAGACAGCTGTAATCGCACAAGGTAGGGTCACTGCATGCTGCTAAGGGCTCGTAGTTGCAAGCTTCAAATTGGGTGCAGCCAGGATATTGACATAGTGAGTTGTCTTCGCATGCCAACACATCATAATTACACGCTGAAGGAATTTTACAACCAAAATTCCCGATGCAGCAGTTGTATGCTGTTTGGCAAACACCGTCCCAATTGACATTTACACATGAGGGATCATTGTCTACAATTTGCTGGGCACAAGCTTGA
The DNA here is from genome assembly GCA_964353035.1 of uncultured Comamonadaceae bacterium. Lineage (GTDB taxonomy): Bacteria > Bacteroidota > Bacteroidia > Flavobacteriales_D > Sanyastnellaceae > JAQWQB01. Next base: position 1,752 of record CAYGUR010000387.1, on the reverse strand, counting down.
TCAGCCAAGTAGTATCCAACAGGTTGTTCACATGCATAAACAATTGGTCCTTCGTTTATTTCTATTGGAAGGTACCAAAGTGGAGCAATACACGACCCATCATCAGTTGTGGCAAATTCATTGTAATTGCAAGCCGTAACATCTGTGCACCCTAGTCCAGCAAATGGGCTTTCAAGAGCACCTGCATCCACATTGGCAAATTGGATTCTAGGAGCGTGATTGATATCGAAATCTACCGTAACAAAGCTATTGTCGCCAAGGTTAATGGCAGGAGAGGCCGCTAGAAGTGAAAAGTCGTTATTCGCAGCATCATTGAAGAGCGGGTCCAACACAAAATTATTCGCTCCAGCAAAAGAACCTGCTTGATAAATGGTATTGTAGACCTCGGGCGTCACGCCAAAGGAACCATTCACCGATACTCCTTCCGCGGTATTTGACCAAAAAATGGAGTTAATCACCTGTTGAGCACCTGTGACTGTTGCTCCCACATTAGAATTCTGAATGTTATTAGCGAAGGTACATCCGACCACATCGAGTTCAACACCAAATGACCCGACAGACACCGTTGAATTCGCTGAGCTGTTATTATAGAACAAGCAATTTTCGACAGATACGTCGAGGGGTCCACTTGTATTCACCGCGCTGACTAACATGGAACTTGTAGCGTAATCATTCGAGTGGTTATTTCGCAGGATACAATTCTTAAACTCAACAGAAGAAAGTCCATTGTAGCTATTATCAACATTGATGACCACTGCTGGAAATCCGGTTACAGCCATTTCACCTGCGTAGTTATCTTGAATAATAAAACCAGAGATGGAAACTGGTGTGTCATCCACTTCCACTTTCAGAAGTAATTTCGTGTTGTCTGTAAAAATATCTAGCACGCCAACATCTCCTGAAATGATTGTCTCATTCACGTCCCAGTCAGCTTCATTCAGCAAGGTTTCTGTTCCATTGAATCCACCGTGAAGATTGATGCCATCGTTAACGAGATAGGTAGAAGTTGCTACGTAGAGTCCTTCTGCGACCCACACATGATCTCCATCTACAGCAGCAGCAAGACCATCATATAAACTGGTATAGGCATCTTCCCAACTGGAGCCGTTGTTCGCTCCAAGCGCATCAATATCAACATAAATTATGCTTGCTGGAGCACCAGAGGCTTCAACAGCACCAAAATCAACTTGACCTAGACGAATACGGTCATTTCTGGCAGCATCAAGCGCCTCTTCGACCACTGAATCATCTCCAGCATTGAAGCCCACCGAAGTTGGTTGCAGTCCGAAATCGCCTGCAGCGGGATCCATAAAGAGGGGATCTTGATTGAATATTTGTGTTCCACCTGTATGTCCGTGTTGCAAGATTGAAAGCCTCACATTCGTGTTAGGCCCCACATTTCGAATGGGTTCAAGATTTGTGTTTAAGGAATTCCCCCAAATAATGGTGTTAACAATCTCCCATGAATCATTGGTTCCCGTCCCATCGATTATTCTGCTTACGTCAGGAACGGAATTGTTAAAAAAGGTGCAATTGGTCAGGAAGAGATCAGATCCTTCCACCCCGTAAACTGTTCCTTTTACGTTCGTTGTGTTCGAACCAAAATAGCAGCTTTCAATTTCAACATCATCTTCAAAATAAAGGCCTGCACCTTCGACCGCTTCGTTCAGTTGAAGGATGGATTGACCAATTTTAATTTCACCATTCGCCAGTCTCACGTGGATGCCGCCGCCCCGAACAGCATAGTTGTTT
>CAYGUR010000386.1:0-2709 GCA_964353035.1 uncultured Comamonadaceae bacterium | reverse complement strand
GTAAAAATGTTCAAAGGGAATGCCGGCTGTGCGCAATTTGATTTCTGCCGAGGCCCGCCAAGAACCCGTTCCCAATCCTATTTGAATTCCTTCGTTTTGAAGTAAGTCAATGAATTCTAAACAGAAAGGTACGCGCGTAAATTTCGATGGATTCGTTGTTGCTTCTTGTTGCAAACACGCTAAAAAGTACGCTTTCATCTCTTCGTACAATGCGTCAGAGCAAGGCGCCCCTGTGACGCGTTCAACTGTTTCTTTGACAATAACAGGATCAGTGACGTGTGATACACCCTCCCAATCACAGGCTACATTCGGTCCCAGAAAATGGTTGAAAGTAGCTTCCATGCAGGCGTCATCTACCTCTGTAGAATCTGTAAGTGTTCCGTCAATGTCGAAGATGGCGAGTTTCAAGGCTTTTCAATGTTCGTTAACGCAGGTTGTTTCGTCTTATAGAAATAGGTAATCAAAACCGGAAGCAAGAGTAAATCTGCTAGTACCGCAAATAAAAGCGTCAGGCTGATCAATAGCCCAATGTAATAGGTTCCCAGAAACTCTGACAAGATCAAAGTTAAAAAACCGCCACACAGAATAATGCTGGTGATAATGATGGCCTTACCCGTGCTCATATACGTTCGTTTTACAGCGTAAAGAACACTTCGACCTTCGGCCAGTTGAAGACGAAGTTTCGACATAAAGTGAATGGTGTCGTCAACGGCAATACCAAAGGCGATGGTGAAAATGATGGAGGTACTCACTTTCAAGTCGATTCCCATGAAGCCCATGATTCCAGCAATCATCAGCAGGGGCATGAAATTGGGGATCAAACAAATCAGCACCATCTTGATGTTCTTGAACATGATGCCTACAATCAGCGCTACAACCAAGAAAGCAATCACCAATCCACCGATCATGTCTACCGCCAAGGTTTTGTTGTTGTGGTCAATGAGGTTGGCTGTTCCAGTGACCCGCACATCGAACTTCCTGTTGGGCAATTCCTCTGCCAGAAAGGCTTGCAGCTCTTCATTTTTTTGATTGAAGTAAATGGCCCCATAATCACCCACTTTGCCGCTGTACCTCGCCATGTGTTGGTCTTCATTCACGAAGAGTTGCAGCAGACTATCAGTATCAAAGCGTTGTACTAGCTTTAAAATTCGGTTGACTTCCTTTTGGGTCGAAGGGATGGTATACGCCTCTGCTAGGTTCCCATTCATTTGTCGATTCCCCAGTTTAATCATAATGGAAGGCGAAATCAGGGTTCCTACCTCGTAGTCTTCCGCCAAGAACTGGTCTAGTCGACTGAGGTCTTGTAGCACATCTAGGTCGAAAACAGATGTGCTATCGTTGAGCAAAATGGCCATTTCAAATGGACGTCCGCCTGAGAAGTTCTTCTCAAAGTAAACGAACTCCTTTTTCAAGGCATCGCCTTCACGCAGGTCTTCCAGAATGAAGTTGTTCACGCGAATGCGCGACATCCCAATTCCGCCCACAACAATGACGATAAGTGTGCCTAAAAGAATCAGCTTTCGGTTCCGCATGGTGAAAAGAAACCCCTTTCGAAGCTGCCTTGTCCAGAAAAGCTTTTGATGTTTCTGTTCTGAAATAGCTGGCGCTTTGCTAAGGATGAGCACAGCCGGAAGTAAAGAATACGCCAATACGTAAGCCACGAATACACCGATGGCCGTGTACAAACCAAAGTCAGCAATGGGAGTGATGCTCGAGGTCAAGAGCGTTAGAAATCCAATGGCCGTAGTGAGCGAAGTCAGGAAGGTGGCTAGTCCGATTTCTTTGAATGCGATTTTGATGGCTTCATACTTAGGGATGCCTTTTCGCAACTCTTCAAAGTATTTCGACAAAACGTGTACCACATCGCTCATTCCCACCACAAAGATGATGGTAGGCAATACGATGAGCATCAGGTCTATTTCTTTGCCGCAGATTTTCATGATGCCTAAAATCCACACTACAGATAAAAGGACCACCGTGATCGGGACCCAGATACCCCAAGCTGACCTGAATGCAATGAATAAAAAGAGGACAATGAGCACAATTCCAAGTGATACAAATATGATCAACTCTTTTTGCATCATGTCAACATAATAAGATTGCCCAACAGCCCTTCCGACTACGTGCGCTTCATCAAAGTCAGCGCCGTAAACCACTTCTTGCATGTGCAAAGCCAGGGTGTCACAATCTTGTTTGGAGAGGTACTGTTTGTGTTTTACTTGAAGACAAACGGCTTTGCCGTTTTCAGAAAAGAGGCTCCCCACCATTTCGCCTTGGTCCCAGATGCGCGTACTGTCTTTTTTGAGCGCTGTCTCACTGCTTCGTTTTAAAAGGGGAACCGGATGGAATCCGCCAATAGGATCTTTGTATACGGTTTGAAATTGAGTAGGAGTGATGACGCTGTCAACATCTGCCAGCTGTCCCAACACACGTGCAATGGAATCAACTCTGTTCAGGAAATCAGGTTTGAATACTCCTTCGTCATTTTGAAGACCGACAATAACGAAATCGTTGTCGCTTTCGAAATTATGACGGTATGCGCCAAAGAAATCGGTTTCGGGATCATTCTTTGGGAAGAAATTCTCGAAGTTGTAATCAAATCCTAGGTTAGAAGCTAACCACACACTCAACCCTGTCAATCCAGCTAAGATCAACAACGTGATTCTCGCCCCTCTTCTGTACTTCAACTTTTCGTTCATTTCACATCCC
>CAYGUR010000385.1:0-2710 GCA_964353035.1 uncultured Comamonadaceae bacterium | reverse complement strand
CATCTGCTGTTCAGAATGCACTGATTGTCTATAAATCAAATGGAGATGGGACGTTTAATAGTGCTTACAGTTTGATGGACTATGGAACAGAAATAGACAATGTAACCTTAATTGACTTTGATTTCGATGGAGATTTAGATCGACAGGTAAACTATCTGAACAACGATGTTTCAATCTTATTGAACGATGGATCAAACAATTTCAACGAAGGATTTACCTATACCATCCCTCAAAATGCCAGCAATGTTCAACAACTTGAAGATGCTGATTCAGATGGTGATCGCGACTTTTTTTATTTCGACTCAGGAACGAAAAAACTGATGTTACTCACCTCCACTTTTGCAGCGGGTTGCGCAGATCCTTCGGCCTGTAATTTCGTTTCAGAAAACATAACAGATGATGGCTCTTGTTGCTACAATGATTGTGGATGTGCGAATTCGGAGGCGTGCAACTTCGACCCAGATGCCACTTGTGATGACGGTTCGTGTGAAATACCTGGTTGTAATGATCCGCTGGCGTGCAATTACGTGCCAGATGCTACGTGCATCGGTGATTGCTTTTATGTAGTAGATGCCTGCGGCGAATGTGTGGAGACTGCCACTGAAAGCGGATGTCTTGACCCTTTGGCTTGCAACTATAACGCTAATGCAGAATGCGAAACACTTTGCTATTTCCCCGGTTGTACGAATCCGCTCGCGTGCAACTACGATTTGTATGCGGGTTGTGACGATGGTTCATGCGATTTGACAGGAATCATCAACGGAACTGTTTACCACGACCTCAATGGAGATGGATTTTATCAATTTTTTGACTTCTTTTCAGAACCAGGTTTACTCAATTGGGAGGTAACTATAGAGGAGTTGGGGTGGACGGCTTTCACCAACAATGAAGGCTATTATGAATTTGTGGATGTGCCATTTGGAACATACACAGTAACGATTTCGAATACCTTCGAAGACTGGGATTCCACCTCTCAGTCTACCGTGACCGTTGATGTTGAAAATTGCAGTCCTTCGAACACCTATTTTGGCGTGGATTGCGTTTCATGCGATGCGGTAGCGGTTTCGGCACCAACAATAGGGGGGACTGATGTGCTTCATTGTGAGAACGGATTAAACTTAGGGCTCTGGCTTCACAATGTTGGTGGTACAGCAGCAAACGGTACCATAACCATCGCTTTTGACCCTGTTTTGGATGTCGAAGAGCTAGAAAATGATGTTGTTGCACCCACCACGATTGCCCCTGGTCTTGTTACTTGGGATTTGGTAGATGATCCTCAACCAGGGGAAGGAAAAAACTACGAAGTGCACTTCGTTGGTCCTGGTTTAGATTACATTGATCAGGTGTTTTCGTTCACCATTCAAATTGTGCTTGAAAATGACGAAGGTGTGATTTATTTGGAAGATGAATGGGTGCGGGATTCTGAAGTCGTCTGCGCCTATGACCCCAATGACAAATACACAGAATTCCCCGGCTACACCGAAGAGCACCACTTCGTCCTAAAAGAAGAGGAAATGGAATACCGCATCCGTTTTCAGAATACGGGCAACTTCCCAGCGCAAGATGTAGTTATTCGTGACACACTTGACATCGCTCACCTCGACTTGGACTCCTTCCATCCCGTTTTTGGGTCGCATGATTTTACCACCACGGTTCATCCAGACGGGGCCGTAGCGTTTACCTTTTCTGACATTCAATTACCGGATAGCACGTGCTGTTTTGCCGAAAGCCAAGGTTATGTGGTCTACCGCATTACGCCAAGAGAAGACGCTGAACACGGCGATGTCATCAACAACACGGCCCACATCTTTTTCGATGGGAATCCGCCCATTGTGACCAACACCACGTGGCACACCATCTATGAATGCACTGATGAATTAGCTTCTTTCGACTTCCTTCAAGAACCCATTTGCAGTGGCGAAGTCATTGAAGCCATGAACGAAGTCTTGTACATTGAAGACTACAGTTGGACTTTTCAGGACGAAGCGGTGGGCGATGCTTCTGCAATAGTGCTTGACGATTTAGAAAACGGTACCTATGTGCTGGAACTCACTGTTAGCAATCCGTTGTGTGTAGCCACCAATTCCAACAGCTTCACCGTTTTGCCTGAACTTGAAGTGTTTATCCAACAAAACGGCAACCAACTTTACTACGCCGGTTTCGAATCAGGCGATTTCCAATGGTTTTTGAATGGCGAACCGATTGAAGGGGCTACAAACCCAGACATCGTTATCACCCAAGACGGCATTTACCATCTGGAGCTTACCAATAGCAATGGCTGTCTTGGTGTTTCAGGAGAAATCGATGCCATATGGGATGGAATTGAGGAATTGGGCATTGCAGGTGTAAGGGTCTACCCCAATCCCGTTCAAGAACTGCTCACCATTGAATTTTCTGACGCCGCTCTCCGCACCGTTGAGCTTTACAGCGCGGAAGGTAAACGAGTGCTTTCGCAAACAGTTCCTGCCTCTATCTTACGCCTTGATCTTAGCGAATTTACTAGTGGTGTTTATACGCTGAAGGTAGTTGGAATGGAGAATGCAGTTCGGGTGGTTCGGTGATTGGGAGCCAATCTAACGACTATAAACTAGGTGTATACATTCGTAAAGTATTGGGTGATTTTCAGAGACGGTGATGCTCTTCGCGTGGATTCCATGGCTACCTTCGCTTTGCTTGGTTTGGACGGAGCGGGGTATTCTAGGGTTAAAAC
>CAYGUR010000384.1:0-2746 GCA_964353035.1 uncultured Comamonadaceae bacterium | reverse complement strand
GTTCCAGACGAAGGGTCTGCTTGAAGGGTGAAAGGAATGGAATTTCTGCAAAGACTACCCACCTGAACAGGAAACACTTCAGGTGTGGTTTTTACTTGAATGGCCATTTCAAATGTTGATGAACATCCGAAATCGCTCACCACCTCATAGGTGACAGAGTGAAATCCGGCACCTGAAACTGAGGGATAAAAAATTCCGTTGTCAACGAACTCGCCTGTATAGGTGCCATCGGCAGGAAAGCCACCTTGTAATTGAAATGATTCAAGATCACTACAAACAATTATAGGAGTAACGTGCGTTGCTTGAGTATCAGGACGAATAACAATACTCTGAAGATTTGGACTGCCAATGACATAAGGCGAAGAGCCAATCAGTCTGATATGGAAATCAGTACCTCCTGTCATCGAACTTGGTAAAATGACTGAGACCGTTCCACTTCCTTCAAAGGCAGAGAATGAATCTAAAATGTATGAATTAATAAAAGCTCCGTTCGCATCTGACAATTGTATGTAAAACTCATTGGATGCATCGAAGACTCCATTTTCTACTTGCCAATCAATGGAGATCAAATCGCCTTGGCAGTATTCTGTTTCAGATACGGCGCAGCTGATTGTAGGTCCAGGAGGATTGAATCCAACTACTGAATTTACAAAGAGAGTGAGAAAAGGAATAATGTATAGTGCTTTCATTTTAACGCTTTTGTAAGCGCAAGTTAGGAGAGCACTGGCTCAGAAAGTGTAGGATAGACTATGATGACTGTGTAGGTCATTGCCAACAAAAAAGCCCCGACATAGTCGAGGCTTTCAAGAACGAAGAATCTTCGTTTATTATTTGAATGTCTTTTTCTCTTTGATACGAGCTGCCTTTCCAGTAAGACCACGTAGGTAGAAAATACGTGAGCGACGAACTCGACCTTTCTTGTTCACAAGAATAGAGTCAATGAAAGGAGATGCAATTGGGAAAATACGCTCAACACCAACACCACTAGAGATTTTACGAACGGTAAACGTTTCAGTAACTCCAGAGCCGCGACGCTGAATCACTACTCCTTGAAATTGTTGGATACGCTCTTTGTTACCCTCTTTAATCTTGTAGCTAACAGTAATGGTATCTCCAGCTCCGAACTCAGGTAAATCCTGAATTTCTACGAGTTTATTAGCTATATCCTTAATCTTATCCATGGCGCTGTGCTTTGTACTATCCGAAAATGGAAGTGCAATATTACGAAATCTACTTAAATTGAAAGCCAATTGAGCAGTCTTTTTTCGGTCAATCCGAAATAAACTTAATTAATTGACTTTGTTCTAGTTAGCTCAATAGGAAAACGAATTTCTCGTGAGCACTGTTAATAAAGTACTAAGTTACCCTTTTTTTTCGCGTTCCAAAAGGTCAGGTCTTCGCTCTTTGGTTCTGGAAAGCGACTGTTCAAATCGCCATTCTTCGATTTTTTGAAAGTTCCCAGATTTTAAGATATCAGGAACGCTCCAGCCATTGTAAACGGCAGGTCTAGTGTACACAGGAGGGGCCAACAAATCATCTTGAAAAGAGTCAGATAACGCACTGGTTTCATCATTCAATACGCCTGGAATGAGACGAATTATGCTGTCTGAAAGTACGGCCGCTGCAAGTTCTCCACCAGACAAGACGTAGTCACCAATAGAGATTTCACGCGTAATTAAATGATCACGAACCCGCTGGTCAACCCCTTTGTAGTGACCGCAGAGAATCATAATGTTCTTCTTCATTGACAACTCATTGGAGATTTGCTGGTTCAGCTGCTCCCCGTCGGGTGTCATGTAAATAATCTCATCGTAATCGTGCTCTGCCTTGAGGGAATCAATGCAATCATGGATTGGCTGAATGGTCATGACCATTCCTGCTCCTCCTCCAAAGGCGTAATCGTCTACCTTTTGGTGCTTGTCTTTTGAAAAGGCGCGGATATCATGAATACCCACCTCAACAAGTCCTTTATCAATAGCGCGCTTGAGAATGCTATCAGCAAAGGGACTCTCCAGCAAACGAGGCAATACGGTTAGAATGTCTATTCTCAACGATGTGGTATTAGTACTGTGGGTGTTCTGGTTTGTTGTTGAGGATGTCCTCAATCTTTTCCATCACTTCTTCTGTTAACAAAGGTACTGCATCCAACGCAGTCAAGTTTTCTACCAACTGCTGTTCTTTTGATGCACCTAAAATAGCTGTAGAAACATTCGGATTTTTTAAGCACCATGCAAGCGCCAACACAGGTAGGGAGATGCTCAACTCATTGGCAAGATCTCCAAGCTTCGCAACTTTGTTTAGATTTTCATCGGTCAACATGCGCTCAGCTAGCCAACCCAATTCATCGCGCTTCAATCGCACTGATGCTTCTGCACCTTTGTTGTACTTGCCAGTGAGGATTCCACTGCAGAGCGGACTCCAAATGGTGGTTCCTAGTCCAACCGTTTTGTAGATCTGAGAAAACTCAACTTCTACCTTGTCACGCACCAACATGTTGTATTGTGGCTGCTCCATAGTAGGACCAATCAAGTTGTACTTCTCAGCAGCCATGTGTGCCTCCATGATTTCCTGAGCGCTCCATTCTGAAGTTCCCCAATACAAGATTTTTCCTTGTTGAATGAGGTTGTGCATGGTCCAAACCGTTACAACAATAGGTGTTTCTTTGACTGGACGGTGACAGAAATACAAATCCAAATAATCAGTACGCAAGCGTTTCATAGCGCCTTCGCAGGCATCAACAACATGT
>CAYGUR010000383.1:0-2766 GCA_964353035.1 uncultured Comamonadaceae bacterium | reverse complement strand
CTTCGTTCCAGATGGCCCAAATCCAAATTCAGGAATGGTTGAACAGAAGATGGCTGTCACAGGGGCGTTCACGGCTGAAGCCAAATGCAAGGGGGCAGAATCATTGACGTAATTCATTTTCGCTCCCTCCATGAGCTTTGCGCTTTCAAGAAGGCTGAGTTTTCCGCAGAGGTTAACGACTTTCGGGTGTGCACTTTTAGTTCGAAGTTGTTCTGCCATCTCCTTATCACTGGGGGCGCCAATGAGGTAGATGGTGGCATCTTGTTTCACGAAGGCGTTGATCAGCTCAATCCATTTTTCGAACGGATATTGCTTGGTGAACCAGACAGACGATGGCGCCATAACCAAATAAGGCGCTTGAACAACTAGGTTCGCTGGAAGCTCAGGCGGATACAATTTCGGACCTAAACTACGTTTGCCGCACCATTCTTCAATCAAAGAGTGGTTTCGATCTATTTCGTGTAAGAAAGAAGTATCTCCCTTCTTCCCTAAAACATGGGGAAAGGCTTTGGTAAACAGGAAGGATAGCGGATTTTTAGAAAACCCGTGCTTCACCTTCGCCCCAGAAAAAGCTGTTAAAAATCCGCTTGAGGCGAAGCGTTGAAAGTTCACCACCGCATCATACTCCTTCGAACGGATGTGCTTGAGGCATTTCCACAACTGTGCATACTTCCCTCCTTTTTTATCCCAAAGTTGAACTTCACTTAGAAATGGATGTCCTTTAAAAAGGCTTTCATTCCCTTTTCGAACTAACAGATCAATTTGGGACGAAGGAAATCGACGAACAAGGGCTTCTAAAGCAGCCGTCGCCAAGATGGCATCACCAATAAAGGCGGTTTGTATAATGAGGATCTTCTTCAGCAGATGTTAATCAAGCGATGTTATTGAAATAAGCCTGAACGTCATCATCTTCGTCCAATTTATCGAACAACTTCGCCATGTCGTCTACTTGCTCATCAGTGAACTCTTGTGGATTGTTCGAGATGCGCTTTAAGGTTGCGCTTTTCACCTCAATGCCTTTCGCTTCAAGCGCGTCATTGATGTTTCCGAAGTTGGTGTAGTCAGCAAAAATGATCACTAGGTCTTCGTCTTGATCGATTTCCTCCAATCCGTGATCAATGAGTTCGAATTCAAGCTCTTCAATATTGAGATCTGTGTTGAGTTCATCGTTCACTTCAATTTCGAACACGGCTTTGCGGTCGAACATGAATTCGAGTGAACCTGTAGGCACAAGTGAACCGCCACTTTTATTGAAGTACGACTTCACGTTGGCCACTGAGCGGTTGTTGTTATCAGTAGCACATTCTACAAACACCAGCACACCGTGCGGACCTTTACCTTCAAAAATTACTTCGGCGAAGTCAGCAACATCTTTTCCTTCGGCGCGCTTGATGGCCGCCGTGATGTTGTCTTTCGGCATGTTTTGCGCCTTCGCGTTTTGGATAGCAGTTCGGAGCTTGGCATTCGTTTCTGGTTCTGGACCACCTTCTTTTGCAGCAACAGTAATGGCTTTCGCCAATTTTGGAAACACACGTGACATGTGACCCCATCTTTTCTCTTTCGCAGCTCGGCGGTATTCAAATGCTCTTCCCATGGTTCAATGATTTCGACAAATATAAAAGTTAGAGTCGATATTACCGTAAAAGTCATCAGTTCGTCAGACGACTTCCATTACAATCCTGCTTTTACCCTTCGTCCTAACCAAACAAGCAAGACGATGGACACAGCACTCAATGCAATTAATACGTACCACGTAAATTCATACCCTTTCAAATTGATGAGTTGCAAGCTGGCATTGTGTCCGAAAATATGTGCGATTGAAAACGACACTGAATACAGTGCCATGTACTGTCCTTGTTTCCCTCTTTTGGAGCGCTTCATGGCGAAGGCATTTGAAAATGGAAAGGCAATCATTTCACCAATGGTGATCAACAACATCCCAATGACCAACACGCCTGACCAGCCTGTTAAATTCACAACTAAGTAGCTCAGAGCGACCAAAACAACTCCTTGAATCATGAGCTTGACATTCGATTTGCCTTTATCCTCAAGGTATTTCACCAAGGGCATTTCCAGTAAAAAAATAACAAATCCGTTCAGCCCCATTAACAGTCCGATATTCAACTCTGATAAGGCATATTCATCTCTATAGTACAAAGGTATTGTGCTGAAAAGCTGTAAAAACACGACAGCAAAAAAGAGCATGGATACAAAGAAGATCATGAAGCTAAGATCCTTATAGGGAGAGGCGTTGGCTGTTAGGTCTGGGGCATCTAGGACCTTGGCTTTTTTCGGATTTAATACGCGAAGTAGGAGCACCATTGCCACGATACACGTGATTCCGTCGATCCAAAACAGCAAGCTGTATCCAAGCGCGTGAATGATGAGTCCGCCAATGGCCGGGCCCACCGAAAATCCCAAATTAATCGCCAAACGAATCAGGGTAACAGAACGGGTTTTATTTTCAGGTTTACTATGTGCGCTCAGTGAAACGAACATGGCCGGACGGAACGTATCAGCCGCTAGCATGACAAAGAAAACAGCGACACACAAGGGGTAAAACCCACTCACATATTGCATCAAAACAAACAGGAAAGCCGAAAGAAGAACCTGTTAACTTGCCAAATGATACAGAAAAAGCTTCATTTGATTGGCGAAAAGAGGATGTTATTCGTAGGTTATCTCGCCATAAAGAAAAGCACCTTAACTCCAGTGATAAGAAGGAAGAACTTTCTACGTTACAAAAAGAGGTGGCAAATACAGACC
>CAYGUR010000382.1:0-2766 GCA_964353035.1 uncultured Comamonadaceae bacterium | reverse complement strand
GACTGTCCGAACATGCTAGCCAACATTGGTGATCCTTGTCAAGGTGGCTGGGGAATTGTCACGGCAGATTGCGATTGCATAGAGAATGCTCCAGAATTTGATTGTCCAGACCTTCAAGCGAACATAGGTGATGCTTGTCAAGACGGATGGGGAACAGTCAACGCAGATTGTGATTGTATAGAGAACGAGTTTGAATATGACTGTCCGAACATGCTAGCCAACATTGGTGATCCTTGTCAAGGTGGCTGGGGAACAGTCAACGCAGATTGTGATTGCATAGAAAACTAATCGGAGTAAAAACAACCCTGATAACAAAACCTAGTGCATTTCTTGAGATGCACTAGGTTCTCTGAATTTATGAAAGTAGGAAAGGAATGCATAGAGGGTTGTTTGAGGGGCGAAAGCGCTGCTCAAAGAGAACTTTATGACCTGTTACTTCCCTACTTAAACTCAGTTTGCGGAAGATACTTAGACAATACATCACATCGTAAAGATGTGCTTCAAGAAGCTTTCATTCTTATCTTCAAGAAGATCGATCAGTTTGACTCAAGTAAAGGGGCTTTTCATTCTTGGGCAAGCAGAATCGTCATCAACCTAAGTCTCAAGCAAAATAAAGGCGGCAAGAAATTAGTTCATTTTCAAGTTGAAAAAGATGACGATGCCATTGCCGTAGACCCGGATGTCATAAGCCAAATGAGCAATGAGGAGCTCATTCGGTTTTTGAGAAGGATGCCACCGAAATTCTATGAAGTTTTTATCCTTTTTGTTGTTGACGGTTATACGCATGAAGAGATAGCAGAAATCCTCGGTATTAAAGTCAGCCTGAGCAGAAAAAGACTCGCTAGGGCTAGGGCTTGGCTTCAATCTAAGCCTAAGAGTCTGAATTTATTACTTGGAGATTACAGATACTCAATAAGTTAACAGATGAATAAGTTCGAAGAAGAAATCAAAAGAAGGCTAGCTCAATCTGCTTCAGCAGAAGGGATTGATGCAGAAAGCTTGTGGGGCTCTATTTCTGAGGCTTCTTATTCAGTTGTGGAACCTAAAAAGAAAAGAAGGTTCGCATTCATTTGGTTCCTTTTGGCGCTTCTTCTTGCAGGATCAGGTTGGGCTATTTTCGCCAAAAGTGAACGTTATACTTCAAGTTACATCCCACGTTCTGGAGATCAAATCGAAATTGGAAACGAGTTCCTTTCTGAGGTCAATTCCGGACAAGAATCAACGGCATCAACTTCAGTTTTACAAGTAGAAGAAACCAATGAGATTGCGGCAGAACAGCAGCTTAATAATGCGCGCCTTTTGAGCGATGTGAGCCGGCATGACAATCAACGTTCAATTGAGAATTCAGAAGCATCTGATCAATTGGATGAGGCGAAGCTCAGGTCAAGTATGATTGCGGAGCAAAATGAGCAAGTGAATGAAAAGGTGGATGGAATATCGAAAACACCAATCTCTTCTGACGTCATGATCGCAGTTGCGTCAAAAAACAATGTTGATGTTCAACACACAAGTGTTGTAACGTCGAAGAATCAAATGGAAGTAGATGCTCCAGCACCTCAACAATTTAATCAAGACCTTCTGAGTTTAGTTCAAATTGGTGTGACATCTGTTGCTTTATACCCTCATGTTAAAGCTCCGTTTCTCAAGAAACAAGCCTTGCCTAAACCAAAGACGCCAATTACCTGGACCGTCTACGGAGGAGTTGTTGTTTCTCACGTGAACTATTTGGCTGAGGAATCTGGTTTAGCTGATTCCTTGAACAGCAACCTGAATTCTGACCTCGGTTTTCATTTCGGTGGAATGGTGCAAATCAAGAAGCAGAAAAATTGGAACCTGAGCATCGGGCTTGAGCACATGCGCTTGAATGACAGGTTTGATAAGGTACTGTTCTCAGACACCATGGTATTCGTCAATCAACAAGAGTTTTCTGCAATGAACATTCGAACAGTCAGGCATTACAATAATGCTTCTGTGCTTACATTCCCATTGCAGTTTGAGCTGTTTAAGGACCTAGAACGTTTTCAGGTGGGAATGAGCTTGGGTGCAGGTTATTCGCTCATTTTAGGACAGCAAGGTCGCTTTTTGAAAGACAACAACACGGTGGCAAACTATTCACAAGATGAAAAACGCTACGCTAATTTCCTTAGCGTCAGATTGGCACCTTCCATTGGGTATAAGTTGAATGGAAGAATGAGGTTAAAGGCCTCTTGCGTAGTTGGATTCCAAGGGCATTGTTCCAATTCAATAAATCAATTGAATGGCAGGTCCATTGCTGTAATGCCTTCTATCGGCATCACCTTCAACTAAAGAAAGTAGCCTGCAGAGTTAAGCTCTGTTCTATACGTGCGCAAACCAACGAACACCTGATGCAATCAGTCTTGTTGACTTGAGTTTGATTCGTTTGCAGTCTTTTTATACTATCCCTTTTTGAGTGCTCAGAAGAGACTCAGAATTGCTCATTCCATCTGCATGGGCCTGGGGGCAGAATAGCGCTATTCGCCTTCGCCAAAATGACACTTTTCAAATACTTTTTGGCCTTCTGATTGTCATCCGCTGACCGTTCATGTAATATGTTCGCTTTCATGTGTTTTTGACCTTTTCCTTTTTTAGCTTCGTCCTGCAACAGTAAAATTTTGAACCATGAACCTTTCCATTCGCTTTTTAGCTCTTTCTGCCCTTATTTTTGCAGTCGGTTGTACAGAGACTGCAACTGAAAATTCAAACGAAACAAACGCAATCCCAACACCCCCAAAAGCAAGACAAATT
>CAYGUR010000381.1:0-2805 GCA_964353035.1 uncultured Comamonadaceae bacterium | reverse complement strand
CTGCCGACCTCAATCATCCAATTACATTTCCCGCACGGGCCTTTTGACCTACGCAACGGTCCGCCTAAAAACCACCCCTGTCTGGGCCTCGGTCATGTATAAAAGGAAAAGCATAACTTGAAGTTTCAAACTCTAGTTATGCGCCATTTGAATCTTCTCCTGCTCTGTGTTCTTTTAGCTTTTGTGAATTTCTCGCAAGCTCAAGTACAGACAGAAATTGCATGCAAGGAAGTCAACTCTCCGCCATGGAAGATCTTTCCAATGACCTACCATGAAGGACAATCCATTCAAATTGCAGTGAATCCAGCATTTGGAAACTTGGACGGCATTGAAGCTGATATCTACGTTGTAGAAGACAAAACTTCAGAAGAATGGCTATTCGACCCCACTCTAGTTGATGTGAGGAGTTCAGGGGTTCAGTCGGCAGCTTTTTCAGGCGAAGATTTGCAAACACTGTGGGTTGAGCTGGAGAATGTGAATGAGATTTCGGGTAGCTCAGGGGCACGTCCGGGCGTGGCTTACGACGTGATAATAGACCTAAATCAGAACGGTACCCTTGACGCTGAAGATTACATTGATGGATATGAGGGACCGGGAATGGTTGTGGTCTCTGATATGAATGAAGCTGGTCCTAATCAAGTGGATTCTCTAGAATACATCTCCCCATGGGGAGAATGGCAGACTTTCAGAGTCTACTATCCAACCACTATTTCAGAGATGGAAGCACAGCCCTTGGTAGTGATTTCACACGGATGGACACACGAATACACCTATTACAGTCACTTAGGGAATCACCTCGCTTCTTACGGTTACATTGTGATGTCGCACAAGAATGATGTGGGCAATGGAGGGGCGCTAGCAACCACCACAGCCTCGGAATCGGCTCTTCAAAACATTGATACGCTGTTGACCATTTACCCTGAGCTAGAAGGAGGGATTCTAGCAGGAAAAATTGATAAGAATCGAATTGTACACTCCGGACATAGCACAGGAGGAGAGTGTGTGGTTCGTGCCTACAATAGGCTATATACAGGCGATTATGTTTCGCCCCATATTACACATGAAAACATCGTTTGTACGAATGCAATTGCCCCTGTTTCTTTTTTGTCAGCAGAGGAAGTCCATCCTCAAGGAAGCAACCACCATCAGTTCTTAGCCGCGGCAGACACAGATGTAAGTGGAGCAGCCGTTGATGCCTATGTACAAGCATTCAGTATTTACGAACGCGGATATGGAAACAAACATGTGACCTACATCCATGGAGCAGGTCATGGGGACCTTCACAATGCAGATGCCTGGCCATGGGCGAACGGACCTGATTTGATTGGGAAGGAAGCTACGCATTCAGTCATGCGTCCGTACATGCTGGCGTTGTGCGAGTTATACACCCGAGACAATGTGGGTATGAAAGATTTTTTCACCAGGAACATGAATGAGTTTAGGCCGACAAATATTGATGAAAACATCAAGATTTCAGGCGAATACAAAGATGCAATGAGCGCTGAAAACACCGTAATTGATGATTTTGAGACCAACAACATGGTGGGGCTAGCAAGTACAGGAGGCGCCGTCAATTCAACCTTGGCAGATCATTTTGAAGTGCTCATGCGGGACCATGATGGTTCGTTCAATTGGTATGGTAACCAATGGAGCAATGGCATGTGCAGGTCAAGGTATGATGATGATCCCCATTGTGCTGTTTTTGGATGGCAAGAAGAGGGGGAAATTGAATATGTGATTCCTTCCGCTCTTAATGATTGGTCAATTTCAGATTACTTGAGCTTTAGAGCCTGTCAGATTTCGCGACATCCAAACAACATACCATTAAACGAGGACCTTACCTTCAGCGTGAGGCTTACAGATGGTGCGGGTAGTTCCAGCACCTTGAACATTGGCGCTTATGGTGGTATTTCTAAACCGTATCCCAAGAACCTCTCAACAGGAGGAGATGACGGCGTTTACGACTTGTGCCTGCTAGAGGGTACTTACACCATTGAGCTTGGAGGTTCCAATTGGGAAGAAGAAATGTCGTTCAACATCCCCCGTATTTTGAATGGAGAGGCGGGAACGTATGAGTTTGAAATCGGTGCTGGTGATCCGTGCACAGACATTCAGATTTTCTTGTTCGATTCATATGGCGATGGCTGGGATGCTGGCACATTGGTTTTAACAGACACAGAAGGAAATGAACTATTGAACGCTACGCTTGAAGATGGTTTTGGTCCGGATGTAGGAGAAGGATGGCAGAATGAGTTTTATACGATTCGCATGCGATTGACTGACTTTCTATCGAACGGTTCAGGAGTGGATTTATCTAACATCGCATCCTTAATCTTTCACTTTGGTCCTTCCTATGGTTCTGTATCGGGAGCCATTGGTTTAGATGACATTGAGTTGGTTCGAGATGGATTGACACATACCACGGAAGTTTCTGAGCTGGTTGAAGTGAAACAGCCGGAGTTGAGGATTTATCCAAATCCGATGTATAGTGAGACGAATGTCATCTTTGAAGCAGGGAGAAACGAAAATTGGAGCTTAGAGGTAGTTGACTACCAAGGTCGCTTGGTTCGAACGGTCCAGAATATTAGCGGGTCTTTATATGTGTTAAACAAAGAGCGGCTCAATTCGGGGATGTATGTGCTTGTGGTAAGAAGTGCGAATGCGAGAAGTCAAGCGAAGTTGATTGTGAAATAGCATTCGTTGATTGTTTCTGTTGGCTCAACCAACGGATACTTGCAGATTCGGCTGCAGGGTCAGTTCTGCAGGGTCGGCACACCTGCCGACCAGTGTCAGTGTGAGTTGGAG
>CAYGUR010000380.1:0-2806 GCA_964353035.1 uncultured Comamonadaceae bacterium | reverse complement strand
ACCGTGACGGAATTCAAGATGCAGGCGAAGAAGGAGTAGAAGGAGTAACAGTAGAGCTTTATATCTGCGGTGAAACTGATCCAATCGCTTCAACTGAAACAGATGAGAACGGATTCTACTTGTTCCCAGACCTAGAGCCTGGAGTTGAGTACTATGTAGTATTCTCTGATCTTCCTGGTGACTTTACGTTCACAGACGCGAATCAAGGTGGTGACGATACATTGGATTCTGATGCTGACGAAGACGGAGCAACAGTATGCTACGAGCTTGGAGTAGATGAAAACTATGAAGACTTTGATGCAGGTATCTACATCCCAACGAATGTTGGAGATTACGTATGGTACGATAACGATACAGACGGAATTCAAGATGCTGATGAAGATGGTGTTGAAGGCGTAGTAGTTACTTTGGTTTCTGCTGGTGACGACGGAATCTTCGGAACTGCTGATGATGTTGTTGCTGATACGCAAACAACTGATGAAAACGGATTCTACTTATTCGAAGATGTTCTTCCAGGTGATTACATTATTGTATTCGACCCAACAACTCTTCCAACTGACTTCGTATTGACTGCTCAGAATGAAGGTGGCGATGATGATCTTGATTCTGACGCTGATCCTTTAACTGGAGCTACTGCACCATTTACTGTTGTTTACGGACAAGATGATGATTTGAGCTATGATGCTGGAATCACGCCTTGCCCAGTGCCAATGTTGAATGGTGATGAGCCAATGGACATGAGCATCAACTGTGATGAGCCTGTTCCTGCAGCCCCAATGGTAACGTTCTCTGATATCATCTACGGTGAAGCCGCAGTTGAATTCTCAGAAGTAACAAATGACCTTGGTTGTGGAAGCGAAATCGTTCGTACTTGGACCGCTACTAATGAGTGTGAAAACACTGCATCAGTAAACCAAGTAATCACAATCATTGATACTGAAGGTCCGGTAATTACTTTCCAGACCCCAGATCAAACAATTGAATGTGATGAAGAAGTTCCAGAAATCAACGTAACATTCCTTGATAACTGTGACAACGACTTAACAGTTGCTGTTGACAACTGGATCAATGAACTGGATTGTGGATATGAGTATGTGAAGTGGTGTCAGGCAACTGATGATTGCGGAAACAGCGCTGAAGCAACTGTTACAATCACGGTACTAGATACAACTGCTCCGGTTGTAGTGTCTGCTCCAGAAGATGTGACACTTGAATGTGATCAGCCAGAACCAACTGAAATGCCAGTTTTCGAAGACAATTGTGATGAAGACCTTGAAATGCTTGCCATCTCAGGTATCACTAACGTGACTGATTGTGGATACCAAATCGAAAGAACTTGGACAGCAATTGATGACTGTGGAAACGCAACTTCAGTTTCTCAAACAATCACTTTTGTTGATACAACTGCACCTTACTTCGATGCACTGCCTACTGACTATATAGTGAACTGCGACAATGGTTCTTCAGACCCTGAATTTGCAGGAATGCCTGAAGCACTTGATAATTGCGACGAAAATGTTGAAATAACATATACAGACGGACCAGCAACTGATGTTTGTCCAGCTACGTTCCAACGTACTTGGGTAGCTACTGATGATTGTGGTAACATGACTGAATACGTTCAGAATATTACCATCAATGATTTTGCTGCACCAGTATTGATGACACCAGCTGACATCACCATTGAGTGTGACGAGTCTACCGCTCCTGCAAATACAGGAATGGCAACCGCTGAAGATGATTGTTCAACACCAACAGTAACGTATGTAGATGGTCCTATGACAGGTGACTGTCCTTACACCATTGAACGTACATGGACTGCTGTTGATCCTTGTGGAAACTCAACAACTGGTGTTCAAACGATTACAATCATAGATACCCTTGCTCCAGTAGCGAGTGGAGAAGGTGTTGTAATGAACGTTAATTGTGATGAGGATCTTCCAGAAAGTGAAATTACGTTCACTGACAATTGCGATACAAACATCGAAGTAACAGTGACTACTTCTGTTGAGCCGTTTGGATGTCTATATAAGTTTTTCCAAACTTTGACTGCAACAGATGATTGTGGAAACCAAACTTCTGTAACGAATGTTTATACAGTAGTTGATGAGGTTGCTCCAGAATTATTCGGAGTTCCTGCTGATGCAACAATCGATTGTGAAGCACCTGTACCAAGTGCAATTGTATTCGCAACTGATAACTGTGACGATGACGTGCCAGTAGCATTGACTGCTGAGACGAACTACTTCGATTGTGGTTATGAGATCGTTCGCACATGGACTGCTACTGATGATTGTGGAAACACTACTTCATTGTCTCAGACATTGACTGTAGAAGACATCACAGCACCAGTAATTACTTGTCCTGCTGATTACATTGTAAACTGTGACAACGGATCATCTGATCCTGAGTTCGCAGGTGTACCAACTGTAGAAGACAACTGTTCAGAATGGACAGTAGCTTACACAGACGGACCAGCAACAGATGAGTGTCCTGCAGTATTCGTAAGAACATGGACAGCAACAGATGATTGTGGAAACGCATCAAGCTGTACACAGAACATCACAATCAATGACTTCGCTGCACCGGTAATCACTTGTCCAGCAGACGTAACGATTGAGTGTACAGATTCAACTGACCCTTCTAATACAGGAATGGCTTCAGCTGAAGATGATTGTTCAACTCCAACTGTAACTTATGTAGACGGACCAATGATGGGTGATTGCCCTTACACAATGGAACGTACATGGACAGCGGTTGACCCTTGTGGAAACGAAGTGTCTTGTGTTCAAACGATCACAATTGA
>CAYGUR010000379.1:0-2819 GCA_964353035.1 uncultured Comamonadaceae bacterium | reverse complement strand
CTTCTAACCTTTGTGAAACACCAGAATCGGAATCTAGATCGAAATCGAAATGTGTGCAGGGGCCCATCCCGAATGAAAGTGGCTAAGCCTCGCCGAAATTTAAAAACAAAGACTATGAAAAACATTAAAAACTACACCGAAGAACAACTGCAACGCGTTAGCGGAATGTGGTTGGTACGCGCAACAGAGTTGCAATGGAAAGCCAATAAAATGAAAACGCGATTGGAGAAACGCCTGGAGCGTGAAGCAAAACGACATGCATCTCTGGAACCTACACGCGAACTGTTGTCAAATTCTAAAATCATTTTAGAGGCGCTATTGCCTCATGGTGAATCGAAGGCCTTGGAACTCGTGCGTGAACAAATAGCCAAGTGTGAAGCGAAGATTCACGACGTTACCTATCGTTACAACTTGTTGAGCGACGAAGAAATCGCTTTGAAATACATGGATCTTGAACTGGCTCAAATGAGAGCAGAGAAAGCACGAACAGCAAAAACCGAGGTGGAAGCTGAGTTGGCAAGTAGGGTGGAAGCTGTGCAACACTCGAAAGTAGAGGTGGTTGACTTAGAGCAGGTTAAAACAACAAACGTCTCGAAAGCCTTGAGCGCCATCAACAGTAAAAAGATAGAATTGGAATTGAGTATTTTAAAAAGCCTTCGCCAAGCACCCAATGCAATTGCTAGACTACGCAGTTATCGGAATGCGGAAGCCAGCGTGAATTTCTTGCGATTGAAAACAGGAATAGAAAAGGTGGGCGGCTTGTTCGGTTTTGGACAGTTGAAGATGGCAGGTTAAGGCAGTGCTCTGTGTGAGCAAGAGAGGGGTTTCGTCTCAATTCGGATAAATACCATCTTCAACCTTCTGCTCCTGTTCAACAATCAAGCGAGAGAAACGAATCATGTTCACCAATGAACGCTGCTGTGCTTCGGTGTTGTTGAGGACAATAAATTTGTGTTTTTGCTCGTGCGAAAGGTTGAGGGCACGTAGAATGCGGAGGGAATCTTCAAATTCTGGTTTGTCGAAAATACTTGCTGACGGACCTAAAACATCGCGCAGTAAACGAAGTTCTTCGCGCACATTCTCTTGTGCTGGATAGTTTTTATATCCGTCAATGATTTGTACTTCGCCACTTGGATAGAGTTTCGCTGGATCTTTTTGGTTGAAATCGACGACCTTAAATATACCAATGCACTCCACCAGCATGTCAGCTTCACCCGAAGGATAGCGTTTCGACACTTCCACCAACTTCACTTGGCAGCCATAGAGCACCGATCCACTTGAGGTAGCGTAAGGGATTCCGAAATCCAAGCCCAGCGTTTCCACATCTTTCAAGAGCTGTTGGTAGCGCTCTTCGAAGACGTGCAAGGGCAATTGTTCTCCAGGTAAAAGAAAAACTTTTAGAGGGAATAGCGGAAGATATGTTGTGTTGGATGCCATGGTATAATAACTATACAAGTTCACAAATGTTTTCCCGAAGTTTAGAGTCAGGTTTGATTGTTGGACGAGCGCAAGCGGACATCCTGATCAGAAACCAGGACGAGCGCAAGTGGACACATCCTGATCAGAAACCAAGGCGAGCGCAAGTGGACACATCCTAGTCAGAAACCAGGACGAGCGCAAGCGGTCGTCCTTATCAGCACATCAAACAATCATAGTTAATAACAATTCCGTTTCATTTTTGAGGAGCCAAAGTAATTGCTAACTTGTAGGTGGATTCTGTTCAAGGATTGAGAACGGAACCTACAAACCTTAGCCCTGATCATCGTAGACAAGAGGGTAACAAATGTCAACGGATGGAAACAAGACACACTATGCTTAAGCTGGCTTGTGGAATAGCAGGCCTATTTATCTTAGGAATGATCATAGCTCAAGAATCAAAAGAAGAGCGGCCTGATCTTTCTTCCCATTATTTTCATGATATGTCGATCAATGAACGACAACATTTTAGTTCTTTCAATTGGAACGAAGTGAAAAAAGTGAATTTACAATTGCATTCGGAAGAATCAGGAATGGTTTCAATTCGTGCCATCAATGGGGAAATCATTTATCAGGCCTTTCTCGAATCAGAAATTCCCGAGGAAATCCAAATCGACGTTCCTTCTGAATTCAAAAACCTTTTAATTGAATACCACAACACGGTTGAAAATGTGAGGCTAGCCGATGAGATGATTGCGTTGGAGATTTGAGGGGTCATTCTTTATTTTTCTCAAAGGCCACTCTCGGATTATTGATGATGTAATCGGCTGCTGCTTTGTATTGTTTCTCATTGAACAGAATATTATCATGGTATCGTTGTTGCCATTTAAAAGATGGATTGAATTCACGAATCCGTGCTGAAACGCCGCCTTTGAATCCTCGAACAACATGACCCAGATTATTTTTTTGTGGTCCAAAGGTTCCTGATCTCGTAACACCATCGAAATCCGTATTTCGAATATGAATAATCCCATGGACGTGGTCTGGCATTACCACAAAAACCCCTAACGCAACATGAGGATAAATATTTGCCATGGCCAACCAACGTTCTTGGGCAATCAATCCTTCACGAGAAAGAACCATTTCGCCATCAACCAACTGTCCAAAAACCTTTTTACGATCTTTCACCACAATCGTAACCAAATAATCTGCTTTCCTAGAATAATCCCATCCTATTTTTCTAAAACTTCGTTTCATTTCAATGTTGTTTGAGGTCAAATGAATTGAATAATATTGACACCCTTCCACAATACTCCCCACAACTTTGTAGACGTAGCCATTCGTTTTATGAACGTTCAAATTTAGAGACCAAATAACGGACGATTATCCATCATCGGACGCTT
>CAYGUR010000378.1:0-2823 GCA_964353035.1 uncultured Comamonadaceae bacterium | reverse complement strand
TAAATTGAAAACAACAAAAGACCTTAGCAATATGGCAAGAACAAGGAAAGTATATAGCAAAGAATTCAAGCAAAAAGCTGTTGAATTAAGCAATGTGCGTGGTAACGTTCAGGAAATCGCCCGTGAATTGGGTGTGAATGCTGAATTTATTTACCGCTGGCGAAAAGAGTTCCAGAATAACCCTTCTTTGGCTTTTGGAGGTAATGGTAAAAAGCAACTGACTGCTGAGCAGCAAGAACTGGCTAGACTGAAGAAAGAGTTGGCTAACGTAACGTTGGAGCGTGATATCTTAAAAAAGGCGGTGAGCATCTTCTCCGTGAGCGACGGGAAATCTACCAATTCATGACTGATTACAGAAAGGAATTTCCCGTTGGGATGATGTGTAAAGTATTTAAAGTGAGTCGCAGTGCTTTTTACAGTGCACTAAATTACCTTCCTTCAAAACGAGATACTGAAAACCGAAGACTGCTTTCTGAAATTCGTCGTATTCACGAACAAAGCAAGGCAACCTATGGCAGTCCGAGAATAACGGAAGAACTAAATGCGCGTGGATTTAATGTGTCCAGACCTCGTGTGGCAAGGCTAATGAAGCAGCACAAGATCCGTGCGGTGCATGCGAAAAAGTTTGTGGTTACAACTGACTCCAAGAACAACTATCCTATCGCTGGGAATAAGCTTGATAGAGAATTTACCGCCGAAGCTCCAGGTGAAAAATGGGTTTCAGACATCACCTACATCAGGACTGGCAAAGGGTGGCTCTATTTGACGACCGTTATTGATTTATTCGACCGGAAAGTCATTGGCTGGTCACTGAGCAGTGACATGAGCGCCGCCAATACTACAATAGCGGCATGGAGAATGGCAATCCGAAACAGAGCAATCAACGACAAGCTCATTTTCCATTCAGACAGGGGCATTCAGTATGCATGTAAAGAATTTACCGAGCTCCTAGACAGCTATAAAAATATCGAAAGAAGCATGAGCAGAAAAGGTAACTGCTGGGACAATGCTGTTGCCGAGAGCTTTTTCAAAACGCTAAAAGTAGAGCACGTTTATCGGTATCGATTTGCAGATCGAAAACACGCAGGAATATCAATCTTTGAATGGATTGAAACATGGTATAATCAGCACAGAAGACATTCCGCAATTGGGAATCTTTCAATTACAGAGTTTAATCAGATCAGACAAATCAAAAATGCTGCTTAACTTTTTGTCCGGCTTTTTGTTGCAAGTCCAGATTGGTACTCCATATGTTAACTGATTTGAACGACTGTATGATGATGTTTTCGAAATGCCAGAGCTGTTTTGAAAATTCACCTGCCTATGACCTAATGCATTGGCTGGCAAGCATTTTTGATTGAAATTATGATTTCGACTTTTTTTGTCTAAAAAGAAACATAAGCGCTTAATCACAACTAAATTATGCAGTATATTAGAATCAATGATCAATACTGTACTATTATTAAGTTAGCCTTATGAAACTCGCTCCGTTACTATTAATAGCAATCTTGGCGTTGAGCTGCTCTGAAGGAGCGCAAGAAAACAGCAACAACTCCAGCCAAACCGATTCAACGCAAAACGCGGCAACCAATGAATCAGCTCAAGAAGGAATAACGCAGCAAGGAGATTACTCCAGCCTATTTAACCGCAACGATTGCCAAATCATGTCGGCAGAAGAAATCTCCACAACATTGGGCATGCCTTTCACCGATATGGGAATCAAGAATGTTTGTTCATTCCAAACAGAATGGTCGAATGACAAAACATGGTACCTCAGCTTCATTCTAAACAATATGAGCAAGAGCGATGTACAACGAGAAATTCAGTCTTTTCAATCAGATGAGACCGGAATGCTTGAGTTGCACATGAGTGAGACTGGTGACACCTACTTCGGAATTCAACACATGAATGGTTACTTATCTATTTACAATTCGGACTACAGTGCTGGAATTCTCATCCGATATGGTAGTGTTGGAGAATCCAGGGCATTCACGAAAGAGGAGCGACTTGAACACAAAGATCTTGCACTGAAGTTAGCGAATGCGGTGTTGAAGAAACATCAGCGGTAAAAATGGGTAGAATTGCTTTCATTCTTTCGTTTTTAGCGCTATTCATCACCTTGTCTGCTTCAGCCACTGTTGAGTACCTCACCGTCAACCACCTGACCAAAGAGTTCTATTGGGCCGAAACAGATCATGGTCCGGGAATCATTGGCTGGGAAAGCGTAAACGAAAATGTTCACCCTGCCTTAGAGGCGTATCAGGCGACGGGTTACACCGAAACCCATTTCCCATTTAAGATTGAGGTAGGTTTGTTCATCGTATTGTTATTGGTTGCCGTTTTTATAGGCCGGGCCCGCAAAGAGATTAAAAAAGAAGCAGTTCAACCTTCAACGAAATACGACAAAACGGGTGTCAAAAAAACATCCACCCCCACAACCTATGTGAATGTTTTTGAAACAACGAACAGGTTAGCCTATTACCAAGCAGCAGAATACCTCTCTTCTCTATATTTCGATGTACAAAAACTCCATGAATTCCGATTGGACGAAGATTCATACCATGCCTCCGAACCAGCCTACCTGAGGGTACCTGAAAAAGACTTCGACCGGGCTTATAGTGTGTTGATTGACGGTGGATTTGTCATTGATGAAAATTATGATTCTAAGAACGTCCAAGGTCATAAATGGAGCTTGAAAGCACAATCGAACAGGGACAGGGAGTGGCATCAATCAGAACTTCAGTCCTTCGTTGGCCAATCAATCAACAAGGTGTTTTACATCATTGCGAATCCAATTCAAGTTGATTATAATACTTTTCACTC
>CAYGUR010000377.1:0-2862 GCA_964353035.1 uncultured Comamonadaceae bacterium | reverse complement strand
AGTTACAAGCAGCAACATCGGTACAGCCTAAAAAGCCGTTTCCTCCACAAACGCCGCACTCATCGAGAGAGGCGCAACTTCCATCGTCACAAGTTGCACTCGGATTGTAGTTACAGGCAGTTGCATCAAGACAACCTTCAATTCCATTTGAACCAATAGTAATGTCTGCAGATGTTTTTTGACATCCATTGGCATCTTGCACTGTTACATTGTAAACTCCTGCAGCAACGTTAAAAACATTTGATGCTTGGAAGTTGATTCCATCCAAAGAGTATTGGATTCCACCACCACCACCGAAGCTAACAACAAGTATAACACCATCAGGTGTGAGTGCACAAGATGAATTGGCCGCAGATGTAATGCTGAGTTGAATCGCAGCTGGTTGAGTAATGTTGAATGAAGGACTTTGAGCTGTGCATCCATTTGCATCCACTCCATAAACAGTATAGGTACCAGGAGCTAGTCCGCCGAAGTCGGGCGAACTTTGTGTGTACACTCCGTTTTGTAAGCCAAACATATACTCCCCTGTTCCTCCAGAAGCAGTGATATCAATGGACCCATCTCCTTCGCCATTGCAGCTTACATTTTGTTTGTTTTGAATTGCCAGTGAAAATTGAGGAGGATTGGCTAAGGTTACCTGTTGGTTGATTTGACATCCTTGTCCGTCTTGAATAAGTATGTCGTACGTCCCCGCTGTCAAGTTATTGAATGAATTGTTCAACAGCACATTCCCTCCATTCAGTTGATAGGTCACCGCTCCTTGTCCACCAGAAGTAACAAAAGTTAAGTTTCCATCGTCTTCGCCAAAACAAGACGGTAAAGTGCTGGAGATATTCTCGAGGGTTAATGTGCATGGAAAAGCGCAACTTCCGTCATCGTCTGTTGCATTTGGATCATAATTCAGAGCATCAGGGTCTGTGCAGCCAAATACAGCTGATGTATTCGAGCTAAAGGGAATCTGTGTGTAAAGTTGGTCATTATTATTATTGCCATTTGGGAAAAGTTGAACATTCACAAAACCAGATAGTGTTCCATCGGTAGTGAACTGGCCTATTAGGACTTTAAAATCAGGTCCTGCAATACCGTTGGAACTATTCGGTCCACTAATCGAGAACCACGAACCTCCAAATTCTCCATCAATCAAAATGTTTTGTCCTAATTCGAACTCAGTAATCCAAGGATCAGAGCTAGATTGAACTGCACTAACTTGAGCTCCAAGAGCGGTTGAGGACTCCCTACCAATAGTTACCCAGCTGTCAAACTCCAATTCTGGGAAGAAGGCATAGAACGCTTCGTTGATGTTCGAGCCATTCACTCCCCCGAACGGGTTCTGATAAAAAGAGGTTGTTGTGTTGATTTGCAGGGCTGAACCTGCCACTCCGTAAATGGAAGAAACAAAATCTGTTTGGCTATCGCACACTGCGTACAACCTGTAGGTAGTCGTTCCTGTCAAGGCAGCAATGTCGCCCGTATGTTCTTGATAAACTTCGACCTCAATAGAGGTAACCTGAGAAAAGACCACAATGTTTATAAAACACAGAAGGGTCAACAGCAGAGCTTTGGTAATTCGCATTTAGGTATAATTAGGTCAAGGACAGCTAAAGTAAGAAACTTCGACGAATGTTCCTATGCTTTCTTTGAACTAAACATGCGATTCGTTGAACAGGAAATAATTTAAGAATAAGGACAAAAAAACTGTCCCCTTTGAAAGGGGACAGTTGGTCACATTGCTGCTCCTGAATTAATGGCAAAAGCCAAGTAGGACTAATCAAAAGGAGACAGGCTAATTTCACCCAGGCTAACTGGACAGTTGCATCATTTACAATGCGACTTGTGCAAAGTTAATTCCTCTTTTGATACCGCGCATCACCCTTTAGGGTGGTTTTAAAACTACCCTTTTGGAAGAATAACGATGAATTTTGTTCCTACTTGAACGGTAGATTCCGTGTGAATTTGGCCTTGGTGTGTCTCAACAATTTCTCGACATAATTTGAGACCAATGCCTATTCCTTTCTCATTGTCAGTTCCGAATGTAGACTTAACTTTTTCCGAAAATATATTTTGGAGTGTTTCCTGGGGTATTCCCACTCCTGTGTCTTCCACAATCAGTTTTACTTGATGGTCTTCATCTTCAGCCAAAAAAGTAATGTGTCCACCAACATCGGTAAACTTTATAGCGTTCTGCACCAAGTTTCGCACAAGGATTTCTATTTGCCTTGGTTCTCCTAACAACTGAAGGTCTGTAGGCACATGAAAATTAAAATTCACTCCCTTTCTAGCGGCAATTTTCTCAAGGACGAAGAGCGACTCAGACATCGATTCTTTAAGTTTAAAGCGGATCTGGTTAGGATTCGCTCCGTCAATTTTTTGCTTTGACCAAACCAACAAATTATCGAGCATTACGGAGGTGTTTTCCGTTTGTTTGAGCAATTCATTCTCCAGCATTCGCCTTTGATTTGGGTCAAGCTCAGTTTGCGACAATTCTTTCAAATAGCCCTCTATTGTCGAGAGTGGACTCCGTAAATCATGAGATATGATTGAAAAAAGTTTTTGATTCTCTTGATTGAGTGCTTCTAGTTCTTCAGCTAGGTTTCGTTGGATTCTTTCTTGTTTCTCATACAGGCTTTTCAGAAATAAGAGGCTGAAAACAACGAAAAACACTGCAAGCACATATGCCACGAAGATGTCAAGAAAATGTAAATATCTTGAGCTGTACGCCCCTTCTACGAGGCATGGCCAATTGTATTCAATTCCTATTGCAACTACGGGCAGAACCAAAGTGAGGACGACCCAAATAAAAGGTTTTCTGCTTGTGAATAGTACAATCAGAAAAAAGAAAATGACAAATTCGAAAATGAGGGC
>CAYGUR010000376.1:0-2864 GCA_964353035.1 uncultured Comamonadaceae bacterium | reverse complement strand
TGGCAAAATTGTTTGGTTGAAAGAACCGAATGATGAAAATGGAAATCCGAAGACTGATCCTGATGGGAAGCCCATTCTCAACATGATCAATTTGCGAGATTTTGTTTTTGAAGACGATGAATGGGTAGATGGTACCATCTATGACCCTAAGGTAGGAAGCACCTACTACTGCACCATTGAAATGGCGAACAAGAATAAGCTCGATGTGCGTGGCGCTCTAGATGCGTTTGGCCTTGTAGGAAGAACTGATACCTGGGTTCGCATGAACACGAATTAAACCCACTTCCTATGCCGAAGGCTTTTTGGATTGCTTTTCTTGTATGTTCTTTTGTGCCTGCAAGTTTCTTCGCACAAACTGATCCTCCTATTGAAGAGGAAGAAGACGAGGATGCAATAGATTATTCGAACTTGGTTCAAACCACTAAGAACAAAGCCTTTTGCTCTTCGCGCGTTTTCGGACAAGTTCCCATCAAGCTCTTTTCAGTTGGGTACGATTTTCAAACGAGTCACTCTTTGGAACCTGCTTCCATTGATCCCGAAACAGCCCCCGAGGAAAGCACAATCGACAATGCCCACGGTGCGCGATTCGCAATCAATTACCCCGTCTATTCCAAAAACTCCTTCCTCTTGAATTTAGGAGTGAATTATGCTGAAACAAGGTATTCCTTTTCGACCCCAACCACAGATACCAGTTCGCCAATAAGCCAAGCGCTAGATAACAATGGATTGCGAACAATGGGCTTTACTGCAACAGCATTCAAACCGCTGAATAGCAAACATTACATTATTGCACAGTTTGGCGCCAACTTAAATGGTGATTACTCCTTCTCCAACATGCAATCGCTTGAGTATACTAGGCTTACTGGCGCGTTGATTTACGGACAAAAAGCAAATGACAGAAAGATTTGGGGTTTTGGAATCAGCAGAACCTACCTCGGCGGCGCAC
Organism: uncultured Comamonadaceae bacterium; assembly: GCA_964353035.1. Taxonomy (GTDB): domain Bacteria; phylum Bacteroidota; class Bacteroidia; order Flavobacteriales_D; family Sanyastnellaceae; genus JAQWQB01. The sequence continues at coordinate 1,918 of CAYGUR010000376.1, read as the reverse complement.
TGAATTATGTGCCCGTGTATTACATGCTCTACACTGCTCAGAATAAAAAATGGGGACTTGAAATGCTCCTCCCTGCGCGATTCAATTACAGAAGAACGCTCAACGAAAAAAACCTCTTGCTTGTTGGATGGGAAGTAGAAGGCAACACCTACCGTCTGAACAACGATGACAATCGCTACGGCCTTCCCTACAACGACCTAGAGCTGAGAAGAGCAGAATTGAGACTTCGCGTTACCTGGGAGTACGCACTGAGTTCTCAAATCTGGCTATCTGCACAAGCAGGCTACCGTTACAATTGGTCTTTTGACCTAGATCGCGGAGATTTTTTCCGTCCGTTTGGAGATGACACTCCCTTCCTTGCCGAAACCAACTTCACCAACCCTGCTTATTTCAACATCTCGATCAATTGGGTTAGCCCTTGATTAGACCCTTGCTCCTTGAAAAGAAAAAAGGGATGAAGCACTTCGCCCCACCCCTTTCTAAGTGTAGATTTCAATTTATTTACGGAACAGCATTCACGGCTGCTTCAGCATCAACAATTCCCCAACCGAACTGAGAATTTCGTACTGGATAATAACTCGCGTTCTCTTTTAAGATGTTCTTCACCTGTTCTTTCGATAGGGATGGATTCTCAGCCCACACCAAGGCAGCAATTCCCGCAGTAGTGGCGGTAGCTACAGAAGAACCTCCAGTGTAGTTGGGTGTATTTCCGTAATCAGACAAGGTAATAGGACCGCGATTGGTATTGTTTCGGTCTTGCATCACTACAATAAAGTCCACTTGTGAACCAGAATGGCACTCTACACAACGCTGCATTGGTGCGCCTGTCTTCACTCCAGTAACTGCAACCGTTTGACTCATGTTTGCGGGGAAAATAACGCCCCACCAGCTAGTCCAACTCAAAGAAGTTCCCGCTGCACAAAAGATCAATTTCCCTTGATTATTGGCATAATGAACGGCGTCAGCAACTTGGCCGCTGTAGAAAACATCTCCTAACGACATTGATATAATCTTCACATCGCCGCGGTTTCCGAGGTAGTAATACGAATCAGAAACACCATCTTTTTCATTGCTTGAATTGATGATCACGTCATCTGTGCCTCTGCAGCTTACCAAGTTCGCATTGTAAGCAACACCAACGCTGCTTCCTTCATTTGTGCGAGGCGCTGCAATGGTTCCCGCCATCGATGTTCCGTGTCCGCAGTCGTCATAGACCCCGTCATTTGAACACCACCACCACCAGCAGCTTTCATGGAAACCGACCTTATCAATAAATCTTCCAGTAGAATTTCCTGAGCTAAACTCACCGTTCAACTTGTCTTGACTTTGATTTACACCTGTGTCAATCAATCCAATGGTGATGCCGTCTCCTGTACTGGTATTCCAAGCCGCTTCAATATTGCTGTACTCGTAGTTCCAGGATACTTTTGCATTGGGAGAAATCACGTCATAATCAACACCGTTCACTAGACCACCTTGTGGACCATTGTCGCCACAACCCGCAGCAGACCTTCCAGGAGTGTCTTCAGTGCCATAACCTGTAGGCTCAACATAGCGTACTACCTTCATTCGACGAAGTTTGGCCAAGGTTTCGAAATCGGCCACTTTCACGTTGAAATATGGAAGAGGCTTTTCGCCGAAGGCAAGTAAATCTTCCTTATCCACTGGGCTTTCTGGATGCAGTCGGTTGGTTTCGTTCACAATAAAATCGATCAATGCCACCCGAACAGCCTTCCACTGCCCTTCGTTTACATCAATTAAATGAATCTGTTGGTCGATCCCTGACAACCCTTCGACTTGATAACCAATGGAAACCAAGGAGTCAGATTGCACCACGGCACTCCATAGCTGATGGTCGTTCATCTGATCCCATTTCACAACCCCTTGTGCTTCCAATTGACGCTGCGCCTCTTGATTG
>CAYGUR010000375.1:0-2871 GCA_964353035.1 uncultured Comamonadaceae bacterium | reverse complement strand
CTACTATTACTTTTATCAGGAGTACTGTGATAGATCAATAATTTCGACAGGTAGGAATACAAAAACCCGACAATCATATTCACGTTGTTGTTTTTAGGGTTGGCCTCATAATAATTGATAATCATGGCCACACGCTTAAAATCTCTGCTTGAAATGGCACGCTGGAATTCAAATACGTTGTATTCTTTGCTGATACCAATGTATTTCTCAATGTGTTCAGGCAGTATTTCAACTCCCTTCCCCATTGTAAATTCCAGTTTTTCAAGCGCATGTTCAACCTTGTTGAGGTCGCTCCCCAGGTATTCAGAGATGATTCTACTTGAGGCCCCAGCCAAATTGATTCCCAAGTCTTTCGACCTAGAAGCAATCCAATTCGGCATTTGATCATCTTTTATTTTTTCAGAGTTGAAAACAATCCCTTTCGAGTCAATTGCTTTGTAAATCTTTGTGTTGGAGGCTAACTTCTTGTATTTATGGGCGAAGACGAGCACTGTAGTCGTTTGGGGAGACTCTAGGTATTTCATCAAGTAGTCTCGGTCTGCTTCTCTTTGCCATCCATCAATGTCTTGAGCTTCTTTGATCAAAATCAATTGCTTTTCGGCCATCATGGGAAAACGCTGTGCTGAAGAAATAATCTGGTCAAAGGTGCTATCCAATCCGTACATCGTGGTTAAATTGAAATCACGCTCATGCTCTTCGAGGACATATTTTTCGAAGTCTTCTACCAGTTGATCAATAAACCAAGGTTCATCACCTTGGATCAAGTAGACTGGAGCGAAATCCCGATTTCGCAATCGGTTTCGCAATTCAATAAATCCTATCGTTACTGCTTTTTTAGCCATGAGTTATCAATCCCATCTAAGGTGTCGAATCGATCTTCCTTCGTTCTGAAGTTCTTCGAGTGCTTTGATTCCAATCTTCAGGTGCAAATCAACGAAATTACGCGTGATTTTCTCATCACTTTCTTCGGTTTTCACTCCATCAGGAATCATGGGCTGATCGCTTACAAGTAGCATTGCTCCAATGGGTATTTTATTCGCAAAACCCACAGAGAACAAGGTTGCTGTTTCCATATCAATGGCCATAGCACGTAATTTCCTCAAGTATTCTTTGAATTCTTCATCGTGCTCCCACACCCTTCTATTGGTGGTATACACCGTGCCTGTCCAATAATCAATGTTGTGGTCTCGAATGGTTGAACTCATTGCCCTTAGCAGGGCGAAGCTTGGCAGCGCAGGTACTTCAGGTGGGAAGTAATCATTTGATGCACCTTCCCCTCTGATTCCAGCAATGGGCACAATCATATCTCCGAGTTTATTCTTTCGTTTCAATCCGCCACATTTTCCTAAAAAAAGGGCTGCCTTTGGCTTGATTGCAGAAAGTAAATCCATGATGGTAGCTGCATTCGCACTTCCCATACCAAAGTTGATAATTGTTATGTTGTCTGCAGTTGCGCTTCGCATTGATTTTCCAACACCATCAATTGCTACACCTTTCCATTCAGCAAATTTGGCCACATAGTTTTGAAAATTGGTGAGCAAAATATACTCTCCAAAATCTTCCAATTCAACACCTGTATATCTCGGTAGCCAATTTGCAACAATGTCACTCTTCGTATCCATACTCTTTTAATTTCGGTTTTGCGATGTACATTTGGGCGTGCAGGAATTGAACTTACCACCTTTCGCATTCAAACTTAAGGGCACTGAAACTCAAACACAAATTTTTGATGAGGTTCGGCGAAAATGGTTAGTGTGCACTCCTGAGGAATGGGTTCGCCAACACTTGGTAATGTACCTTATTAGCAACGGTTATCCTAGTGGACTTATTGGAATTGAGCAGCATTTGCATGTAAATGGCATGAAGCGAAGAGCAGACATTGTTGTATACACCAGAGATCAACGTCCATTTTTATTGGTAGAATGCAAGGCTCCTGAAATCAAACTAGGACAAAAAACCTTGAACCAAGCAGTTGCTTACAATAGCACGTTGAATGTGCCAAATGTGATGATATCAAATGGCATTCAGCACTTTATCATAGGCAAAGATGCAGACCAAAAACCTGTTTACTTATCTGCTTTACCAGAATTCCCTGCCTAAGAACGTGGTTTAGACATTTCAATCACTTAAATTCGCGCTCGCTAAAAGAAGCTTACCAATGGAGTTGAAAAACATTCTTGCCATCAGCGGCAAACCAGGACTTTACAAACTCGTCAGCAATTCAGGATCTAGACTGATTGTTGAGAGCATCGGTGAAGGAAAAAAAGTGCCTGTTTCGGCAACAAGTAAAATAAGCGCTTTGGAAGACATCGCCATCTTCACATTTGAAGAAGATGTACCATTGTCGTTGGTTTTCGACAAGATGTTCGAAGCCAATGATGGGAAAGAAGGATTAAGTCACAAAGACAATCCATCTAAACTTCGCGAAGCCATTTCTAAAATCCTAGAGGATTTAGATCATGAGCGTGTCTACGATTCTGACTTGAAGAAACTTTTCCAATGGTATAACCTTCTGCTTGCTTCAGGGCAATTTGAAGTTGAGCCAGAGGCGGAAGAAGTTGAAGAAACAGAAGATAAATCTGAAAAAGAAGCTTAATCAATGACGGTTGTACAACGCTCACCTCGAAATTTCGTTCCTCAAGAATTAGCAATTGAAAAATGGGAAGATTTAGCCCCGTTCTTCACTGACTTGAAAGAACGAAACATTCAATCTATTTCTGACTTGAAGGCTTGGCTCAAAGACTTGAGTGAGCTGGAAGCAGTGATTGAAGAGGACGGCGCATGGAGGTACATCCGAATGACCATTGATACAACTGATGAAGCTATTTCTGCGCGTTACAAAACATTCGTGACAGAGATTCAGCCTCACCC
>CAYGUR010000374.1:0-2899 GCA_964353035.1 uncultured Comamonadaceae bacterium | reverse complement strand
GTATAACCTCCTGGATTGATTACAATTCCTTTTGCACTAAATCCTTCTTGATGTAAAAAATTGATGATTTCTCCTTCAACATTGCTTTGAAAATAGACCAGCTCAGCAGAAGGAAAACGCGATTTAGCTTGCGCCAATAGGGCATCAAAACTTTCGTTTCCATAAATCTCTGGTTCACGCTTCCCTAGCAGGTTCAGATTTGGTCCGTTGATGATGGCAATTCGTTTACTCAAGGTTTACAGATTTAAAAGCGTTTACGAAGAGGACATTCCCCACATGATCAAATCCTTCAAAGGTCTCTTCCCCTTTTTCAATCAAGTCGCGATCATTGAATCCCACCACTGTTAAATCAGCATCACCTGAATTGGCATTGACCGCTTTTCGATAGTCCTCATGTTTTTCTAGTTTGACCAATTCAATGTTTTTCGGTGAAATCGGAATTCGTCCTTCCTTGATCAAGGATCTGAGTCGTTCTTCTTTGTCTACCCGATCGTCTTCGTGATAAATGCTGTAAACGTTTAAGCTACAGTCTTTCCAGTCAGGATGCCCCATTAAAATGTATCCGAGAAGGATTATCAAGTTGGCATTTTCCGCATCTGTACTGGTAATCCAAAGGTGAATGTTCTTTTCGTATCCGAAAGCTCTGTGTGTAGAGCGAAGCAAACAAATGTCGAAATCAACCGCTTTGAGAATCTTATAATTTTCAATGACTTGTTGAATGTTCTCTCGTTCGTGATCTGAATATTCAAAAACAATCATGTTGTTGCCCTTTCCAGAAACCCCGGGAAGTTGCACACTTTGTGCGATTGCACTTGTGTAGGAAGGAGAAATGATGGTATCTAAATACACCCTACTTTTAACATCTTGGGCCAGTTTGATTAGTCGTTTTCGAACGTCAATGGATTTCGCTTTGGTGTCGTCATTGAGAAATCCTTCAATAAAGTGAATGTAAGTCCCAAAGCCATAGCGGTGGGCCATCCAGCGAACCATGTCAAATCCAGCTCTTCGTTCAAAAGTGCTCTTAGAAATAGAGATCACAAATGGTCTCCAATTGTCTTCAACTTCATTGACTGTATCTCTCTTTTGAAGCAGTAACTGCAACCCTCTGGTAATTTGAAAAATGATGCCTTTGAACAAGTTTGCGATTCCTTTTCGTTCTTTATTTCGGAACGAAACCCAGAGGTAGATGAGCACCATGAGGGCAACGCTGAACCAAGCATATACTGTGTTCATTTTAAACATCAGGTAAAAGCAAAGGAGTCCACCGAACAGCGACACATACCATTTTGAACGAAAGGTTGGCCTGTAACTTGGGTCTGCAGCCATGTGTTCAAAGAATGACACCATACAAATGGCGCCGTAGGTCAGCATGAAGAACATGGATATAACTGATGCCACAACGTTGATGTCGCCCAATGAAACAAAGACAAAAGCAATCAGACAGGTTACAATTGACGCGTATACCGGTTCGTTGGATTTCGAATTGCCTTTTGAAACGAATGAAGACAATCGGTTCGGAAAGATTTTGTCTACTCCCAGAGCTTGTAATGTTCGAGGTGCAATCATAATGGATCCTAGGGCGGAACTGATAGCTGCGCAAGCAAGACCAATGGGGATGATTGGACCCCAAATCGCTATGTTCTCCATGAAGAGTTCATCTTGAGCGAGGCTTTCAAGTGGTGCTGAATAATACAGTTTCAGGCTCACTGCGATGTAGATTACAACACCTACAATTGTGGCCCACATTGTACCTCTTGGGATACTCTTTTTGGGGTCTTTCAAATCCCCGGAAAGGCCCAATCCAGCGGCAATACCCGTAAAAGCTGGGAAAATAAATGTAAACACTTCAAAAAAGGAAAAACGTTCGATGGATTCACCGTTCAGCCCCAAGATTGAATCTGGAATGGTTGCATACCAATCATTTTGACCTCCATTGCCTGGTCCTGTTCCGAAAAAGAATAAAACCAGCGACACAAAAAGGATCAGCACCACTAGATACAAGGCTTTTACTCCAACATTCGCCCCTTTCGTGAGCATGAGTAGCATCAACAATCCGGTTAGGCCATAGTTGACCATCCAGGGTTCAATGACAATTCCCCAGCGTGTTTCAATGTACACAAGTAGACCTCTGCAGGAGACTGTAAAAGCAATGACGTAAAAAGCAACGCTAATGGCTTGACTGAGGTAGAGGGCGATTCCGATGGCACCACCAATGTTCAGTCCGAAAGAGCGCGAAATCATAAAATAGGCTCCACCTCCTTCTACTTTCTGGTTGGTTGCTATTTCAGCAACAGCCATGGCCGTTGGCACTGTGACCAAGTGTCCTATCAGTATGATTCCCAAGGTGCTCAGTAACCCGACATGGGCAATAGAAAAACCGAATCTCAAGAATAAGATGGCTCCAAGAATTGTACTAATTGCCGTCATAAAGACCGGCAATGTTCCCATTGTACGTTGATTTTGACTAAGACTCACAGTAAAGGATAGAAGACGAAAATAAGGTTTCAAACCTTACTAACCGCAAAGAACTGAAATGATTAATCGGTTGCGTTCAAGGTTTCTCGTTTCCAAGTAGATTCTGTAATTGATCTTCCGTCTTTGAAGTAATAAATTCCGGTTTTCGAAATAATTTTCCGGTAGGTATTTACGATGTTTCCACGTTTTACAATACGTTCAATTACCATTTTATTTCCTTCCTCGTAAGAACGCTCCTGTACACCATCGCTCAAATCTTCTGCACCTTCTGGTAAGATGTAATCTTCGGCGTCACGCGGTCCGGAAGATTGTTTATCAAACGCATCTTTACGTGCTTCCTACGAATTCACTATTGCTTCTTCACTTTTGTCAGAGAGCAAGTATGCGTTGTCTTCCATCTCCTTTTCAACCTTGAACAGATATT
>CAYGUR010000373.1:0-2922 GCA_964353035.1 uncultured Comamonadaceae bacterium | reverse complement strand
TTAGTTGTGAAAACAAGTGAAAAAGACTTTCGTATTTGACCAAAGAATTCCCATTCTACCTGTATTTTTGTGTCATTAATCTGCTCTATGAAAAAGTTCCTCAAAGTAATCGGAATCCTATTTTTGTTGCTCTTGGTAGCCATCATTACGCTACCTATGATTTTCAGCGGAAGAATAAAGGAAGAAGTGAAAAAACTAGCGAATGAGAATCTAACTGCCGTGATGGAGTTCGAGGACCTTTCGCTTTCACTCATCTCAGACTTCCCCAATGTTTCTGTTGATATAGATCAGCTCTCCCTCACGGGAACGGGTGAGTTCGAAGGGGTGAAATTGGTAGATGCCGAAAGCATTGTTGCTTCAGTAAACCTCATGAGCCTGTTTGGGGAAACCATGAAAATCAATGAAGTTGGAATCGTCAACGCCTTCATTGATGTGCGCGTGCTGGAATCAGGCGCGGCCAACTATGACATTGCCGTACCCTCAGAAGAGACCGAAGAAGTAGCTGAAGCACCTACGGGCGAAGAAGGTGCATTTGCCATGACCCTCAAGAATTACTACATCGAAAATGCGCACATCATCTATGACGATGCTACTATGCCTCTGCGCTTTGAAACCACTGGATTTACACACCGTGGTTCGGGCGACTTCACAGCAGACATCTTCGACCTAGATACAAAATCAACCGCTGAATCTGTTGACCTCGTGTATGATGGTTCTCACTACATCAACCATGCAAAACTCACGCTGGATGCCGTGTTGAACATTGATAATGCGAACTCCAAATACACCTTCAAAGACAACGTCGTTTCACTCAACCAGTTGCTGCTAGAAGCAGATGGATGGGTGGCTATGCCGGGGGACGACATCGACATGGACATTTCTTTCAAGACCAAAGAAAACGATTTGGTACAGTTGCTGTCGATGGTTCCAGCTGAATTCACGCAAGACCTAACAGGTGTTGTGGCCACGGGACGTGTTGACCTTGATGGATTTGTAAGAGGAACGTACAATGAAACCACCATGCCGGGCTTCGGAGCTAACCTCAAAGTTGATAACGGCAGCTTCCAATATCCTGACCTTCCAGGAAAAGTGAATAACATCGATATCAATGTCGCTATTGATGCTTCAAAAGGTGCAGACAATGACGCTATGACGGTGGACATCAATCGCTTCTACATGGAAATGTCAAACAACCCAATTGACATAACGCTTCACCTCCGAAATCCCTACACCGATCCATTCATAGACTGTGCTGTGCAAGCAAAAGTGGTGATGGATAACTTGAAAGAAACCATTCCGCTTGAGAATGGCGACGAATTAAGTGGTTCGGTTACGGCCAATTTCAATGTGAAAGGACGTATGTCGGCAGCTGAAGAAGAGCGTTATGGCGACATTGAAGCAGGTGGTGATTTGGTGATCCTAGGACTGAATTACAGCTCAGACAGCCTTCCGTACACGGTAAACATGCGCTCTGCCTATTTCAATGTAACCCCTAGCCACATTGCATTGACACAATTCATAGCTGAAGTAGGGAAAACAGATCTTTCTGCAAGCGGGAAAATCAACAACTACCTCAGCTATTTCTTGAAAGATGAACTGCTCGAAGGCGAATTCAACGTCGCTTCAAACAACCTTGACCTCAATGAATTCTTGGCTGAAGATGCAGAAACAAGTTCGACCACAGAAACAGCAGACTCAACAGAAACTGCCACAGGCGTGATTCGTCTGCCAAGCAACATCGATTTTAAACTGAATGCCAATTTTGCCAAAATGGTCTACGAAGACATGGTCATCACCAACACCAAAGGTAGTATCAGTCTAAAAGAAGCTGTTGCCAGCATCAACAATGTTACAATGGAAACGCTGGGTGGAACCGTGAAAGTGAACGGTAGCTACAGCACTCAAAATGAAAAGCCTGAGGTTGATATGATGTTTGGTATTGTGAACATGGACATTCAACAAGCGGCGAATACCATAGAAACAATAGATAAGCTTGCACCTATTGCCAAAAGCTGTAAAGGACAGTTTAGCACGAACATGAGTTTGGTCTGTCTGCTTGATAACAGCATGGAACCGATAGAAAACACCATTACAGGGGGAGGTAAAGTACAGACCAAGAGCGTTTACGTTGAAAAGTTTGAGCCGCTCAACAAACTGGCTTCTGAACTGAAGATTGAGCGTTTGGCAAAACAGACCATCGAAGATGTGAACATTACTTACCGCTTTGAAGATGGAAAGGTAGTGGTAGATCCTTTCACAGTTAAAGTTGATGGAATTCCTGCCACAATTGAAGGTACCATGAGCTTTCAACAGGAACTTGACTACAGAGTGAAGATGAACTTACCTGCAGATCGACTTCCAGGTAATTTGAGCAGTCAAGCATCAGGATTGTTGGGCGATTTGAATGACAAACTCGGAAGTAACATTAGCATTAACGCTGTTATTCCAATCAGTTTGCGGATTCAAGGGACGGTTGAAAAACCAACAATCGCTGGGAATTACGGTGAAGCCATCAAGGAGCAGAAAGACGACCTTAAAGAACAAGTCAAAGAGCAGGTCAAAGAAGTTGTCAAAGAGCAAATTGATAATACCAAAGCTGAGGCTGTAGCAAAAGCCAAAGAAGAGGCAGCGAAACTCATGGAAGATGCTCAAAAAGAAGCTGACAAAATCATGGCTGACGCACGAAAGCTTGCTGCAGACGGAAAAGACGCTGCATACAAAGAGGCCAAGAAAGTAGAAGACAGCGCTAAAAATCCATTTGAAAAAGCGGCTAAACGCTTAGCAGCTGATAAACTTAGAGAAGAAGCTGACAAAGCACACGATAAAGCCATTGCTGAAGCGCAAAAAAGAGCAGATGCTGTAATTGCGACTGCTCAAAAACAAGCTGATGCCAAAGTGAAAGCAGCAGAAGAATTGTAATGG
>CAYGUR010000372.1:0-2922 GCA_964353035.1 uncultured Comamonadaceae bacterium | reverse complement strand
GAAATCATCATCTCCAACAATGCCGATTCAGCAATTTGTGTTTATGCCTCCGACGTTGATGTAGACGTGGATCTCTATGTGGTTTGTGCTTCTTTTTACTATGATAAAATAGCGTGGTATGAAAACCAAGGCGACGGCGTTTTTTCTTCTGAAATCCTCCTTTCTAATGTTGCAGATGGAGCGACTTCGGTTTATGCCGCCGACCTCGATGGAGATGGGGATGTCGATGTGCTTTCAGCTTCGAGGCAGGATGATAAAATTGCGTGGTACGAAAACCTTGGAAACGGCGTTTTTACTTCTGAAATCATCATCTCCAACAATGCCGATTCAGCAAGGTCTGTATATGCTGCGGACATCGATGCAGACGGGGACATCGATGTAGTTTCTGCTTCTCTATTCGACTACAAAATTGCCTGGTATGAAAACCTTGGAAACGGCGTTTTTACTTCTGAAAGCATCATCTCTACCTATGCTGATGGCGCAAGATCTGTTTATGCCGCCGACATCGATGGAGACGGAGACATCGATGTGCTTTCCGCTTCTTATTCAGACGACAAAATTGCCTGGTATGAAAACCTCGGAGACGGCGTTTTTACTTCCGAAAACATTATCTCTACCCCTGCTGATGGAGCATACTTTGTCTATGCCGAAGACCTAGATGGAGACGGAGACATCGATGTGCTTTCTGCGTCCTTTCTTGGCGACAAAATTGCGTGGTATGAAAACTTAGGAAACGGCGTTTTTACTGCTGAAATCATCATCTCTACCAACACTGATGCACCAACATCTGTCTCTGCCGAAGACATCGACGGAGACGGAGACATCGATGTGCTTTCTGCTTCGAGGCAAGATGATAAAATTGCGTGGTATGAAAACTTAGGAGAAGGCATTTTTTCTTCCGAAATCATCATCTCTACTAATGCTAACTCAGCATACTCTGTCTTTGCAGAGGACATAGATGGAGACGGAGACATCGATGTGCTTTCTGCTTCTGACCTTGACGACAAAATTGCGTGGTATGAAAACCTTGGAATACTGGGATGTACCAATTCAGCTGCATGTAATTACGATGAAAATGCAACCGAAGATGATGGGTCCTGTTGTTTCGAAAATTGTGGGTGCACCAATGTAGCTGCGAATAATTATAACCCCGATGTTACCTGTGATAATGGGTCTTGTACTTTTACATTTAACGGTTTTGTTTACAATGATGAAGATGAGAACGGAAGCTTTGACAACGATGACTTTGTGCTGGCTTTCCAAGAAATCTATATTGAGCCTATAGGTGTGACCATCATAACGAATGACGATGGAGAATTCTCCTATGAGCACAACGGCGTATCCATGCTCACTTTCACGGTTGGGTTTAACCCTCAATTTCCCTTCAATAGTACACCTAGTTCTATAACATTGAATACCTCATCTGATACAGACTTAACCATGGAGTTCGGTCTCGCCAAAGAACAAGCCGATTTTGGCATTTGTATTGACCTCTACCCTAGTGGCAATGGTTTCCTTTGCAACGATTGGTCTAACCATAATATTTGTTACCGAAACATGGGGAACGTGGCCATTGATGGTATTGTTGAATTAGAGTATGACCCGCTGTTCCAAGATCACGCTGAAGTCACCCCTATTGACTCTGTGAATGGCAATACGGTCTATATGAGTTTTGAAAACCTCCTGCCCGGTCAAATGTTCTTTTACGATGTTGACCTACTTACACCCACTGTAGATCACATTGGGGAGTATGTGACCAGCTATGCAAGAGTAACGGGATTTTTTGAGGGCGATCAAGTGGCCTACGGCGAAAAAACATTGGAAATGGAAATTGCCTGTGCGTATGACCCCAACGACAAGCAAGCATTCCCAATTGGGTACACGGAAGACCATTTATTGTTACAAGAGACCGAACAGGAATTCCTCATTCGTTTTCAAAATACCGGAAATGCACCTGCTCAAGATGTACGTATTCAAGATACCTTGGACGTGAACTTTGATTTGGAATCATTCAAACTCATGGCCAATTCGCATTCCGTAATGACCACCATTGATCCTGAAACCAGGTTGATTGACTTTTTCTTTGAGGACATTCAACTTCCTGATTCAGTTAATGACGAGCCCAACTCGCATGGGTTGATCTCCTATAAAATCACACCACTTCCAAACCTCCCTGTTGGTACCGTTTTGGAAAACACCGCCTACATCTACTTCGATAACAACGAGCCCATCATAACCAACACCACCTGGACCACCATTCATGAATGTGGTGGGGAAGCTGCGGTAACTTCAAGTGCGTCATTGGTTTGTGATGAAACGCTGGTCAACTTTGAAGGTGCGTATCCACTGGTTGAAACATACCATTGGGAACTGGAAGGCGAAGACGCAGGAAACGAAGAAGATTTTCAAATTCTTCCGGCATCAGCTTCCTATGACATCACCCTCGTTGCTTCCAATCCGCTGTGCACAGAAACCAACTCCTTCGTCTACGAAGTTCCTGAATTCGAACTGCTGGATCCTTGCTTAGCCGATTTCACCTGCGACGGCCAGCGCAACACCGATGACCTCATTGCCTTTCTTGCTGCCTTCGGGTGCACAGAAGCGTGCGCTGAAGACTTGGACGGAAATGACACGGTGGATACCGTTGATTTAATTGTGTTTTTGGGGCTGTATAGTAGGACTTGTTGGGAGTAAATAATCAACGGCTACAATTATCTATATCCACTGATTTCAGCTTAGCCTTCTTTAAAGAGCCCACGAATAATTAAATTATAAGAGATTTGAAATACGATTATATGTCACTTAGAAAACTTCATCGCTTCATTCTACTCATTGGTCTCTCATTTTGCTACGCCCATGGACTTACCCAACTAACCTTTGGTGATCAACAAATAATAACCGGACAAACGGATGGAAATGATT
>CAYGUR010000371.1:0-2931 GCA_964353035.1 uncultured Comamonadaceae bacterium | reverse complement strand
TTCATTTCATCGTCCAACTTCACCTCGTAGATCAGTCCGAGTTCATAAATATCAACTGGGATTTCTGGGTCGAAGATGGTTTTCAATGCCAGAACGATTTGATCTTGCAATTCGCGTTTTTTCATGGTTTCTGCGCTGCTATTAAGCTTCTTTACTTTGAAAAGCGAGTCCGTAAAATTTCATTTGTTTGATCATAGACGCGAGTCCGTTGCTGCGTGTGGGCGACAAATGCTCATGCAGGCCGATGTCGTCTACGAAGTGCAGTTGTGCGTTGGCAATGTCTTCAGCGGGCTGGTCAGAAAGCACACGAATCATGAGTGCAATCATTCCTTTGGTGATAATGGCGTCGCTGTCTGCCGTAAACACTACGTTCCCATTTTCTGTGCGGTCTGCTCCAAGCCACACGCGCGATTGACACCCTTTGATCAGGTGGTCTTCGTCTTTTACCTCTTCTGAGATGAGTGGTAGCTCTTTCCCCAGTTCAATGAGGTACTCGTATTTTTGCATCCAGTCTTCAAAGAGCGAAAACTCTTCAATGACTTCTTGCTGTCTTTCTTCAATGGTCATGATCTCACTTTCGTTGTGCAAAGGTAAGGAGCCTTCTTTTGAAACAACTGTTAATTAAGACCTTTGTTCGAATTACCTTTTAGGGAAGTAGCTCAAGCGGAAGCTAAAGGAGGTTGTTGGAAGAATGAGGTACGATTTCCCCCCGTAAATGGAATGTCCGCCAGCTCCAATTCTAAATTCAGGACCAAATGCCCATTTATTTCGGTGGAATTCAACCCCAATTGGAACTTGAAAACGGTAAAACAAAGCGTTTCGAGCTGCAAACGTTTCGGTGGTACTTTCAACTTCACTCGAAGCGGTCGAATTGAGGGCGTTGTCGTCAGGCGACAAGGAAGCATTGCGAATGCGCAAAAGTTGGGACGAAAAAGTGGTTCCCAGCGCACCTGAAATTCCGGTGTAAACTGAGAAATGGCTTTTTGTTTTGCGAATGAGATATCCAACTTCACCCACAAATTCATCGTCGACCAAGCAGAATATCATGGTTTCATGGTACGTCCCTTCATCCCTGAATTCTTCCCTCGAATATTCGATCATGGCTTCCCGGTCTGTGACGAAGCGAGCTCCGATGCGGAATTCGTGCGACACATCCGCTGAGAGTTCTGGCTGCGCAAAGGTCACGTCGAGGTTCAAGGCCGTTCCAAGGAATTCACTGTAAGGATTGTATTCAAATCCGTCCAACTGCACGTCAAACGCTTCATTGGAACGTGAATAGGTACGCATCCAATCCATCGACATTTTGTGAATGCGGTCATTTTGGGTTCCCAATCCCACTGCAACTTCATTCAACTGCCACGTGTTCTGCGCGCAACTGACCGTGCTCAAAAACAAAGCGAAAGAACATAAAACTATACGCATAACGATTTCTTTGATAACATGAAGATAGTGCAATGCTAGGTAGCTTCGCATCCATTTTTTGGTGATTATTGGTTTCATTCGGACGAACGCAAGCGGTCGTCCTTATCATGCATTGTCATTCGGACGAACGCAAGCGGTTGTCCTTATCATGCATTGTCATTCGGACGAACGCAAGCGGTTGTCCTTATCATGCATTGTAACCAAAAGGGCATCTCGTACATCTTCTTTATACCTTCGGGTGGAAAGTCCATCTGAAGTCGTTCATTAATCCTGCAAAAGATGATACGTTTAAGTTTTTTCCTCGTGGTAGCAGCCGTCTGTGCGGCGTTTGTTTCAGCACCTTCAAAACCTGAATTCCGTCCGCCCGGAACGGTGGAATTCACTGAAGGACTGTTTTTTGACGAAACGGAAATCTCGGTTTTCAATTGGAAAGAATACCAAATGTGGTTGGAAAAGGAGCATGGCAAAAGTTCACAGGAGTACCTAGCCTCCCAGCCTGACACTTCCCTTTTTGACCATTTCTACGCTCCCTTCGCGCAGCATTATTTCACGCATCCTGCCTACCGTAATTACCCGATGGTGTGCATCACCTATGAACAAGCCGTGGCTTTCTGTGCTTGGCGAACAGACCGTGTGCGTGAATTGGTGCTGGTTCGAAAGGTGGATCGAAATTTAGAAGAGATTCCGTGCATCACCTACCGCCTCCCCTCGAAAGAAGAGTGGGAATTGGCCGCTGCGAGTCCGTTGAATAAAAAATCGTTGAAGAAGCTTCCGAAGGTCTACCAAGAAATGGATGCTCCTTACAATTTGAAGGGGCAGTACGACCAAAGCGCTGCTGGAGGAACATTCGATTTCACTTCACCTGTAGATGTTGGCGCGCGTAATTCCTTCGGCATGCAAAACCTGTTCGGAAATGTAGCTGAAATGGTCAACCAAAAAGGCATTGCCAAAGGCGGAAGTTGGGACCATACCTTGGAAGAGAGTGCACTAACAAACGACCTCACCTATTCTGAAGGCACTGAGTGGCTAGGTTTCCGATGTGTTTGTGAGGTAAAAATGCTGTAATTCTTGAATTAAGAGCGTCCCTTCAATTTCTCTAACTTGGCTATTGTATCATTCGCGCATATTGCAGTTCTTTGCAGTCGCAAATGCGCCCATAGCTCAGTTGGTTAGAGCGTCGGACTCATAATCCGCAGGTCCCAGGTTCAAGCCCTGGTGGGCGCACATTAAATGGAAAAACCCGAATTGTAAAAACGATTCGGGTTTTTTGTTTTGTTGGGGTGGTCGTTTTCGGGCGGATTGACATTTTCGGGCGGATTGACATCCGCACCTACGTTCTGTTGATGGTTGCATCACCTTGAGAATGAACGTTTTTGGGTGGATTGACATTTTCGGGCGGATTGACATCCGCCCCTACGTTTGGTTGATTTACCGCAATACCACCACGCTACCATACACCTCTTCCCAGTCGCCATTTGGCAAACCGTAACGCAAGACATAGGTGTAAAC
>CAYGUR010000370.1:0-2956 GCA_964353035.1 uncultured Comamonadaceae bacterium | reverse complement strand
GTGTATTCTCCCTCGAGCGGAAAAATGCGTCGACCATTGATAATAATTCGATGATCTACGAGTGAACCGGGAGTTCTTCCTTTCCACTTCCCCCGCTCATCAGCCAACACACATTCCAACGTGTCAACAGAGCGCTTTCCATTGGGGAAGTCAAGCTGCATAAAAAGGTAGAGGTTGGAATACGGGTATGCCTCTCCATGTCTGAGGTTCAGCAAGAAATCATATGCTTGTTGCGTATCATCAATCTCAAAGGTGAAGGTCAACTCATCGCCAGCCGGCCATTCAGCAGCTTCAAAGGTCCTTGTTTCTTCGTAAAAGGGAGGTTCGCCGCACGAAAGTAGTGCAGCAAACGCTCCAATGAAAAATAGTGTCTTACGCATCAAGAGGGGGTATCAGGTTTAGGCGGGCCTCCTGAAGGTTTCCCACCGCGATTACCTTTATAACGTCTGTTTGAATTCTTTGATTTCGAATTGCCTTGTGCAGCAGCTGGTTGATCACCTGATGCCTGGTTTTGTGTCTTCGGCTGTCCTCCTTTTTGACCACGAGCGCGATCTGGCTTTCTGCGCGGCTTCGGTTTGTTTCCGCCCTTGCTTTCCCCTTCGGTTTTCTTTGCCTCAGGACGTTGGTTGTTAGGCCTTTTTCCTGAAGGCTTGCGTTTCGAACTTGACCGTTTGCGTTTCGCATTTTTACTGCGATCAAACCGTGTCAAACTATCTTGTCCAACAACATTCGCAAACACCTCTTCAACTTCAATCGGATTCAAATCAACGGTAAAGTCTTCCAAGCTTTGTGGCTTTTCGTCTTTCTTGTTCATCTCAATGATTTCAAGCACATCGTCTAGTTCAATGGGCATGGGCGAAGTGCCGTATTCCCCTTGGTAAACGAAGTACATGATTTTCTTGAAGATGTCTGTTTTAAAGTGAACGGCAGTTCCTTTTGTGGTGTACAGCTTCGTATGAGCTGGCGGAAACATTTTCACCGCTTCCACATATTGATCCAGCTCGAAATTGAGACAGCACTTGAGCTTTCCACATTGCCCAGCGAGCTTTTGCGGATTCAATGAAAGCTGCTGGTAGCGCGCTGCGCTGGTAGACACACTTCTGAAGTCTGTTAGCCATGTTGAGCAACACAACTCCCTACCGCATGACCCAATTCCGCCTAGTCTTCCTGCTTCCTGACGCATTCCAATTTGCCGCATTTCTATGCGAACCTTGAATGCTTCAGCTAATTTTCTGATCAAGTCTCGAAAGTCTACACGATCTTCCGCGGTATAATAGAAGGTGCACTTTGAACTATCACCTTGGTACTCAACGTCACTAATTTTCATGTCTAGTCCGCATGATCTTGCAATCTCACGTGCTTTCGACATGGTTTCTTTTTCCAATTTACTCGCTTCTTGCCAGCGATCGATGTCTTCAGAACTCGCCTTACGGTATATTTTGCGCAACTCGTGGTTGTCTTTGACCCCTTTCTTTTGAAGTTGAATACGCACCAATTCCCCCGTCAGGGAAACTACACCAATGTCATGTCCTGGTGATGCTTCAACAGCAATGACTTCACCAATGTGAAGTTCTATATTTTCAACGTTTCGGTAAAACGACTTCCGTCCGTTCTTAAACCTTACTTCAACGATATCATAGGGTTTCTGGTTTTCTGGCAATTCCATGCCCGCTAACCAGTCAAAAACCTCCAACTTATTGCAACCACTTACACCGCAAGCTCCATTGTTCTTGCATCCCTTTGGCAAGCCGCTCGAATTGTTCGAACAACTGTCACAACCCATAATGGTGGCATTTAATGATGCACTTCACTGCGCATCAAAATCAAAGGTACAAAAGGAAGAGGTGTGATAGGAAGGCGAAAAATATTTTTTAAACAAAGTAACCTGTGAGATTTAGGTTCCAGCTACCTTCTGTGTAGCTCTTGATGAAGCTTAAGCGAAAGGTCCATAATCAACATCTTTTGATTGCAATTGCGCTTAACATCTTCATACGCCTCATTGACCAAATCATTGATAGCAATGACATTTTTATGATTAATGAATGGGGCGAATTTGCTTGCGAATGACTGCTCAGCAGAAGTAAATCGCGCAAGATCAACCTGACCGTAATTGCTCACGATGCACTGACGCACAAAATGAAGCGTATAAGTCAGAAATTGCTTTTGTCCTTCGCGTCCAAGATTGCTGAATTCTGCAGAAAAATTCACCAATTGAGATGCATCTCTTTTATAGCAAGAGCGCATCCAGTCTTTAAAACGGGCAAAGAAAGCTTCTTGTCCGCCGGCGTCTTTTAACACCTTTAATGCTTTCACATAATCCCCTTCTACATAGTGCGCTAGATCTAAAGCGTCTTGGGGCGAAAGGTTGTGTCTAGTTTGCAATGCCCCAACCATGTCTTCGTCTTCAATGGCATTTACACGAACAATTTGAGACCTCGAAACAATCGTTCCCAACACTGCATCTATGCTGTTTCCAACCATCAGAAAAATGGTGTCTTCTGGCGGCTCTTCAATCATCTTCAGCAACTTGTTAGACACGTCACGACCAAGTAGCTCAGGCATCCAGATGATTTGGATTTTGTAGCGTCCTTCATATGATTTCAGCGAAAGGCGATGGATGATTTCACTTGCCTCTTCGACATACATTTTGAGCAGCTTGGATTCCGCACCGAGGACAGACAACCACTGTTCAAAATCGAAATAATTGCCATTGCTCATGAGCTCCCTCCATTCGCGCATAAATTTCGACGAAGTGGGATCTTTCATTTTGGCGAAAACAGGAAAGCTAAAATGAAGGTCTGCATATTGGAGCGAATCAAACTTCTTGCAGACATTGCATGTTCCGCATGAATCATCGTCGGTTCTGTTTTCGCAACAGGTATACCTCGCGAAGGCCATCGCCAAGGGGAAATGTCCGCTCCCTTCTGGTCCAGCAAACAAGTTGGCATGTGAGATC
>CAYGUR010000369.1:0-2971 GCA_964353035.1 uncultured Comamonadaceae bacterium | reverse complement strand
GGATTTTTCACACCGCTTACGCCGGCAACTGCGCCGCCCATTCTGGATTTTCCTTCCATGATAGCGGCATCCATTTCATGTGTACCTTCATGTGTGAAAACGGCTCCTTTCCCAGCGTTGAATAGGGGAGAGTCTTCCATGACCGAAACTGCTTTCTCAACGGCGTCAAGCGCCGAAGCACCATTTTCCAGCAGCGCATATCCTGCATTGAGGGCAGAAGAAAGCGCTGCTTTGTAGGCTGCTTCCTTTTCATCACTCATTTGGCTTTTGTGGATGGTTCCAGCTCCGCCATGGATTGCAATGGTAAAAGGTGTGTTCATGGCCACAAGTTAACGGTGTTTGAAAATCAGTTTGTTCGGTCGAAGGTGTTGTACTTCGCTAAAGCAACGCTAGCACCTTGAATTTGAGACAATAGGATAGGAGATAAGATGAAAAAGTTGACGAACAAGTTCACGTACGGAATCAAATTAATGATACAGAATGCGGTTGCCAGTTCCATTGAAATAGGACCTTTTTGTCCACGCAGTCTGAATTGAAAATTGATTCTTGAAACCAAGGTTCTCCAAAAAACGAATAGCCAGTAGATGTTGAAAATTGGAATGAACATAAATCCAATCGCCTGTCCAGCGCCAAAATCATCACTTTTTACTTTAGGTAGATTGTCGTATTTCAGTCCGCAATAGATAAACGTAAAAATTCCACACGTAATGAAATGCAGCAAGATGCACACGCCAACACTCATTTCGTCAGTAAATCTATTTTTCGAAAAGTGTTTCTTTTCTTCGTCTGTGAGACGATTGATGTCAAACAAATCATCGTAAACAGGAAGGGTCGTAAAAACCGGTCGGTTTCGCGCTTGCCCTTGCCCTTGTTGTTGTCCTTGTTGCTGCTGCTGTCCTTGTTGCTGCTGCTGTCCTTGTTGCTGCTCTTTTTTCTCAATCACAACGGGAAGTGCTTCCTCGGTGGTTTCTTCTTCTTTATTCTCAGCGGTATCTTGAGCGGTGTCAGCCGTTTCATCAATCCGCTCACCTTCTATTTCAGAATAGGTTGCAGAGGGGTCGAAGATGAATTGAAGGGCTTCAACTGAATCGGCATCAACCCATTCCGTCATCAGTTCAGTTCGAACTTGTGCTTTGGGCTGAAGTCCTTTTTCTTGAAGTTCTAGCGCCGTGAATGGACCTAGCTCTTCACTGTTTTCGTCGAGTACGTAAAAGTTCATCTGAGAAATTTTGACGAAGATACTGTTCGAGGAAGGAACTTAAAATCAAAAATGAAAATTAATGACCGGTGGTAAATAGGTTGCGGGCACCGGCAATGCCGCACTTTTGATAGTTGTGATAGGCTTGTGCCGCACGTTCGTCAATTTGATCGCCTGTTTCGCCCAGCAACCATCCGTCAAGCGCAGCTTTCAGGGTGTATGCTTCGGGTGCCATGAGGTGGGTGGTCCAGAGCAGCGGATTTGCTTTCGACTTTCGGATTTCCGGACCGAAGAATTTCTTGCTGTAACAGGCGAGGATGATGACATCAGGTGCTTTTTCGTCTGTGCTTTGATAAGCTACATCCACATCGAACTCCATCAATCCGTCATGTCCGATGTATGCCATTAAATCAGCTCCGCCTCCAAATGTCAGTGTTGTTCCATCCACCTCAATCGGTACTTCATTTTGACGATTTGCGGCCAGGAGGAAATCTTCGGTACAGGACTGGATAAATGCTCCGTCATAGGCTTCAGCCAGCATAAAACAGTTTTCGGTCTTGTGTTTAAAGAGGACACGTTCCAATACGGTCGGATCTTCAGAGGGCATCATTTTTTGAAAGATCCATTCTTCGGTTTTCAGTTTGAAAAAAGATTTGACACCATAACCACAGCCCCAATACAGGTTGTTCGCAGGATCTTGTCCGTTTCCAATCTTGTCGGGAACAGGCACAATTCCCTGATTTACATTGTCACACAAGGCCACAAAGACATGCACTGTTTTGGGTTCAGCGCCAACTGATTCCAGCTGTGGCGCAAGGAAAAAAAGAAGAAATAGAGGGAGGAAGGTTTTCATGGAAAAGGGATTACAGAGCAGTGAGAGAACGACAAATTTCGGGATTTGTTGTCGCAAAGAACAGATGATTTCCTGTGTCGAAATAGACCGAAACGCCCTTTTTAGTGATGGAACTTCAGCTTTTTCAATAAAAATTAGTGTACGTTCAGCTTTCCATTCGTCGATAATTGATAGATAAACTAAATTTCATCGAAACAGCTGATAAATAAGATTTATGGAGTTGAAACGGGCTGTTTATTTTTCGAATTTTCAGAAAAAAGAGGTCGAAATAGGGCGGAAAACAAGGTTTCTGGAATGTACGTTTAACAATCGAAAAAAAGCGACCATTGAAAAAACCTTCTAACCTTTGTGAAACACCAGAATCGGAATCTAGATCGAAATGGTGTGCTAAGCGAAGTCGAATTAAAACAGAGAACTATGAAAAACATCAAACACTACACAGAAGAACAGTTGCAGCGTGTTAGCGACATGTGGTCTGTTCGATCAAAAGAATTGCAGTGGAAGGCGAACAAGCTGAAAACGCGATTGGAAAAGCGGTTGGCACGTGAAGCAAAACGACATGCATCTCTTGCATCAACACGTGAGCGACTGTCGAATTACCAGGTTATTATGCAAGCCTTGTTGCCTCTGGGTGAAACACTAGCCTTGGAATTGGTGAAGGATCAGATTGCGCAGTGCGAAGCGAAAATCCAGGATGTGATGTACCGTTACCGTCTTCTTTTCCCAGAAGAAATTGCCTTGAAGCAGATGGCTGTTGAGCTTGCCGAAATGAAGGCACACATGGCAGCAGATGCCTTGAAGGAAGTGGAGTTGGAGTTGGTGAGTAGGGTTGAAGCGGTAGAAGCTGTTAAAGAAGAAGTTGTTGTGGCAAAATCGTCAGCAGTCTCTAAAGCATAAAGAGTGGCTAACAGTAAAAAAAT
>CAYGUR010000368.1:0-2977 GCA_964353035.1 uncultured Comamonadaceae bacterium | reverse complement strand
AGATGTTGACTGTGATTGAGACGTTGACTTATTCTCTGGGTTCGTATGGGAGTATAAGCTGGTTTACTACTCATAACAAGGTCAAGGCATGTTTGATGAACAGCAAGTTTTCTCTTTCATTGAGTCCAACTATATGGCTATCGCTGATGTAGACAACAATGGTGTTTTGGATGTGGTTTATGCCAATCAAGAAGATAAATACATCGCTTTGATAGATCCGATTGCTCTGAATGGTTGCAATGACCCAACGGCTTGTAATTTTTTGGCAGAGCAAGCCACTGATGATGGATCGTGCTGTTACGATCAATGCGGGTGCACGAGCCCTGAGGCTTGTAACTTTGATGCCCAAGCTACGTGTGATGATGGAACATGCACTTTCCCAGGATGTGATGACCCACAGGCCTGCAACTACCTGCCAAATGCCGAATGTTCCACTGATTGCTTTTACAACATAGATGTTTGTGGAATTTGTGGCGGTACTAGTGAACTAGCTGGATGTCTGGATGAAACTGCTTGTAATTATACGCCTGAAGCCGATTGCACGGCCATTTGTTTCTATGCTGGCTGTACAGATGATGAGGCTTGCAATTACAGTGTTTATGCCGCGTGTGATAATGGTTCATGTGTGTACAATGGCGATCTAACAGGCTATGTTTTTGAAGATCAAAACAACGATGGGATTTACAACTCAAATGGCTTTTGGAATGAAGAACCGGGTTTAGCCAATTGGCAAGTCGAAATAGAAGAACTAGGATGGATTGCCTATACAGACCAAAATGGCTTCTATGTTTTTAACGATGTTCCATTTGGGGATTATACGGTCACTGTATCGAATATTGAAGAGGGATGGTCTGTTCTTGAAGAATCAAGCGCCGGTGTTACGATCGATACTTGTCCCACCACCTCAGTGCAATTTCCAATGGGGTGGGAAGGTGGAGAAGAATCGTTCACCATTTTTGGCGAAGGTCCATCTCTGGCTATCTATCATTGCGAATTCGGATTTGATGCGGGTGTGAATATTCACAACATAGGAGGTGTGCCACTAAATGGAACAATTTCCATTGCATTCGAAGAGACATTTGAAGCGGCCATCTCAGAGAACGACTCGTACGTTCCACCCTCATCAATAGAACCCGGATTGGTTACGTGGGAACTCAATGGCCAACCCAGCGGTGGACAATCGCTGGCTTTTTATTGTCATATGATAGGGCCAGGAGTAGAATTTATAGACCAATTCTTTGATTTTGAAGTGACTATTGAGTTTGTAAACGGAGAAGGTGAGCAAATTTACTTTGAGCAATTAGTCTATGATATGGTTGTTTCGTGTGCGTATGACCCTAATGACAAAGCAACCATTGAAGAAGGCTATACCGAAGAAAACCACTTCATCTTGAAGGAAGATGATATGGATTACCGTATCCGTTTTCAAAATACAGGTAATTTCCCTGCACAGAACGTGGTGATCCGGGACACCTTGGACATTGAGCACCTAGATATTTCTACCTTCGAACCCATTGGGGCTTCACACAATTTCACCACAATGCTCCAACCGAATGGAGCCCTTACCTTCACCTTTTTAGATATCCAATTACCAGACAGTACTTGCTGTCCGCTGGAAAGTCAAGGGCAAGTGTTTTATCGAATTCGACCGAAACAAGACACAGAACACGGAGATGTAATTAATAATACGGCCTACATCTTTTTCGATGGGAATCCGCCTATCGTTACCAATACCACTTTCCATACCATTTACGAATGTACAGATGCACTGGCTAATTTCACCAGTGACGAGTTCGAAGGGTGTGAATCAAGTGCGTTCGAAGTGATTTCTACCCAAGATTACATTGAAGACTATCAATGGATAGTTGATGGGGAATTAGTAGGTCAGGCCCCTGAATTATCACTTTCCGATTTGGAACCGGGTGAATATGAATTGGTCCTTTTGGCTGAGAATCCGCTTTGTGAAGCAGAACACATTGAGACCATCACTATCTTCGAGTCTCCCGAACTTATCTTAACCGAGGACCAGGATATTTGTGAAGGTGAATCCATTACTTTGATTGGAACTGTTGAAGGAATAGAAGTCTGGACTCAAACCATAACGCCTGAAGAATCAGCTACCTATAAAGCTACTTACACCAATGATTTTGGTTGTTCATCAGAGGAATCTGTTACTGTTGGCGTCAACCCACTTCCAGAAATCAGCGCAGGGCCAGATCAAACCATTTGTGCTGGTGAAGAAATCACCTTGCTTGCAACGGGTGATGGGACGCTTGTATGGGAAGGAACCAATCAAGAGGAAATCACTGTGTCACCTGACCAAGATGCTGCATACATTGCCGTGGCAACAACAGATTTTGACTGCATCGCTTTTGATGAGGTAGTGATAACTGTAGCCTCAGTTCCTGAAGTCTTCATCCAACAAAACGGCAACCAGCTCTACTATGCAGGCTTTGAATCAGGAGATTTCCAATGGTTTTTGAATGGCGAACCGATTGAAGGTGCTATAAATGCAGACATCGTTATCACCCAAGATGGCATCTACCATCTGGAGCTCACGAATAGCAATGGTTGTCTTGGTGTTTCAGGAGAAATTAATGCAATTTGGGATGGAATTGAAGAATTGGGTATTGCTGGGGTGAGGGTTTATCCCAATCCCGTCCAAGACCTCCTCACCATTGAATTTACAGATGCCGCTCTCCACACCATCGAGCTTTATAGCGCTGAAGGGAAGTTGGTGCTTTCGCAAACCTATGCGGCACAGATACAACGACTAGATCTAAGCGAATTCGCAAGTGGCGTTTATACATTGACGGTGGTTGGAATGGAGAATACTGTGCGGGTGGTTCGGTGATTGGGAGCCAATCTAACGACTATAAACTAGGTGTATACGTTCGTAAAGTTCTGGGTGTTTTTCAAGAGGAGAGATGCTTGGCGAATGAATTCCTTGGCTACCTTCGCTTTGCTTGGTTTGGAC
>CAYGUR010000367.1:0-2982 GCA_964353035.1 uncultured Comamonadaceae bacterium | reverse complement strand
CTGCTTCGGCGTAAAACTGCTATTCATGGATTTGTAGCGAAGAGTTCGCTTCCAGGGTCAACTTCATTTTGAAGTTTTTCTTCCATTTGCGAATGATTGAGTTCAACCAACCTTTCTTCAAGTACGCCTCCACCATTGGATGCACCAACAGTCTAATTTCTTTTTGTTTGCCCTCATCAGCGATGTACCTCAGGTTATTTTCTAGGGTATCAGTGAACAGGATTGGAGCTTGAACGATTCCTTTCCCATCACATGAAGGACACTTTTCTGATGTTTTAATATCAGTCACTTCCCGCACACGTTGACGTGTAATCTCAACTACTCCAAATCTGCTTGGAGGTAAGATGTTGTGCTTGGCTTTATCATTCTTCATGGCTTCTTTCAAAGCTTCATGAAGTTTCTTTTGGTTGGCTCTGTCACCCATGTCGATAAAATCGATGGCGATGATGCCTCCCATGTCGCGCAAGCGAAGGATACGGGCAATTTCTTCGGCACACTCGAGGTTTGTTGCGAGTGCATTCTCCTCTTGATTTTTCACACCGCCTTTGCGACCGCCACTGTTCACGTCAATAACGTGCATGGCTTCTGTGTGTTCAATTATCAAGTAAGCACCACTTTTGAGGTTCACTTGCTTCCCGAAGGTCGCTTTGATCTGTTTGTGGATACCTAGAGTTTCGAAAAGGTCATTTGTTTTTACATATTTCACCACACCTTCTTTATCAGGTGCAATTCCGCGTATGTAAGTTTTGATCTCTTCGGCAAGCGCTTCATCATTCACATGAATCGCTTCAAAATCAGGAGATAGGATATCTCTAAGGAGCGCGTTCGTTTTGGCGAGTTCGCCCAGAACGCGTTTAGGTGCTTTGGTTGCTAGCTTCAGGTTGTCATACAGTTTTTCCCATCGGGCAACTTGGTCAGACAAATCTGAATGCAACTCAGCAGCACCCTTGTTTTCTGCAACCGTTCTCACGATTACACCAAAGTTCGGCGGCTTAATTGATTGCATGAGGCGTTTAAGCCTAGTTCGTTCTTCTTCACTAGATATGCGTTGAGACAACGATATTTTGTTTGAAAAAGGAACAAGCACAATATACCTTCCTGGCAACGTTATTTCCGTTGTGAGGCGAGGACCTTTCGCAGAGATGGGCTCTTTTGCTACTTGAACCAAGATTTGTTGACTACTAGCAAGTTGATCTTTAATCTTTCCGCCTTTGTCAATATCTGGCAAGTTTCGGAAATCAGACAAACTTGAAGAAGCCTGTTTTCCTGTCAGCACACGCTTGGTGTATAGCTTCATTGAGCCAAACTGCGGACCGAGGTCTAGGTAGTGCAAAAACGCATCTCTCTCGTACCCCACATCCACAAATGCCGCATTCAGGCTCGGCAGAACTTTTCGCACCTTTCCAAGGTACAAATCGCCTACTGCATACTCCTGATTGGCATGCTCTTTATGCATTTCTGACAGGACCTTATCCTGAAGCAACGCTATCTCTACGCCGTCTTTGGTAGAATTAATTACAAGTTCTACATTCACATTTAGCGCTTTTGAGAAGTAACTTCTGAACAATAAGAATTGAGCACCAGCTGAGCCAGTGCTTTAAAAAGAAATTTGCCAAAGGCTTATTTCTTCTTCTTATGTCTGTTCTTACGAAGTCTTTTCTTACGCTTGTGGGTAGACATCTTATGTCTTTTTCTTTTCTTTCCGCTTGGCATAGCCTATGTATTTGTTTCTTCTAATCTTTTAATAAACTGTTCAACCCTGCTTGACACAATCGTATCAGGAGCATAAGGAAGATAAGCTCTATAATAAACAAGAGCAGAGTCTTTTACACTTAGTTCTTCATAGCACTGACCCACGAAAAATAGGCCATTTACATAAGAAGAATCCAATCTTACCGCCGTGGTCAAACTAGGAATTGCAGCTTCGAAAGCTCCTTGATCCATAGATAACATTCCCAGTTGCCAGTAGGGCTCAGGGTTTTCCGGATTCAAACGCTTCACTGTTTCGAAACGCGCCACCGCTTTATCTGTTTGTCCAGACTGTAAGCTAAAGACTCCGAGCCAAAGCTGCGCAGTTTCATTGGTAGAGTCGCGCTCAGCAACTCCTCGCAGCTTCAAAATTCCTTCCATGGGCTGTGCTCCAGATTGCACCATTTGCACCGCTTCGGCAATTTCTTGTTCTACGTCTGACAAGGGCGCCATATCCACAGACTCAGCAGTAGATTTCGGTGCTCTTGGCATCACCATGAAAATGATTACTAGCCCAATGGCAGCAATCACTGCAACGGTTTTGACCGTTCTTTTATTCATTATTTCACCTTCACTTTCTTCTTCACTCCGTCTACAAATGTCTTTGCAGGCTTGAAAGAAGGAATGTTGTGTGCTGGAATTACGATTGTAGTGTTCTTCAAGATGTTACGCCCTGTTTTCTGAGCGCGTTTCTTTACAACAAAACTTCCAAATCCTCGCAGGTACACATTTTCCCCGCTCTCTAGAGACCCTTTTATGGTTTTCATAAATGCCTCAACTGTCGTCTGCACATCTGACTTCTCGATACCTGTTTTGTCAGCTATCTCATTCACGATATCCGCCTTCGTCATAATTAATAAGTGATTGAAATTGGTTTCAAAAATTGGAGCGCAAAGATACACCTATTTGACTGAAAACTAAAATGCTGTCGCTTGATTTTTAACATTTGCACTCTTATCTTGTTACAAACCCATGCATCAAACAGCCGAACTTTTACTCAATTGGTACCAGATTCACCAGCGTGATTTACCTTGGCGAAACCAGCACAACCCTTATCATACATGGCTTTCAGAGATCATCCTCCAGCAAACGCGCATTGATCAAGGAACGGCCTACTTTCACAAATTCGTTCATCATTTTCCTTCGATCAATGACCTCGCAAATGCTTCGGAAGAAGAAGTTTTAAAACTTTGGCAAGGTTTAGGGTATTATTCAAGAGCAAGAAATTTGCAT
>CAYGUR010000366.1:823-2991 GCA_964353035.1 uncultured Comamonadaceae bacterium | reverse complement strand
CCTCATGGTTAATGGCGAATTTGCCAAATGGAAGCGTGGTTTTAATTCCGGTGATGTGGAAGTCCTCAATGGCGCGTGTCAATCTACCAATGGCTGCTTCGCGCGTGTCAGCGTGGGCGACCAATTTGGCAATCATTGGGTCATAATAAATCGGGATTTCCATGCCTTCTTCATAGCCGTCATCAACTCGAATTCCAGCTCCTTCAGGCTTTCGGTAGGTTGAAAGTGTTCCGATATCAGGAAGGAAACCACTTGCAGGATCTTCGGCATACACACGAAGCTCAATGGCATGTCCGTGAATTTCGAGGTCTTCTTGTTTAAAGCTGAGTTTTTCTCCTCTGGCGATGTTAATTTGTTCGCGAACCAGATCCACTCCAGTAATCATTTCAGTTACTGGATGCTCAACTTGAAGACGGGTGTTCATCTCCAAGAAGTAGTAATTTTTCTGAGCATCCAATAGAAACTCTACGGTTCCGGCGCCCACGTAGTTGCACGCTTTTGCCACATCTACAGCGCTTTTACCCATTTGTGCTCTGAGCTCAGGGGTGAGCACAGCACTTGGCGCTTCTTCAACCACTTTTTGGTGTCTTCGTTGGATGCTGCATTCGCGTTCAAAGAGGTGAACAACATTTCCATGGGTGTCAGCCAGCACTTGGATTTCGATGTGCCGAGGCCCCGTGACATAGCGTTCAACGAAAACAGAACCATCGCCAAAGGCATTTTCAGCCTCAGAGATGGCTCGAATCATTTGGCTTTCAAGTTCGTGTTCATTTTCTACGATGCGCATTCCTTTTCCGCCCCCACCAGCACTTGCTTTGATGAGCAGAGGGAAACCAATTTCTTTCGCTACTTCGAGGGCTTCAGCCGCATCTGCGATTGCTTCATCGGTTCCTGGAACCATTGGAATTCCGTAGCCTTTCACTGCGGCCTTCGCTGCGAGCTTGCTTCCCATGACCTCCATGGCTTCCGGCGATGGACCTATTAGCGTCAGTCCGGCATTAGCCACATCTCTAGCGAAAGTGGGGTTTTCAGAAAGGAATCCATATCCTGGATGGATACCTTCCGCCCCCGTGTCTTTGCAGGCTTGAATGATTTTATCTCCTTTCAAGTAAGATTCAGAAGAAGGAGCTGGACCCAGATACACTGATTCATCGGCATAGCGCACAAACGGAGCCGTGCGATCTGCTTCTGAATATACCGCAACTGTTGCAATGCCCATTTCACGAGCTGTACGCATCACACGCAAGGCAATTTCTCCTCTATTGGCAACAAGAATCTTCTTCATGGATCATTTTTTTTGGCAAATTACGTATTCGGTTTGCGCAAACCGTAATAACGTGCAATGAGTTTTTCAAAGGTTTTTCCCGGTAACATCCAATGCAGGACCAAGCTGAGCTTTTGAGTGAATGTTGCTACTCTGTAGCGAAGCTTGGGGTTTTTAGTATGAATTATTTTTTCAACCGTTCTGGCAATGAGAATAGGATCTTGCGCTGAATGCACTTCGTCGTGGATTTGTTGGAGCACTTCATCGAACTTAGGATAGACCTCCCGATCAATTCGTTCGGCAATATGGCGATTTGTGTTGATGCTCGTTTTAACGTCTCCCGGTTGCAAAATGCTGACATCAATTCCTTGCGGAAGGAGCTCTAAGCTCAGAGATTCGCTGAATCCCTCCACGGCAAATTTTGAAGCGCAATAAACACCCCTATAGGGAAGCGCAAACCGTCCGCCAATACTAGTGATGTTAATGATTTTTCCGTGTGATTTTCGCAATGCTGGAATCGCAGCTCTGCACACATTCATCACCCCGAAGACATTGGTTTGGAAGATGGTTTGAAGTTCGTTGGCAGAGGAGTTTTCAAGCGGACCAGCCATTCCTAGGCCCGCATTGTTAATCAATACATCTAAACGTCCTTCTTTTTCAAGAATAAAGTTGACTGACTTCACCACGTTCTCTTCATCGGTCACATCCATGCGAAGCATATGAAACCCGTCAGGAGAGCGGCCCTCGAGCTCACTTCTTGAAGTGCCATAGACGGTATGGCCTTTTGAAGAAAGGTAGGTTGCAATAGCATTCCCGATTCCAGAGGAACCACCAGTAACAAGAATAACGTTCGACATTCAGCGCGAAAATACCGAGAACTTCTTGACTTTTGAAGAACTTGAGG
>CAYGUR010000366.1:0-813 GCA_964353035.1 uncultured Comamonadaceae bacterium | reverse complement strand
TTTAAGAAATTGTTGGGGGAAAGAGGAGGAAAAAAGTGTGGCAAGCTACTCACATCGCACCGCTCAACCATCTACCCTTGCTTTCTTCCGAACCTGGGGGAGTTCAATAGGAGCTGGTCGTGTAAGACTTGCCACGGCGCAAAGGTAATTCATTTTATTTCGTTTGCAATGAAAAAATCTGTTTCCATTCAAACTTGTTTTTTAACCGTTGAGCGTAATTTGTCATCTTGAAATTTTACATATTGTAACTTCATACCAACCAAAACACAAAACTCATGAATCAAAAAGCGATTACTTACGGAATCATAGGAGGTGCGTTATGCATAATTTACAACTTACTTCTTTATTTTATCAATGTTGAGCTGCTCGTTAGCTTCAGTTTAGGTCTAGTATACTGGGTTATCATTTTTGGCGCAATGATCATGGGAGGGTTAGCGATTCGAAAAGACAATGGGGGGTATTTAAGATTCGGAAAAGCATTTTTATCAGTGCTTGTTATTGCAGCAATAATTTTGGTTTTGCGTACTATTTTCGAATACGTTTTATACAATGTAATTGACAACACATTACCTGAATTTCTTGCAGAGCGATCGATTGAAATTGCGGTTAGTTGGATGGAGAAATTCGGGGCACCTCCTTCAGTAATAGAAGAACAGATGCCCGAAATTATGGAAGCTACTATGGATACGTTTACGCTTACTGGAATGATTATCTCAATCTTCAAGTATATCTGCGGATGGGCATTGGTTAGCCTAATCCTCGGACTAATAGTTAAGCGTAATCCACCAGAAAACGCATAAGTGCATTACCTTT
>CAYGUR010000365.1:0-3061 GCA_964353035.1 uncultured Comamonadaceae bacterium | reverse complement strand
GATACGTTAACAGGCCAAACCCGTGAAGTGGTTACCGCTCCAATTGCGAATTACAACATATTGGTTTTCGACCAAAACCTAGGAAACAACTCTTATGTTTCCTTAATCAATACCAACGTTACTCGAGCTGGCGAAACCTATGATGCGAATGTGACCGGAACTGAATTCGACCTCAGGAATGATAACAACAGCATTAGCATCACCGGACAAGGAGCTTACAGCAAGAAGTTCAACTTTGGGGACGATGAAAAAGATGATGGTTATCGCTACAGTTTGGGCGTTTCAAAAATCAGCGGACAGCTCAATTTTGGCGCGGGAACACAAACCGTAACGAAGTATTACGACCACAATGACCTCGGTTTCCAGTTGTTTCCGAATTACACCGCTGCCAACGCGTGGGTGGGCTACAACATCTATGAACCCTTCGGGAAGTTCAATCGGATGTGGAGCTATTTTCAAACAAATTACAACCACCTCAACGAACCCAACGTTTTCACTGGTGCGAATTACTATGGTGAACTTGGATTCACTACCAAAGGCTTCCATGCATTTGGAATTGAAACAAGCGGGGACCCAGGAAAACAAGTCAATTACTTTGAACCGCGAAGAGATGGTTGGTTCTTCAATAGACCACAAACGGCCCAAATTGGGGGATGGATTTCTTCAGACTACCGTCGGAAATTCGCTATAGATATAGGTTCGTGGTACACTGAAGCCAACACCAATAACTGGCACATTTTGAATTACCGTATCAGTCCGCGTTTCCGTTTCAGCGACAAGCTCATGTTCGTGTACGTCTACAGCACCGGGACTCAATTCAATGAAATTGGTTACACCTCAACAGCTGATGATGAACGCATTATTTTTGGTTCTCGTGATGTCACCTTCCATACCAATTTGGCTACCATCAACTACATCTTCTCCAATCGAATGGGATTGACCTTTCGCCTCAGACATTATTGGTCAACTGTTAAGTATGACCGATTTATGGAGTTGCAAGAAGACGGAAACACCTACGGAGACATCCAAAATTGGACTTCGGGCGATGAAGAACTTGGTTTTGTGCTCAATGACGCAGGAACTGAACGTTTGCGCTCTAGTCAAGATAGATCATTCAACACCTTCAACATTGACATGGTGTACACCTGGGTATTCTCTCCTGGTTCTGAAATCAGCATTGTTTGGAAACAAGGCATCATTGACGATGACAATCTGATCCCAACCGATTTCGCTTCAAATCTAGACCGCACCATTTCCTTACCACAGAACAACAGTTTCTCTATTCGAGTCTTGTACTTTATTGACTACCTGAACTTTACCCGAAAAGGAAAGTTTATTGAGAATTAAGGTAACTCGTTCTGGTATACTTGCACATTCCCGCGTTCATCCCAAACACGCAATTCAAACAACTTCGCGTCAGCAGGAATGGCATTGTCATCCATGTCGTACGTAAGTCTAGCGCGACGGGTATCATACGCCATCCGAATCCACTTTCCATCAACCCGGGCTTCGTACCTTTCAATGCCTGAAAGGTCGTCTGCGATGTTGAAGGAAATGGTCTTATTGCTGCGGTCTGCGCGAATCCATGAATTTAATCTGATGGAAGGCGGAACGGTATCGATGGCCACGAAGTAGTTTCCAAACTCTTTTACGCGGGTGCTTACCCAGCCTAATTTGGCGTCTCCCCCGCGATTGTAGCTTCTGCCATTGTCTGGCGTATAGCGCATGATGAACAACTTTGACTGCAACTCTTCCGGCACATCTCGAACACGAATTTTTAAAATGTACGGCTCGTGAATGGGCGTTAGAAAATCGCCTACTTGGTAGCAGGCCGACTCTGCGAACGATGGTCCGCGGGTTTCTTCAATCCACACGTAGGTATCTTCATACAATCTGCCTTCAGGCATGTACACGTTGCAACTATCTGTGCGAAGGGCATTGACTTGGTGGTAATGGAAAAGTTTCGCCCCGGTGGGCAGCAACGCAGACGACGTGTTTGGTTCCGGCTTTCCTTTTTTGAGTTCGAAGGATACAGAAGATGCATTTCCATGGACATCTTTCACTTCTAGCTCAACCGTATGCACGGCATCATCATCAATGGTAATCATGCCGTCTGCCTTGATGGTTTTGTAAATCGCCAATTCATTGAAGGGCAATCGAAACGCACGGTGAATGCTGCGCTTTTCGGTTTTCATTTCCCTGTAATCCGAATGGGCATTGATAAAACGTTTTGTGGCGAAGTCCAGCTGGTCTATGCGTTGTTCGAAGATGAGTTCACCGTCTAAGCGCATCGACATTTCATAAATCCCGCATTTGTTCGAATTGTTGTCGAGCAAATCCAATGTGTGAGCTCCAATTCCAACGGGACCATAGACTTCAATGGGACCAGACTTGACCAGTTTACTTTTTCCTGTGGCCGAAGTGGTGGCGAAGTACTGCTTCGCGTTAGCAGAAAAAACAGCCGAAGTATCTGAAAGTGGAGTCACCTGAATACCATTGAGCAATGGCGCTCTGTGATCATCTACTTCAAATCCCCAAAGCAGTGGGTTGAGCGGAAATTCGGTATCCGTTTGTCTAATTTCGAAATGCAAATGCGGTCCACCACTGCTCCCAGAGTTTCCAGACCAAGCTATGACCTCAGAAGAGTCCACCATCAATTCTCCAGGTCCGGGATACAATTCCACCTCCCAAGACTCCAATTCGTATTGCGCGTCCTTTAAAAACGCCTCAATTTCAGGAGAGAACTTGCTTAAATGCGCGTAAACAGAGGTATGTCCGTCAGGATGATCAATGTACAAAGCATTTCCATATCCATACGGTGAAACATTGATTCTACTCACCTTTCCAGCTGCGATGGCATGTACTTCTAGTCCTTCCCTCCCCTGCGTTTTAATGTCCAATCCGGAATGAAAATGATTCGTTCTGAATTCTCCGAAATTTCCAGAAAGATTGAGCGGAATATCTAATGGCGAGCGGTAGCCACTTCGAGTTCCATGTTGGGCGAAGGAGTTGAAGCAGCAAAAAAGGGCTGCACATGTATATAAAAGGGCCTGTTTCGTTC
>CAYGUR010000364.1:0-3088 GCA_964353035.1 uncultured Comamonadaceae bacterium | reverse complement strand
AGATGAATCCTTTTTCAAATTTGCTTGGAGACAACAAAAAAAAATAACTAATTTTGCCGCGGAGAGCTGGCAGAGTGGTCGAATGCACCGGTCTTGAAAACCGGCGTGCCGCAAGGTACCGGGGGTTCGAATCCCTCGCTCTCCGCCAAAGTCCCGAACGACCATCGGGGCTTTTTTTTTGCCCTATTTTCGGGGCTTTCAGGACGAGCAAGGTACTTCGCTATCACAATCCATTCGTGCTGTCCTTTCGTATGAATCCACGAATTGTAAAAGGAATTCTTATCTAATCCAATTTGAATCTGTACCTTGTAAGTCACTTAACCTTTGCACTTTAGAAGTGCAATTAATCTCAAAATTATGTTCTCTTTCAAACGTTCTCTTTTACTATTCGTAGCTGGTGTATCAGGATTTTCTGCCTCAGCACAGTTAACTGTTTCAAGCGGCATAGATGCTGAAACGCTTGTAAATGATTTCCTCTTGGGCTCAGGTGTGTTGATTGAGAATGTAACCGTGACTGGCAGCTCCGTGCAATATGGTGCCTTTATCAATGGAGATGAAACGGTTTCAATGCCAGACGGGATGGTGTTGAGTTCTGCGAATGTGTTGAACATAGATCCAGCAGCTCTTATGAGTTATGACGTGAATTTTGGCGAAGGAGTTTCGGGAGACACAGACTTATTAGCAATCGCTAATCTTGTGCCAGATTACATCGGTCAGAGCTTTTTTATCAATACGGTGTACGATATCTGCGCAATTGAATTCGATTTTGTGCCCCTCGCAGATAGTTTGGCCTTCAACTATGTCTTTGGCAGCGATGAATACCTGGAATGGGTAAACTCTTCCTTCAATGACATGTTTGCTTTTTTCATCAGCGGCCCTGGAATTTCTGGTCCATACAACTCACCTGAAGGGTTTCCTGATGGGGCGAAGAACATTGCTTTCGTCCCAGGCACGAACCCCGAACTGCCAATTACGGTTAGTTCAGTGAACGATCTACTTAACTCCACATATTATATAGATAACTTCAGCAATGAAGGGATTAAGATCGATGGGTATACCACAGTACTTACTGCAAGCGCACCAAACCTAGTAGTAGGAGAGACCTACCACATTCGTCTGGCCATCGCTGATGGAAGTGATTCGGCGTTGGAGTCAGTTGTTATGCTTGAAGGCGGATCTTTTTCCGCTTACGAATCCATTCCAGATGCATTCGGACCGGGTGACCTTGATGGAGACAGTGACCTGGATGTAGAAGATTTACTATTGCTGTTGGGTGATTTAGGCTGCGAAGGACTTGAATGCATCGGTGACCTTGATGGAAATGGAATTGTAAATGTCCTAGATGTATTGTTCTTCCTCGGACTCTTCGGAGAGTAAGCTATTTTTTCACTTCCTTTTTTAGCAAATCGAACAGAAGATCAGTTTCCTGCAACTTCGTTTTGTAGTTGTTTAGAATCCCATTTTTAATAATCAGGTTCAGCTGTACCAAATTTTTGAACTCATCAGCAGTGAGCGCCATTTCTAACTCTTCCAACTTATTCTTCGGAAGGGTTCTGAAGTCAAGTTGTTCAGCATATGGAAAGTGGGCATTGTAATACTGCATCATATTTGGCAGTGTTTCATTCATGTCTATCGCGTGCCAGTTGTAAATCTCCTCGTGCGTTTTGTTGTACATTTTGATCAGCTTGCTGCGTAACTCATCACTTTGAATCAATCCCAGTTTTCCGCTTGTGCTCGCTTCAATGTAAGTGGCATCGTTGAAATTTTGACTGACCGTGTTCATCATGGCAGCTACATTGTTGGATGTTTTTGCCAAATCAGAGAGAGAGTCAAGGAGAAGGAGTTCGTTGCACGAGGCAGAAACGGTCTCAATAAAATCTTCGAGCTCATTAATTCTAGTAGTATCGGAAGCCAAGTCTAGCATAAATTGATTCACCAACCGGTTCTTTTCTTTCCGTTCTTGATTGCTCACGCGCCATTCGTTCAACAGAAAGGAGATCATGATACCGGCAATCAGAATGAACAATTCGATGGCATACTTGCCGATGCGAAACTTTGGAGTATTCATTTTGTTCTTATTTTCATGAACAAGATAAATCATTAACTCAACTTAGCAGAATGTCGAAGGAAGTGAACATTTATCTCATACCCGGAATGGGAGCTGATCGAAGGTTGTTCGAGCCTTTGGACATTCGAAAAGGGAATTTGCACTACTTGGAATGGAAACATGTGCCAGGGGCGAAGTCTATGCGTGATTATGCAACATACCTGTGCAATTCAATTGAAACAGAGAACAACATTTACTTGGGGAGCTCTTTGGGAGGAATGATGGCCCGCGAAATGGCGCTGGTGAAAAAGCCACTTGACCTTGTGTTGTTGTCTGCCCCCGCAAGTACAAAAGAATTTCCGCCATCTATGAAGATTGCATCTTTGCTGAAGCTAGGCCGGTGGTTGGGGCCGAAGACTACGTATCGAATGAACTGGCTCGCTGATATCTTTATGGGTTTTTCTACTCCGGATCACCGAGCAGTATTTTACGACATGTTAAGTAGGTTGGAACCAGAATTCATGCACTTCGCTATCAATGCCATTTTGGAATGGGATACAGAAGAACGACCAAGCACCTATTACCAAGTCATTGGCTCGAAGGACAAGTTGTTTAAAACCAAACGCATGTTGCAACCGTCTGTCATTGAAGGGGCTGGACATTTCATGACCTTTGAATGTCCGGATGAAATCAGTAACTATGTCAATCGTCGAATAGATCAACTTATTGAAACCATGGGATGATGTAACCGTATGACATAGTGTATAAAACCCCTATGTTATGCGTTTTCTTTTGCTGATTCTTTTTTCTGCTCCTTTTTTTGCGAGTGCCCAAAATGCTGATTGCTATGTCATCAAAATGGAAGGGGATACCTTAACAGGAACGTCACTACTTTATTCCGATCGAATTCTAAAAGACCCTGTTTTTAAACTAGATGACCTTAGCCTTGAACTGCAAGAGGTGCGTTTGGTTCGAAACAACCACGGTGTATTCGCGAATGTGAGCGAACTACATCGTGGCAAAAATCAATTTGCCATGCGC
>CAYGUR010000363.1:0-3120 GCA_964353035.1 uncultured Comamonadaceae bacterium | reverse complement strand
CCGTGTTGGGAGCGCAAAGATATAAATTTCTTTATTCGAAAATACACTTGCTTAAAAAGTTCAACGAAATTCTACCGTCACGTTCCCAAAGCTTGAGTCTATTACTAGTTCACCCTCAGGGTTTTGGCCTATAATAGCCTCTACTGAATAGGATGCAAAATCTTTTTCAATATTTTCGTTTCTGATGTTCTTTGGG
Source organism: uncultured Comamonadaceae bacterium (assembly GCA_964353035.1). Classification (GTDB taxonomy): domain Bacteria; phylum Bacteroidota; class Bacteroidia; order Flavobacteriales_D; family Sanyastnellaceae; genus JAQWQB01. The sequence goes on along the minus strand of CAYGUR010000363.1, from coordinate 2,924 downwards.
AGTTCAATGTCGCCAAAACTTGCCTTTCCTTCTACACGGTAAGCCATGTTTTCTGGGATTTCTACATCGACGCTTCCAAACTCATTATCAATCTCTAGGTCAGTGCACTTCACGCCTTCAACTTTGACTTCAAAACTGCTGTAGCTGCAGTTGATTTTTGAGCTGTGATGCAAGTGGTTAATTTCCATAGCGCCGAATTCTACATCTAATTTTCCACCCCCGATGTCGTCAATGCTGGCTTCGCCGAAGCTCATATTGATTTCCAGGTCTGCGTTTGAGAGGTTTTCTATTTCAAGCTCACCGTAACTCGCATTGATTTCTGCTTTGTTTCGAAACGTTCCAATTTTCAGGTTTCCGAATCCGTGTGTAAGATCAAGGATTGTGTTTTCAGGTGCTTTGATACGAATGTTGATTTCGAATTCATTGTTGTTGTGGTTGCCTGAAATTTTCGTCTCGAGGGAGACGCGCTCTTTTGAGCCGTGCATGATGAGTTCGATTTTATCAAACACCTTTTCGGCTTCATTTTCATTTTTCGCATCAACGGTAACTTCTACGTCGATTTGAACTTCATTGTTGTCCCAAGACTCGAGGGTTACTTTTCCAAAAGAAGTCTCTGTCTTGAGATGCACATTTGGATTGACGTTGTATTGTTGCGAGTAAGATTTAACGTAATCGCTATCAATCTTGGCTTCCGCGCTGAAAGAGATGAAGAATGCTAGGGTAAATACGGCAAATGAGTAGATGATCTTTTTCATGGGGTTCATATTATGATTGTACCGAAGGCACTTTTGGTTCTGTTTTATCTTTTAACTGTTGTAGTTTGATGTGCGTAAGCATGTTTTCAAGGACTTGAAGTCTGCGTTTGTAGTTTTCCATCATGGCGTTTACAATGCGCGCGTCACCGAAGTTCATGTTGAGGGCTTCCTCCAGTCTGGTATATTCTTGTTCCAGGCGTTTGAATTTTGCCACTTCTGATTTCAAGACAGGGTCTGACATGTCTATTTCAGCTTTTTTCAAAGAGATTTGACTTGTCATTTTGGCTTCTACGCGTTCCACTTGTTGCGAGACATCGCTGAGGGTTCTTTTTCGCACAGCTTGATTTTCTTCGCCAATCTGGAAAACAACAGCCACCACAATGAGGATTGAAGCTGCGGCGGCCACAGCAGACCATTTCCAAATAGGTGGAATTCGTCTTTGCCGCGTGGTTTTCTGAGCCAACACTTTTGTGTAGAAGCGCTCTTCATGTCCTTCCAGCAGGTTTTCGGCTTCAGGAGGAGCAGCATTCATCTTAGATTTGAGCGGGTCATGCATAGTTCAGTGTGAGTTTTTCAATGAGTTTTTTTCTTCCTCTAGCATACTGCGACCTGGATGTTCCAGGGGAAATTTTAAGTGTTTGAGCAATTTCTTCGTGCGAAAGGTTTTCTATTAGGTAGAGTGAGAGAACAATTCGGTAGCCTTCAGGGAGTTGTTTGATGGCGTGAACAATGTCAGTCACCTTCCAGTGTTCCCATTTATCTTCCGTTGTGTTTTCTTCTACCAATGCGCTACCGTCTTCATTGTGCAGGTCGAAACGTTTGTTTTTTCTAAGTTCCATCAGAGCTTCATTCCTTGCTACGGTGCGCATCCAGCTCAGCAGTTGCTCGGGTGTTTTTAATTCGTGTGCTTTTTCAAAAAGTTTGAGAAAACAATTGTGACAGATGTCTTCTGCCAAGACTTTGTTATTCACGATTGAATAAGCAGAGGCGAAGATGGTGGAGGCATGGTCTCTGTAAAGCTCAATGAGCGCATCAGTATTGCCTTTTCGCAGTTCATGTATAATTTCAGTAGTGGTCACAAATGGTCTCTTTCACTAATTAAGATGAGGTAAGAACAAAAACGTTGCATCCTTTTGTAAGAATAAAATTAAATGTACTGATTGAGAATTAGTTGCGGTGTAAAAATTCGTTTGTCTGTGACCTTTTAGGGTGATGTACGTCTCATTTTTGGGTGAGGTGGAACTCACACTTTCGGGTAAAACGAGGTTAATTGTCGATGAACAATGTAAAGTCTTCGATAATATTTTTGTTTTACTAGATAAGTGTTCATCAGATTTATTACTTTTACCCTTGCTTAGTATACCTAAAATGCGAAATGTCGTCACAAGACGACGCAACTGCTTAATTATGAGAAAACTTTTATGCTCTTTAACGGCGCTGGTTTTGCTTGGTTTGCAAACCTTTGCTCAAGATCAATGTAGTGGTCTTGGTATTGAGGTTGAAGTGGTGGCTGAACACAATTACCCGACGGGAGATCCGTTGGAGGTGTTAAACGGCCAGACTACTTACCGACTATACGTAACAACTAGTTCAGCAACAGACTTTGTGTCTGCGATTGCTGGAGATTCAGAAAATCCGGTTAACATTAACACAACGACTTCCTTTTTCCAGGAGCCAACAATCAGTGTGTTAACTGGTGACGGTAACAACGAAGCCTTTTACCCGGCTTTTCCATTGCAACAATATGACTCATGGGTGACCATCGGTCGTGCTTCTTCTGCTGATGCAGGGAACGACATTAATGTTGTGTCTGGATTGACGAACTGGGGTGAGGAATTCGAAAACGGAAACAGCCTGAACATTTCTGATGCAATTGGCGGAAGCTGGTTCGCATTAAATGGAGATGTAAATGGTGTGGCCGGAGACGATTTGAAAGTTCTTCTCGGTCAATTTACGACTGACGGAGATTTTTCTGGAAACATTTACGTTCAGATTTTCCCGAACAGCATTGGTGCAGATGAGTACCGTTGCAATCTTGATTTTGCTTACGTAGCACAAGAAGTTCCTGGTTGTACAAATGATGCAGCTTGTAACTATGATCCTGCTGCAACAGTAGATGACGGTTCATGTGATCTTCCAAACGGATGTACAGATGATGCAGCTTGCAAC
>CAYGUR010000362.1:0-3123 GCA_964353035.1 uncultured Comamonadaceae bacterium | reverse complement strand
GTAGAGCGCTTGATTGCTAAAAAGGCGACCACAAAGATCAAAGGGTTTAAGGTAAATGGTGAAAAGACCGAAGGCATTCTAAGAATTGATGAAAATGGTGCCATCCTGTTTGAAGGTGGAAATGCTTCTTCAGTGAGCAAACCAAAAGCAGTTAAAACTGAAATGCCAACCTGTCCGAAATGTGGAAAAGGATCCTTGATCAAAGGGAAAACAGCTTATGGGTGCAGTGATTGGAAATCTGGTTGCGACTTTCGTTTTCCGTTCGACACCATTAAAGAACGTGCGAATGGACAGAAATTGACCCGTGAATTGGTCATGGAAATTATTTCAAGCTGAAATTTACTGTTGGCTCTTCAAACCACTTATTCTTGTTGTGAAATCCAATTTCCCTTGTATTCCTTACAAAGAAGGAACGTGCATTTTGCGTGTGTTCATTGAGCCTCTCGCACTTTAGAACTACTATTCCCAGGCGAAAGAAAACGGGGTTTATTTCAAACAAATCGGGAGAATTTGGAGGTCATCTCCATCTACAAACAGTGAAATACCCTTACCTTTATCGTACCGAATAACCAACATAGTTTTCGATGAAGATTGTCGGGAAAACTACTGGTACAACAGGCACGAACTTTCTTCGAATCAATCGAAAAGCGCTCAACGTCAAGCGTATAGATTCATGACTGACACCAGAAATAACGACATTGAAATCGCATTAGAAAAAGGTAGTTGAAATGATCAATACGCTTTTCAAATCGAAGAAAAACAAAGTAGCTAACTCATCAACTGAATTGGCTCACCATGCATTTTTTGAAGCACTCAGAGCAAAGGAATACAGTAGACTAGACAAAGGAAAACACGTTTACTTAGACTATACAGGCGGAAATCTGTATGCTGATTCTCAAGTGGTTAAGCACCATACAATGCTGCGTGAAAACGTTTTGGGCAATCCACATTCAACCAATCCTAGTTCGCAGCTAGCTACTAACTTGGTAAATGAAGCACGGAGAAGTGTGATTGACTTTTTCAATGCAGACGATTACCACTGCATCTTCACCCCCAATGCTTCTGGTTCCTTAAAAATTGTTGGTGAATGCTATCCGTTTGAAGATGATGGATGTTTTATGCTCTTTTCTGACAACCACAATTCAGTGAATGGCATTCGTGAATATTGTAAAAATCACAACGGAAAGTTTCATTATGTGCCCATGAATTACATGGACTTGTCTGTTGACTCCCAAGATTTAACGCAAAAGCTTGAAAGCGAAAATCACAAGAATAAACTGTTTGCTTTTCCAGCCCAATCCAATGTTTCTGGTGTAAAGCACGATTTAAGTTGGATTAAAAAAGCACAAGATCAAGGGTGGGACGTTCTGCTAGATGCGGCAGCCTTTGCCCCTACTTCAAAGCTTGATTTGAAAGTACATCAGCCCGATTTCGTTACCATTTCGTTTTACAAAATATTTGGCTACCCTACAGGTTTGGGATGTTTGCTGATTAAAAAATCAACTTTCCCAAAGCTTCGTAAAAGATGGTTTGCTGGAGGCACGGTCAGCCTTGCTTCTGTGAATTCGCCACACCACTTTCTGATTAACAACCATGAGCGTTTTGAAGACGGGACCATCAATTACTTGGACATTCCTGCCATCAAGATTGGATTGGATTACATCAACGAAATTGGAATTGATCGCATTACCGAACGTGTGAAATCATTGGCAGATTACCTGCATGCGCAGTTGCAAGACTTGAAGCATAGCAATGGAGAAAGCCAACTGGAGATTTTTGGTTCAAAGGACCGCTCGAATGCGGGCGGAACCATGATCATGAACTTCAAAAACCCTGATGGCTCGAAGATTCCATTTGAAAAGTTAGAAGAATTGACCAACAAGAAGATGATTTCCATTCGCTAGGGATGCTTCTGCAATCCCGGTTTAGACGAAATCAACAATTGTTTGACCGTCGACGAAATTGCAAACTACTTTTCCAGCAGGGAAACAGGCAATTATTGGGACATGATTGATTACCTCAAGAAAATGAGGGGAGCTACTCGCGTTTCGGTAGGTATTGCTACCTCTCAAAGAGATCTGGATGCGTTCATTTTATTTTTACGGAGCTTGAAAGATACTACTGTAGGCTACTAATCGCATAGCGTCGTTCATCATCCTTCTCTTTTCTCACTCAAGCGAACTTCTCGTTAACGGCAAGCCATCAACAAAGCGACTTCAATCTGTGGGCAAAAAAGTTATTTAATACTTTGCGCAACCAAATGTTTGCATATATATTTGCAACCATATTGTTGCGTAATTAACTAGATAATGAAAAGAGACATCTTCCAAGCCATTGCAGATCCTACGAGGCGAGCCATACTTGTTTTGATTGCCTCACAAGCACTCACACCAAATGCCATTGCACAAGAATTCGATACGACCCGTCAAGCCATTTCCAAACACATACAAATATTAAAGGAGTGTTCGTTGTTGGACGAAACAAAGGAAGGAAGAGAAATCTACTACCAACTGAAACTCGATAAAATGAAAGAAATCGATCACTGGATTGAACAATTCCGATTGCTTTGGGAAAAACGCTTTGACCAGCTCGATGACGTGTTATTAACCTTAAAACAAACTAGAAATGAAAGCTGAAATGATTTTCGAATTTCTCATCGACAAAGAGAACAAAACGATTACTATCCGTCGTGAATTTGATCCTGATCTATCACTAGTTTCGGATGCATGGACGAAGCCTGAAATCCTTGATCAGTGGTGGGCACCGAAACCGTGGAAATCAGTCACGAAACGAATGGAGTTCAAAGAAGGCGGACACCGTTTATACGCGATGGTGGGTCCAGAAGGGGAAGAGCATTGGGGTTTAACTACCTATAAAACCATTGACCGACACCACACTTTTGATGGTTCAGATTGTTTTACAGATGACGAAGGAAATGCAAATCCCGCCTTGCCGGTTGTTGATTTTGACATGGTATTCACAGAAACAGGTGGAACAACTATGGTGGTGAACACTTCCGTCTATCCAGATATAGCACAACTTGAAGCCACCATTCAAATGGGCTTTAAAGAAGGAATGACCATGGCACTAAATGGTGTAGATGACTGGTAGGAAGCCATTCAT
>CAYGUR010000361.1:0-3142 GCA_964353035.1 uncultured Comamonadaceae bacterium | reverse complement strand
GTTGAAAGCAGCTCAACGTTTTTTCCATTCCAGTCAAACACTCCAGAGTTTGGCTGCATAGCCCCATTCAAGAAGATGTTCGTGAGTAAACGAAGGGTATCAGTAGAACTCACTTTAAGTTCATGGAAAATGGGTTCACTAGTACCTTTGATGAGTTGCAAATCATCTCCAGCAAACCAAAATTTCCCCGTTGTTCCGCTAAGCGTTCCGTTGTTGGCCAAATCACCGTAGATTTTTACTTGTCCAGAGCTGTTGGTAAATTCAATGCTTGAGTTTTCGTCAATTAAAAGGTTTCTGACCGAAACTGTTTGAGACAGTTCGGGAGGAAAGTTGATGACCGAAATCATCACATTCGCCTGTGCTGGAGGAACTTCATTTCCAACCCAATTTGCCGCGTTGTTCCAATCACTGTCAACCGTACCATTCCATATGTAATCATTGAATTCATTTGCGCATACCATGTCTAGAGGAACTACAACTTCCACGGTCTGCGTGCAGGTTGATGTCTGTCCGTCTGGTGAAGACAAGGTCCAGTTCACTTCTGTAGATCCAGCACCATACACCCCAGAAGCATCTGTAGTTTGATTCAAATCATTGTAAAAAGAAATGCAACCTGGGGCAGCGCCGTAAGCCCATGCCGAAGCAGTCATGTTCTGAAAATTACCGTTGTATTGATTTCCTGAAGCGTCATTAAGAACGGTGCCTGTCCCTTCTGTGAAATCATAGTTTAGCACAAGGTCTGAAGCAGCTATATTCGGACAGTACTCAGAGTTGAGTTCTGCAATAGATAAGGCTTTATTCCAGATTCTGAATCCTGCCATATCGCCGTTAAAGTAGTCGTTTGGCCCAGTCGTTCCGTTGTAAGACGAGGCTTCTGATCCAGTCCCGATAAACCCATACCTCACAGCAGTACCACCGATAGTAGATCCACTGGTAGCAGAGACGTCAAGCACACCGTCAATGTAGATAGCTACTGTTCCATTGTCGTAAATTCCAGCGATGTGATGCCAAAGGCCGTCGTCAACACGCGAATTCGAGCCTAAATCAAGGACCCCTGAATTGGTTTTGACACACCATCCAACTTCACCTGTGCCACCGCCATTGCCATTGATCTCAAGTCGCCACACTTCACTTCTATCATAGGAAGCAATGATTTGATTTCCTCCGTCAGTTGTTCGAATCCAAGCTTCAACCGAAAGTTCAGCTTGAGAAGCTGCGTAGTTAAAATTTTCTATGGCGATGAAATCATTGTTTCCATCGAAGGAGAGGTAGTTGCGTTGATAGACGTCAGAAGCACAACCGCCTTCTAAAGTAGGAGTTGGGACGGTAATGGATTCTTCGCAGTCATTTCCCGCGTCATTCACGGAAATGTCTCCGCTACAAGAAAGTGAGGGCAGTTGGAAGCCAGCGTCAATAAGTGTTTCAGAGCCAAGGTCTAGAACACATCCGCCAGATTGATATCTTGCTTGAAGCTGGAAGTCACCAGCAGAAAGACTTGAATAGGATACACTTCCTAAGTTGTCATTCACAGCTGTTTCCCAAGTGAGTCCGCCATCAAGGCTGAATTGGATTTGAGATTGGTCAGCGCTATCAGTAAAGTCGAATGTAATTTCCCCATTGTTTGCAGAGCAGGAAGGATTCACAGAACTAACGCTAACAGAAGGGGACTCGCTCACGATTACAGTAAGCAAAACGTCAGTTGATGCTGGCGAAGAATTGTTGTCAGTTCCAGTGAATAGGTAGGTATATGTTCCTGCGGTCGAACTATTGAAGGTGATATCCATCGACGCAGAAGAGCCAGAATTGGTGCTGTTAATTGAGTAGCCGCTATTTCCTTGGTCATCTAGGCTAATTGTGACCGAGTCTCCTAGGTCAACGTCGAAGAATTCAAACGTCACTGAGATTGCCTCACCTGTGCAGATGTTCAAGGTGCCGTTGTCTGGAAATCCTTGGGCTACTGGAGCCGAATTCCCTGGATTAGATATGTCTAAATCAAAGCATTGATTGTTCAGCCAAGCAACACCGTCGTTTCCGTTGGTCGGTCCATCGTAATTGTCCGTGTTTGAATCGAAAAGTCCGAACTGGACAAAGTTTACTCCGTCTCCAACATTGATGCCAACCGTGGCGGGAGTGCCACCAAAGCCCGCACTTCCTCCTGAAGCAGATCCTGTGGTCCAGCCCATTTCTCCATAGGCCAGTCCAATATTTGATCCTGCGGGAACTGCTGGGTCTGTTCCGTCAGTAAGTACTACTTGAAAGGTGTTGAATAATCCAGTGCTGTAAGAAGAGTAGGCGTTATACGGACCCACTTCTACCCAAGAGGCATAGAAGGCGTGATCATCTACAAAATACCATACTTCACCATGGCCAAGCCTCGTGTCAACATCTGCCCAGAAAGGAGCAATCATAGGAGTTGAGATTGGAAAACCAGAGGCTGAATACCAGGAAAGTGCATTGTTGAACGTAATGTTTCCGTTGTTGTTCAGGTACAAACTGTTGTAGCCCGTTCCATACAAATCGAATGTAAATGGCAGGTTGATTGGTCCTACTGATCCATCATCGTTCGCGGGCATCTGAGTCCATGTGCTTGGATCAAAGTCTACCCAGCAACCACTTGATCTATTCGTTGATCTTTCAACAACGGAGCGTATGTCAACGTAATCCCCATTGTATGGAATGCTCAAATCAGGTGAGGTCAATGAACCTTGTTCTTTTGCTTGTTGAACACCAGAGCTGGGTTCAGAGAACAGTGTGCCTGCTTGACTTGATAAACTAGATTGTTGATTAGTTTGGCCAAGGGTTTGAAGTTGGATGGTTAATGAGGCTAACAAAACCATAAATGTTGTGGTCTTGAAAGTCCAAGAACACTTGGGTGGATTTTTCATTTGCATGTTGAGAAGGATCATTTAACTTGACGGTATTGATGTCAAGCTAAGGTGTTGTTATCCCCCTTTACGCAAGTAATGTAGGTGAGTTGGAGCCCAAATCGTGTTTCGGAATTGCCTTACAAATCGACGAGAAAAAGTCGTACGATTTAGAGTTGAATCATTGAAGATTGAAGCTCACGCCGAATTGCAGTGACCACATCTCGGTTGTGCTCCCAATGCGATCAAAGAACAAGTTGCCATCGGCATCTACTTCG
>CAYGUR010000360.1:0-3147 GCA_964353035.1 uncultured Comamonadaceae bacterium | reverse complement strand
GATATGGACTTTAAAAACATACTCTTACTATTCGTTTTTAAAAATACGCATAATTGCTTGTCTCTCAAAACCTAAAGCGAAAGAAAATTAGTCGGCATGCAGTTCAAATGGGGTATTCAATTCCATGAATTGCAAAAAAAAGGAGAACTCCGTTGAGCTCTCCTTTTACCTTAACCAAAACAACTTTAGAATGTTCTATCCAAGAACCTTGCAGGATTACTCGGTAGAATTGAACTAAAACTCTCAAACTAAAAACTCATATTCTTCTTGATTTGTTGTGTTCAAAATCAAAAAAAGTGTGAATTGCTTTTCAAGAGTTGCAGAAAATCGAACAAAATTGAAGCTGAATGCGGATACTAAAATGGAAGAATTACTTTCCAAATAGGTACATCACCCCTATTCTACCGCTAAGAAGAATACTTTGATATTCGATGCCTCGCGAATTGGAAGCAATCGGTTTGAAAGGGAATCCACCTTTGATTCCAATGTCAAGCCACCAATTCCGGTCCATGGCAACACGAACACCTCCAGAAACCCACGGAGTAAAGGTCACCGACTTGTAAAACCATGCTTCTTCTTCCGCTGATACCCAGATGTAGTCTTTGCCCAAATCTGGAAGAAAGATGACGTCCGGACGTTCGCTTGCAAGCAGGAAACGCAGATCAACACCACCCCCAAAACGGAGCGTCAGATCTTTGTTGATGTCTCGTTCCCATAGTGCTCCAATTGGAACTCTGAGCCAGGTAGTCTTAAACGGACTGTCTTCTAAATTGACTTTGAGCGTGTCAAATTCACTTCCCAGCTCATAGCGAAGCAATAAAATTTGGTCTAGTTGGTTCGAAGTGAAGTTAGCGAAGGAATACAAACTGTCATCGAGCTGATCAGGATTGAAACTGAAGTTGGTTCCTGTAATGAAATCGACGCCGAATCCAGAAGTCAATGAAAATCCTCTTTTACCCACTTCTCTTTCAGCGAAGAACATGATTCCAGAACCATTCCCTCGTCTTCGATCTGCGCCTACATAGGCATTGACACTGCTATACCCTTCTGTTTCTGCCGATAAGTTACACACAGGAACGTAGCCATCAGCTCGAAATCCTGCTCTCCATGTCCCTAGGTCGAGCTTCTTTTTTTGTTTCTTCTCCTCGAGTGGATTGGGCGTGGTAGTGGTTACCGTATCTGTGGTCACTTCTCTGTTGACAATCACCTTCTTCCCGTCGAGAATAATGGTGTCATTCGCCGCAGGCAGGTAGGCCCGACTCTGAAAAACCGAAAAAATCAAAACGAAAAAGAGCAGCATCTTTGGGATACTGCTCACAATTCGAATATTGGTTTGAATTTGAGTCATGCTTGGTGATGACCACGAATATAGGTCAATCTTACTTTTCAACGGTCACAGTCACCGGTAAAGTGATGTGAATGGTTTCCTTGTCTGAATCTAATTGATTCAATAAACTGGTAAGATTTGGCGATTTCAAGTGGTTCATCCAATCAATTGGCAGTTGTGTTTCAATAGATGGCTGAATCAATTCAACAGGCATAGCTGGCTCTACAATTGAAGCTTCTGCGCTTGACTGGTCATTGAGATCAGCTGCACCGTTTGAATCCGTGTTTTCCAAATCAGCTTTTGGCGTTCCCGAATCAGACTTACGAGTTGGCATGTCAGTGGCTCCTCTAGTTTCATTTCGAACTTCAGTTCTCGTCTCCCACTTACTTGCAATCAGCTCATCTTCTTGAGAGACGTGGTCAATGTGTTGATTGACCAATCTAGCTTGAACAGAGTTGAGCACCAATTCAGTATTCATGTGTGGCACTAGTGCAGTTTGCCCATTCACTGCCTCGCTGTTGGTATTCAAAACGAATGCTCCAGCTATCCCTGCTCCTAAAAGAAGGGCAGCATAATATACGTTCAGTCTATTCCAAGCGAAGTGGAAAAAACTTCCCTTTGCCATTTGTTGCTTAATGGCTGCGTGTGCTCCGGCGGGCGGTGTTGCTTCATATCCTTGCAACCCTTCTCGGAACATCTCAAAAAATGGATCGTCGTGCCGCTTCATCATATCCTCACAGATTAATCTTACTCATTTCAGCCAATTCTCGTTGAAGATGTTTCTTCGCTCGAGAAAGCTGAGATTTTGAAGTATTTATGTCGATGCCAAGTGCATCTGCAATTTCTTTGTGTTTATAACCTTCAACTACGTACATGTTGAAGACCATTTTATATCCAGCAGGCAACTTATTGATTGCCTCCATCAACTCTTCTTGGGTGTAATCACAATTTTGATCTGGCCCTAAGTCATCACTCAAATCATACGACTCCGACACGTCATCGTGGTAGGCATGTTTTAAGTTCTTTCTATAGTGCGTAATGGCCGTATTGATCATTATGCGTCGAATCCAACCTTCGAACGACTTATCTTGAGAGTACATTTCGATGTTTTTGAAGATTTTCACAAATCCTTCCTGTAACACATCTTCCGCATCAAAAGAGTTGCGTGTATACCTCAAACATGTACCAAAGAGCATCTTGGAGTACCGGGCATAAAGCATGTCCTGGTACTTTCCTTTGTTGCGTTTGCAACCATCGATGATCTCTTTAAGGTCAGTCATTTTTTGGTTCGTTCAAGGGTAAGACGCCGCTTCATTAAAAAGGGTTGCGCCTGGTAGAAAAAAATACGTACCGTTGAGCAAGAGCAGAATTGTCCTACAAGAAATCTTCCTTCTTCATGTCAAGCCACGAAAGTGCCGAATTGCAGAAAATGTCTTCTACCACTTGCTCGCTCAAGCCTGCTTCAGTGATAAATTTACCAATTTCAAGGTCACCTAGTGGAAACGGATAATCAGTTCCGAGACTTACTTTTTCTGAGCCCACCATGTCAAGAACATACTTCAGCATCTTGTCATCATGTGTGATACTGTCTACCCAGAATTTTCCGAGGTACTCTCTCGGATTGATTGGATTGTCAATGGCCACAAGGTCAGGTCGACAGTTAAACCCGTGTTCTACCCTACCAATGGTTGCCAAAAAGGAACCACTGGCGTGCGAAAAATTGAATCTCAGCTTTGGTAAGCGTTCAAGCACACCACTAAAAATCAAGGAGCAGATGGCCCTGCTTGTTTCAGCTGGCATGCCCACGAGCCATGGAAGCC
>CAYGUR010000359.1:0-3174 GCA_964353035.1 uncultured Comamonadaceae bacterium | reverse complement strand
AAACTCGTTCAGAGGCTGGGAGAGCTTGTGCCAGAAGCTGGATTCATTGCCGAAGAAGGCACGGGGGTTCGAAACAATGAAGGATACAACTGGATCATTGACCCTTTGGACGGTACCACCAATTTTCTGCATGGCATTCCCGTTTTCTGCATTAGCATCGCCTTGCAACAGCAACATGATTTGGTTCTTGGGGTGATTCATGACCCCAATCGCAATGAAACCTATTCTGCTGTTAAAGGAGAAGGATCGCAACTCAATGGAAATCCAATCTTTGTGAGTAAAACGACGCAATTAGAAGACGCACTTCTCGCCACTGGGTTTCCGTATGATGATTTCGGAAAACAAACAGAATACCTCCAATTATTGGGCTTCATTACAAAAAATACCCGTGGGGTGCGAAGGCTTGGCAGTGCAGCACTGGATTTAGCCTATGTTGCCTGTGGGCGGTGTGATTTATTTTACGAATACGCGTTGAATCCGTGGGATGTGGCGGCTGGCATTTTACTCGTTCAGGAAGCTGGAGGGAAGGTTTCGAATTTTGCTGGAGAAGATGACGCGCTGTTTGGTGAGGACATTCTGGCAAGCAATGGAAACACACATCAGCAAATGCTCAATGCCGTGTCACGCTACTTCAAGTAGTGTAGAAGTGAAATTTATTCGTTGTTTTTATTTTCTATGAGCCAACCTTTCGGGTAACTTAGGTGTTCATTGTATTAGAATTGTTTTGAAACCCTGCATGCATCAACACCTGTTCAAATATCTGCTACTCATTTTGGTGGTGATTTCATCTTTATCAATGAGGTCTCAGAACTTCGTGGACGGATGCTTTTTCACCCCAACAGTTGGCCCCGGATTTGAAACAACTGTTGACATTGCCAACGAGCCCGCTGCTGGAGCTGACATGGTAGCTTATGTTTCCGGAGCTTGGCAAGGCGGAAGTGGCGGTTCAAACCTTTCCATTGATCCACCAATCTCATGCACCATTGTTAAAGCTGTTTTTCTCAGAGTGAATGGCGGTGTGGGCGAAGGCGTTGGTTTTCGAATCGGAAATGGTCTCATCCCAGGATTAGCTTACAGCGTAACTTTTACCTATGTGAGCCATGGAGCAGGAAACAATGGAACATTTCAACCAAAATTGTATTCTTCCACTGGTCCAGTACTGTTTGAAAACGATGTCCTCCAAGGTTCATTGATTGGCACACTGCCAGCTGCCAATGGGGAGTGGGAAACCAACACCTACAATTTCACTGCCAATGGAACCAACAACGGACATACTTATTTATGGCTCTACACCGATGTTTCCAGCGGAATGATCTTGAACCTCTGCCAATTGGATGCCGGAGAACTAGAAGTAGATCTTCCACAGTTTCTTGATGCCTGTGAAGGTGAAAATGTAACGTTGGGAGACCCTTCACTGGAAGGAGCTACAGTAACATGGAATACGGGTGCAACCTCATCTACTATAACGGTCACTGAAACAGGATTTTACACGGTGAATGCCAGTAATTTATGCAACTCGGTTGCTGACGGCGTCTCAGTCACCTTCCACGGTGATCCTGAATTGGTTCCGTCGATGGATACCGTGCTGTGCAAGGGAACAAGTTTCGACCTGTATACAGAAGGACTAAATCCTGAGAACCTCTGGCAAGACGGTTCTACTGATTCTACCTTTACAGTTTCAGAAGAAGGTATTTACAGCGTAACGGTTACAGATGATTGCGGGGCTGCTTTTTATGAGATTGAGGTTGAACTTGACTCGATTCCTGCCATTTTCTTGGGTGCTGATACGGCGCTTTGTTTCAATGAGCCATTGCAGTTAAGCGGACTATTAAACGACCCTGATGCTACGTATTTGTGGAACACGGGCTCTGAAGCACCAACACTTGATGTGGTGCTCAATGAGTCAGCAGCCTACTCAGTTGCAGTTACAAATGTCTGTGGAACAGGTTCAGATGCCATTTACGTGGAGTACAGCCTCATTCCAGAGAACATTTTTGCAGATGATTATGAACTGTGCTTCGGCGTCCCTTTTGAACTTGATGCCAGCTTTGTTCAAGGAGATTACACCTGGAGAGACGGCAGTAACCTACCAACATTTCAAGTGCCATCACCCGGTTGGTATTGGCTCACCATTGAAGACGATGATGATTGTTGGGAGATTTCAGACACCACATATGTCAACGTAATCTCCTGCGAATGTCCGGTCTGGCTACCCAACTCCTTCACCCCAAACAACGACGGAAACAATGATGTTTTTGCTCCCGTTTTTGAATGTGCACCGTATGACTACAGGCTGGACATTTACAATCGATGGGGTGATATTATCTACACCATGAATGATCCTTCCGAAACCTGGAATGGACGAATAGCTGGTGAAGACCTCAGAGATGGTGTTTATGCTTTCCAGCTATTCTATCGAGAGATTTACGACGGTATTCCCACCATCAAAACAGGCCACATCGTCCTGCTCAACTATTGAAGCAGTCAGAATTGTGTTTCCCTATTAAACCTTCTTACCTTTTTGGAGTCCAAATGAAAAGAACGCGTGACTTCACAGCCGAACGATACTGATCTTGTGCAGATGCTTCAGCACGAATCTCAAAGGAAAAAAGCCTTTGAGTGGATTGTGCGTCTGAACAAAGAGCAGATCTACTTCCATATTCGTCGGATGGTGCTTGACCATGATGATGCGAATGATGTAACACAAAACACATTTATCAAAGCATGGAAAGGGCTTTCGAATTTTAGGGCAGAGAGCAAGATAAGCACCTGGCTGTATCGGATTGCAACGAATGAATCTATCACTTTTCTTGAAAAAAGAAAACGCATAAGTGGGGTTGCTTTCGACGAAGTAGAACACAAATTAGCATCTACCTTGGAAAGTGACCACTATTTCGATGGAGACCACATTGAGCGTACTTTACAAACCGCCATCGCCACGCTGCCTGAAAAACAAAAAGCAGTTTTTCTTTTGAGGTATTACGATGAGATGCCCTACCAAGAAATAAGCGAAATCACCGGAACCAGTGTGGGTGGATTAAAAGCATCTTACCACCATGCGGTGCAGAAAATAGAACAATTTATTTCGAAAATAGATTAAACCAACGCCCGGTTTAGGGGTCAATGAGCTATGAAAAAAGAGGAAATCAAAATCGAATTAGAAACCTTAGGAGC